>NZ_JADPZX010000001.1:4275000-4597500 GCF_015712165.1 Streptomyces spinoverrucosus | reverse complement strand
ACTTCTCGCGGCCCTCCGACGTCAGCTCCACGATCACCCGTACGCGGTTGCTCTCGTCCCGCTCCCGGGTCACCAGTCCCTCGGCGACCATGCGGTCGATCCGGTGGGTCATCGCGGCCGGCGTGAGGCCGAGCCGCTTGGCGAGGTCGCTGGGGCCCATGCGATACGGGGCGCCGGAGAGGACGAGGGCCTTGAGGACCTCCCAGTCGGCGTTGCTGATGCCCAGCGCGGCGGTCTGGCGGCCGTAGGCGACGTTCATACGGCGGTTCAGCCGGGACAGCGCCGAGACGATCTTCTCGACCTGCGGGTCGAGGTCCTGGAACTCGCGCTGGTAGGCGGCGATCTGTTCTTCGAGGGTCGGCTCAGTGACGCCGGGGGTGTCGCCCATGGGGCGAGTATGGCACGGGGTCCGTTGGCGTTGAAGTCCTTCTGTATGTACTCTTTAGCTTCGAAGTTTAGTTTCGAAGTCTTCAGGTCTAACCCCTGAAGACTTCACGGTCTTGAGAGAGGTGAACGTGACCAGGGCGATGGGCGCAGCGATGCGCCGGATCCACGTGGGTAACGCACTCAGCGCCTTCGGGCTCGGCTTCACCGTCCCCTACCTGTACGTCTATGTGGCGCAGGTGCGGGGGCTGGGAGCCATGACGGCGGGGCTCGTCCTCGCCGTCTTCGCCGTGGCCGCGCTGATCGTGCTGCCGTTCGCCGGGCGGGCCATCGTCCGGCGCGGCCCGCTGCCGGTGCTGCTCGCCGCCCTGGTCACCGCCGCGATCGGCGCGCTGAGCCTGGGGCTCGCGGGCAACGCGACCGCCGTACTGCTGTCGGCGGCGGCGCTGGGTGCCGGGCAGGCCGTGATGCAGCCGGCGCTGGCGACGATGATCGTGGACTGCTCGTCGGCGGAGACCCGGTCGCGGGCGTTCGCGATGCAGTTCTTTCTGCAGAACCTGGGGCTCGGCGTCGGCGGGCTCATCGGGGGCCACCTCGTGGACGCGACCCGGGTGTCGTCGTTCACGCTGCTGTTCGCGATCGAGGCGGCGATGTTCCTGCTGCTGGTCGTGGTGATGGTGACCGTGCGGATGCCGCGCTCTCCGCGGATCGGGGATGCGCCGGCGGCGTCCGCCAAGGGCAGCTGGAAGCAGTTGCTGGGGAACCGGGCGATGGTGCAGCTGTGTGTGCTCGGGTTCGTGCTGTTCTTCGCCTGCTACGGGCAGTTCGAGTCGGGGCTCAGCGCGTACGGCGTCGAGGCTGCCGGGATCTCCACGTCCGCGCTGGGGACGGCGCTGGCCGCCAACACGGCGATGATCGTCGTGGCGCAGTTCCTGGTGCTGAGGTTCGTCGAGCGGCGTCGGCGGTCGCGCGTGATCGCCGCTGTCGGGCTGATCTGGGCGGTGGCCTGGGTCGCGGCGGGGTACGCCGGGCTGGGGCACGGCAGTCAGGAGATGGCGACGGCCGCCTTCATCTCGACGTACGCGCTGTTCGGGCTGGGTGAGGCGATGTTGTCGCCCACCGTGGCGCCGCTGGTCGCGGATCTCGCGCCCAGTGGGATGGCGGGGCAGTACAACTCCGCCTTCGCGCTGGTGAAGCAGCTGGCGCTGGCCGTCGGGCCGGCGGTGGGCGGGCCCATGGGGGCCTCGCTGCACGCGCCGTACATCGTGACGTTCCTGCTGTTCTCGTTGGGGATCAGCGTCCTCGCCCTGCGGCTGGGGCGGCGGCTGACCGAGGCGCAGGACCGGCCGTGGTCGGCGCGGAGCCGGGTTGTGACGCGCGGCGGGGCTGCGGAGCCGGTGCCGGCGGACGCGTAACCGTAGGGCCCGCGGCCGCGCCGCTGCGTCCCCTTACTTGTTCGGCAGCGCGAACTCGCACCACACCGCCTTGCCGCCGCCCGGTGTTCTCCGGCAGCCCCAGGCCGAGGCGATCGTCGCCACGATCGCGATGCCGCGGCCCGACTCGTCGCCCGGTTCCGCGCGGCGGCGGCGAGGGAGGTGGTCGTCGCCGTCGGTGACCTCGATGATCAGGCGCCGGTCGGTGCGGCGGAGGCGGAGGCGCATGGGTGGGGTGCCGTGCTGGAGGGAGTTGGCGACCAGTTCGCTGGCGGCCAGGACGCCCAGGTCGTGCAGGTCGGCCGGGAAGCGCCAGCTGGTGAGGACGCCGGAGGCGAACGCACGCGCGCGTGGGGCCGCTTCCACGCCGCCGAGGAGTTCCAGCGCGGCGTTGCGGAAGAGTTCGCTGTCGGCGCCGGTGCGGGCCGGGTGCTGGAGGACCAGGACGGCCACGTCGTCGTCGTGGTCGGCGGTGACGCCTGCCGAGCGGAGCAGGCGGTCGCAGATCACCTGCGGGGTGCCGGTGGCGCCGGCGAGGGCGTGCCGGAGGGCCTCGATGCCCTCGTCGAGGTCGGCGTCCCGGCGTTCGACCAGGCCGTCCGTGTAGAGCACGGCCATGGAGCCGGGGGTGAGCGGCACCGAGCCCGAGGCGTGCATCCAGCCGCCGGTGCCGAGGGGTGGGCCGGTGGGTTCGTCGGCGCGCAGGACCGTGCCGTTCTCGTCGCGGACGAGGATGGGGAGGTGGCCGGCGGAGGCGTACACCAGCCGGCCCTCGTTCGGGTCGTGGACGGCGTACACGCAGGTGGCGATCTGGTTGGCGTCGATCTCCGTCGCCAGGCCGTCCAGCAGTTGCAGTACCTCGTGCGGGGGGAGGTCCAGACGGGCGTAGGCCCGCACCGCCGTGCGCAGCTGGCCCATGACCGCTGCCGCGCGGACGCCTCGGCCCATGACGTCGCCGATGACCAGGGCCGTGCGGCCGCCGCCGAGGGTGATCACGTCGTACCAGTCGCCGCCGACCGCGGCCTCCGTGCCACCCGGCTGGTAGGCGACGGCGATGCGCAGGTCGTCCGGTTGTTCGAGCTCTTGGGGGAGCAGTGACCTCTGGAGGGTGACGGCCGTCTCGCGCTGGCGGCGTTCGCTGGCTCTGAGGCGTTCTGCGGCCTCGGCGTGGTCGGTGACGTCGGTGGCGAAGATCAGGACGCCGTCGCCGGCTCCGTCGGCGACGGGGGTGCAGGTGAAGGTGTAGGAGCGGCCGTCGGGGGCCTTGCGGGACTTGACCGTGCGGGGCTTGCCGCTGCGCAGGACCTGATCGAGGAGGGGCAGCAGGCCCAGGTCGCGGAGTTCGGGGAGGGCCTCGCCGGCCGGTTCGCCCGGCGGGCGGCCGCCGAAGGCCGTGGCGTAGGCGTCGTTGACGTAGGCGAGGCGGTGGTCGGGGCCGTGGACGAGGGCGACGAGTGCCGGGACGCGTTCGAGGACCTCGCGTACCGGCAGTTCGTCGACGGCGGGGGTCGACGGTGGGTCGTCGGTCAGTTGTTCGGCGCGGGCCGCGGGGACGGAGCCGTCCCCTCGACGGTCCGGGGTGACCGTCTGGTCGGTCCGCGCGGCGGCGCGGCGCTGCGTTCCGGGGAGCCGGGCGCTCCAGCGCGTGAAGTTCACGAATCCTTGCCTCGTGTAGTGGTCGTCGACCGGCTCCGGACCCGGCCCGGTCCCCCGGGGGTGGCGCGGCGGTGGCCGTGCCTTGGTACGACCCCTGGGAAGTGCAGCACTTGGGAAAAGCCTCGTGGGTTCGGTGAGCAGGGTGGGCGGCGGCCCGCCCTGACGCGCGGACCAGTCTGGCAGTGTGGCCGACCGGGCCGACATCCGTCAGACGCCGGGGTGGCCGTAGGAGTTCCTCGGGATGGTCAGGTCGACCCCTTCGGGTCGTAAGGAGGCTTTCCACCGGCCGCGAGTTCGAACTCCGCACGGGGATGTTCGAGTGAACCCAGGGAGACGATCTCCCGTTTGAAGAGGCCGGAGAGGATCCATTCGGCGAGCACGCGCGCCTTGCGGTTGAAGGTCGGCACCCTGCTCAGGTGGTAGGCCCGGTGCATGAACCACGCGGGGTAGCCCTTCAGTTTGCGCCCGTAGACGTGGGCGACGCCCTTGTGCAGTCCGAGGGAGGCGACCGAGCCGACGTACTTGTGGGCGTACGTCTGGAGGGGCTCGCCGCGCAGGGAGTGGACGATGTTGTCGCCGAGGACCTTCGCCTGGCGGAGCGCGTGTTGTGCGTTGGGGGCGCACTCCGTGTCAGGCGCGCCTGCGGTGACATCGGGGACGGCGGCGGCGTCACCCGCGGCCCACGCGTGCGCGTGCCCCTCGACCGCCAGCTCCGGGGTGCACTTCAGGCGGCCCCGTCCGGTGCGCGGCAGGTCGGTGGCGGCGAGCAGCGGATGGGGTTTGACGCCGGCCGTCCAGACGACCGTACGCGTGGGGAAGCGCTGTCCGTCGCTGAGGACCGCCACCCGGTCGGCGCAGGACTCCAGGCGGGTCTGAAGAAGGACCTGGATGTTGCGGCGGCGCAGTTCGGTGACCGTGTAGCGGCCGAGTTCCTCGCCGACCTCGGGCAGGATGCGGCCGGAGGCCTCGACGAGGATCCACTTCAGGTCCTCGGGGCGGATGTTGTGGTAGTAGCGCGTGGTGTAGCGGGCCATGTCCTCCAGCTCGCCGAGCGCCTCGACGCCGGCGTAGCCGCCGCCGACGAAGACGAAGGTGAGGGCCGCGTCGCGGATCGCGGGATCGCGGGTGGAGGAGGCGATGTCCATCTGTTCGATGACGTGGTTGCGCAGGCCGATGGCCTCCTCGACGGTCTTGAAGCCGATGCCGTGGTCGGCGAGACCGGGGACGGGCAGCGTGCGCGCGATGGTGCCGGGGGCGAGGACCAGTTCGTCGTACGAGAGCTGCTCGGCGCCCGTGCCCTCCTCCTCGGTGGCGAGGGTGGTGACGGTCGCGAGGCGCTTGGCGTGCTGAACGGAGCGCACCTCGCCGACGATCACCCGGCAGTCGGGCAGGACGCGGCGCAGCGGTACGACGACATGGCGCGGGGAGATGGAACCGGCGGCCGCCTCGGGGAGGAACGGCTGGTACGTCATGTAGGGGTCGGGTGTGACGACCGTGATCTCGACCTGGCCCCGCCTGAGTTCCCGCCTCAGCTTCCGCTGCAGGCACAGGGCCGTGTACATCCCGACGTAGCCGCCGCCGACAACGAGAATGCGCGCACGTTCCTTCACCATCCCATGACGCACCCGGCGCTTGCGTTTGTCCACAGCCCCGACAATTTGTGTGACCGGACTGGGAGCGCGCCCATGGTTGGCCGAAACGACCAGGTGGAGGAGAGCCGCGCAGGTCAGGTGGTGTAGGCCGGGTGAGGTAGGGCGGCACAATCGGGACGTATACGACCCGTACTCCGATCGGGGGGCGCTCCGTGCGGAACCTGCCCCTTCTGAATTGACTGTCTCTCAACTATGTTCGTGTGTCGACGGGGTGTAGGGGGATGCGCTCGTCGGTTCTCGGGGTTCGCGACGGGCGGGCCCGGGGGCCCGGCGGGTCGGCTCGCGGTAGGGGCCTGTTCCCCGCGCTCCGGCTAGCAGTGGCGGGGAGTGTCTCCGGGGGGAGACGTCATTACCGGGGGAATTCGTATGCACATTCAGGACTCTCGTTGGTCTTCCGCGTCTGCCATCGCACCTGGTGGCGCGGTCGCGGCGGCGGGCAACGGACGCGGGGACGGCCCGCGGACCGCGCCGCTGCGAGTGGACGCACAGCGCAACCTCGAACACGTACTGCGGGCCGCCCGCGAGGTCTTCGGCGAGCTGGGGTACGGCGCGCCGATGGAGGACGTGGCACGCCGCGCGCGGGTCGGCGTCGGCACGGTGTACCGGCGCTTCCCGAGCAAGGACGTCCTGGTGCGGCGGATAGCCGAGGAGGAGACCTCCCGGCTCACCGACCAGGCCCGGGCGGCGCTCGGTCAGGAGGACGAGCCGTGGTCGGCCCTGTCGCGCTTCCTGCGCACGTCGGTGGCGTCCGGCGCCGGGCGGCTGCTGCCGCCGCAGGTGCTGCGGGTCGGTGTCGCCGAGGACGGCGAGCCCGACGAGGCGCGGGTGCCGCAGCAGCGGACGCAGCCGGGCGGCGGTGAGCTGCGGCTGGTGGCGCAGGCGCCCGCGTCGGCCGGGGACGACGCCGGTGCGGCGGTGCTGCTCGACGTCGTGGGCCAGCTCGTGGAGCGGGCGCGCGCGGCGGGCGAACTGCGGCCGGACGTGTCGGTCTCGGACGTCCTGCTGGTGATCGCGACGGCGGCACCCTCGCTGCCGGACGCGGCGCAGCAGGCGGCGGCCTCGGCACGGCTGCTGGACATCCTCCTGGAGGGCCTGCGGTCGCGGCCGGCGTGACGGTGGGCGTGGGCGCCGCGCCGCCCACGCCTTGCCCGCTCCTGCCCAACCCGGTGTCCCTAGGTGGCCTGTTGTCGCCTGATCCGTACAACTGAGCACTAGCACTGGCTCACGACAGGCCCCCACGGACGGGTGGATGGTCGGTACGACCACCTCCTGAACAAAAGCCAATATGGCAACCTGGCCCCTGTTCGGGACTGGTTGGGCAGGCGGCGGGGGCTTTCCGCGATGAGCGTTGACGGGCGGGACGAGTCACTCGGTGACGAGGGCGGCGAGGCCAACGGCCTGACCGCGCCCCAGGTGCCGGCACAGCGCGACCGGCGGGAGGACAGCGTCCTGCCGCCACCGGTCGAGCTGCCGTCGTCCGACGCCGAGTTGATCGGCCGGATGCGCGCGGGCGACGACACGGCATACGAGGAGCTGTACCGCCGCCACGCGCAGGCCGTACGCCGGTACGCGCGCACGTGCTGCCGCGACCCGCACACCGCCGACGACCTCACCGCCGAGGTCTTCGCCCGCGTGCTGCAGGCGGTACGCGGCGGCCACGGCCCCGAGCACGCCGTACGGGCATATCTGCTCACCACCGTCCGGCGCGTGGCCGCGAACTGGTCGAACTCCACCAAACGCGAGCAACTGGTCGACGACTTCGCGGTGTTCGCCGCCCAGTCCGCCCGCGCCTCGGAGGTGTCCGACACCGACACCCTGGACCTGGGCGCGGACGTACGCGCCATGCACGCGGCCGAGCAGTCCCTGGCGATGCGGGCGTTCCGCTCGCTGCCGGAGCGCTGGCAGGCCGTGCTGTGGCACACCGAGGTCGAGGACGAGTCGCCGAGCGAGGTCGCCACGCTCTTCGGGCTCGACGCCAACGGCACGCGCGTACTCGCCAGCCGGGCCCGGGAGGGCCTCAAGCAGGCCTACCTCCAGGCCCATGTCAGCGCCGCGCTCACCAGCGACGAGGAGTGCGCCCGCTACGCCGACCAGCTCGGCACCTACGCCCGCCGCAGGCTGCGCACGCGCGCCGAGCGGGGGCTGCGCAAGCACCTGGAGGAGTGCGCCAGGTGCCGGCTGGCCGCCGGCCAGATCGAGGACCTCGCGAGCAGCATCCCCGCGGTCGTGCCGGTCGCGGTCATCGGCTGGTTCGGGGCCGCCGGGTACGCCAAGGTGGCCGGGATCGTCGCGGGCGGTGCCGGAGCGGGGGCGGCGGGCGCGGCGGGTGCCGCCTCGGCGGCGGGTGGCGCGGCGGCGGGTGGCTCGTCCGGCGGGGCGAGCGGCGCGGCGGCGGGTGGCTCGTCCGGCGGGGCGAGCGGCGCGGCGGCGGGTGGCTCGTCCGGCGGGGCCGGCGGTGGGGCCACCTCGGCGGCAGGTGGCTCGTCCGGTGGGGCGAGCGGCGGGGGCGGCGCGGCGGCGTCGGAGGGCCTGGGCGCGCCGGTGAAGGCCGGGATCGCGGCCGGCGTGGCGGCCACGGCGATCGCTGTAGTGGCCATCGCCCTGGTCGGCAACGACGAGCCGGCCGAGGAGAAGAAGCCGTCGGCCAAGCCCCCCGCATCGGCCCCGGCCGCCCAGCCGGAACCCCCCGCCCCCACTCCCTCGGAATCGACCCCCGAGCCCCCGGCCGCGCCCCCCGTCATCCCGGCGGCCAACGCGACCCCGACGCCCACCCCGTCACCGACCCCGACGCCAACCTCCACACCCACCCCGAAGCCGACCCCGACACCCCGGCCGACGCCGACCCCCACGCCAACGCCCACGCCGCCCCCGACACCGACTCCCCCGCCGCCCGTCTCCTACCAGCTCAACGAGCTCTCCTACGACGTCACGGGCGACGGCACCGAGCCCGAACTGCGGCTGAGCGGCAGCAGCTGGGTCTGGCAGCGCTACGGCCTGTCGATCGGCGGGACGACGTACGCGCGCGGGGTCAGTGTCCACGCCCGCTCGTCCGTCACCGTCGACCTCAATCGCGCGTGCACGTCGTACGACGCCCTGGTGGGGATCGACGACTCGACGCTGGGCCTGGGCAAGGTCCACTTCTCCGTCCACGCCGACGGCACCCGGCTCTGGGAGTCGGGCCCGGTCAGGGGCGGGGAGGCGGCGACACCGGTGCACGTGGACCTCACCGGGCACCGGACCGTGCGCCTGGTCGTGGCACCGCACAGCCCCTTCGACCACGTGGCCGTGGCGGACTGGGCGGAGTCCCGGTTCACGTGTACGTGACGGTCATCCGCCGGACGCCAGCGCCCCGCGTCTCGGCGTGATCCCCGCGGGCACCGCACGCGCGCGTGCGGGTGTCCCGGTCCAGCAGGTGCCCCGCCGGGCCAGCAGACGTCGTAGCCACAGCTCCAGGGAGACCAGGTCCGCCAGGCCGTCCAGGGGCAGCGGTTCGCCCTGGGTGGCCGCGCGCAGCGCCTTGCGTACGACGCGTGCCTCGACCAGGCCCGCCTCCGCCAGCAGGGGCGTGTCGAACAGTGCCATCAGGGAGTCGACCGCCACCCTGAGGCCGGCCCGCGCGGCGGCGGCCGCCGGTGCGTGGGAGGGGGCACCCCAGCCGGGCGGGAGGTCGGTGATGCCCGCCCCTTGCAGGACCGTTCGCAGGATCGCCGCGCGGGCGCCGGGCTGGACCCGCAGGGCCTCCGGCAGGGCGCGGCAGGCCCGGACGACCTGGTTGTCGAGGAACGGCGCGTGCAGGCGCTGGAAGCGGATCTCGGCGGCCTGCTCCAGGACGCGGATGTCCGCCGCCGTGCGGGCGAGCGCCGCCCGCGCGCGGAAGTCGCCCGGCCGCTGACCTGGTCCGAGCCCGGCGCCGGAGCGATGTGTGGCCCCCTGCAAGCGAATCGATACTTCAGCCAGTGCCTCTCCGGTCAGCCAGCGCGCCGCCGGGCCGGGTCTGGCCCAGGTCAGTGCTGCGAGCGAGGCGCCGACCGCGCCCCCGGGTTCCTCGAAGCGCTTCTGCAGCAGCCGCTCGGCGAGGCTCTCCAGGCCCGACCCGTAGGGCGTGCGCGCCAGCCGTCGTGCCGCCGCGTACACGCGCGCGGGGACCAGGACGGACCCGTCGGCCTTGGCGAGGGCGGCCACCGGCCGGACGAGGTGGCGTCTTTGCCGGTCCAACAGCAGGTCGGCGAGGCGGGCCGGATGGGCGTCCAGCACCTGGCGTGCACCGTACCCGGTGAGGTGGTCCGCGCTGCCGGAGGCGAGCCGGGCCCGGTGCCGGACGGAGGTGACCAGACTGGGGCCGGGTTCGTCGGTCAGGGGGCCGTCGAGGTCGGCGTACGGCAGGGTCTCCTCGCCGCCCGCCACCACCACGTGGTGGAAGCGCGGGTTGGCGGCCAGTGCCCCCGCCCGCTCCAGCTCGGCCTCCCGGCCGCCGACCGCCAGATCGTTGAAGGTGACGGCCAGCAGCCGCTCCCCCGCGCCCGTGCCGTGTCCCAGCACGGTGCCCGGCATGCCCGGCAAGCCCGCCGCGAGCAGCGCCAGCGTGCCGGAGGCGGGCCCGCCCGAGAGGTCCGCTCCGATGCCGGGCACCGGCATCCCGCGCGCGGCACGTCGTTCGGCGGGGCCCATGCCGGGGACGGGCCCGGGGTCGATGTCGGCGCCGGGGACGTGCCGGGGGGCGGCGAGGCGGGTGCGTACGGCCTCGACGAGGGCGTCGCGGACGGCGTCGACCGCGCGGTCGGGGTCGGCGGGCGGTGCGGCGACGGCGAGGGAGGCCACCGGCTCGTACCCGGCGACCTCGCGCGCCCCGGCGCGCAGGATGAGCGCATGCCCCGGCGGAATGCGACGTACGCCGTCGTACGGGGTGGAGTCGTGCAGCGCGGCGGGGACGTCGGGGGCGGCCAGCAGCGCGGCGAGGTGCCCGAAGTCGAGGTTGGCCTCGATGAGGTCGGCCAGCGGCAGCGCGGCGGTCGCGTAGGCGGTGCCGCCCGCCCAAGGGGTGTGGAACACCGGCCTGGCGCCCGCCAGATCGCCGCAGACGGTGATGCGCCGGCCGACCTGGACGACCGCCGTGTAGCTGCCGGGCCAGGCCGTCAGATGCCGAAGTGCCCCTCCGCGCGCGGTGAACAGCCCGAGCCGCAGCTCCTCGTCGGTGGCGCCGCAGGTGCCGAGGACCGCGATCCGGGTCTGTGCGTCGGCCGTGACGAGCCGAACCTCGTCGGGGCGCCAGTCGCCGACCGCCCACAGCGGATCCGGGTCGCCCCACAGGAGTTGGGAGCCGACCGGGTGCAGGGTCTCGCCGTCGTAACCGGTCGCCCCCGCCGAGCCGATCTCGGCGGCTCCCGCGGCGGTGCTGCTCCAACCCACCAACCACCGCATCGACGCCTCCACAGGCTGTGGACAACCAGTGCACCGTACGAACCGGTTCACCATGCTGCCACGAAGAACGCGCCGCAGAGCGGCGGCGGTGCCGCTTGTGATCCCTCGAATGCGCCCCGCGCACCGCCTCGCGCAACCCCGAACCACCCCGGAGATACCCCGGAATCCGCCGCATGACGCCCTGCGGGCCGCCCCAACAGCGTCTTGCCACAAGACGACTGCGACGCGAATGCGCCCCTGATACGCCCCCCGAAAACCCCCAACGCGCCCTCAAACTCCGTGGTGGGCGCGGTAATCACCCACAGGGGGCGGGGTCGATTTTCGGCCAAATCGATTCCGGGCAAGTGCACGTGCATACGCTTCGTGCACGCTCCGTACAGGCTCAGCGCACCACTTCGGGTGCGCACGGTCCGGGAGACGGGACACGCCTCCCGGACCGGTCCACCGCCCGCGGGGATTGAGGCGGCGGTATCCCCCAGCCCACTGGTCCAGTACAGCGGGCCGACCCACGCAGAGCCATGGAATCGCTCCCGGGATGGCCGGAGAAGAGCGCACGGACGGGCGCACGGCCACACACCGGGAGCACGCCACAACTGTGCGTACCGGGACCGTACTTCCGTACGGACCACAATCCCGCCATCCGGAACAATGCCCCTTAACGCTTGGGATCCGGCGAACTACGCTGGGTTTACGAATGCCGCGTGGTTATGCCAGCGCGGCAGCCGTCTGTGTCGAGGGGTGGCGCATGTCCAGGGAGCAACGCGGGCCGAACGAAAAGCTCGGCGCCGTTCTCGCCCTCGCGGGAATCAGCAACGCGGGACTCGCGCGGCGCGTCAACGACCTTGGCGCCCAACGCGGGTTGACGCTTCGCTACGACAAGACGTCGGTGGCGCGCTGGGTGTCGAAGGGCATGGTGCCGCAAGGTGCCGCGCCGCACCTCATCGCGGCCGCGATCGGCCAGAAGCTGGGCCGGCCGGTGCCGCTGCACGAGATCGGCCTGGCGGACGCGGACCCCGCGCCGGAGGTCGGCCTCGCCTTCCCCCGGGACGTCGGGCAGGCGGTGCGGTCGGCGACGGAGCTGTACCGCCTCGACCTCGCCGGCCGCCGGGCCGGCTCCGGCGGCATCTGGCAGTCGCTCGCCGGGTCGTTCGCAGTGAGCGCATACGCAACGCCCGCCTCACGGTGGCTGATAACCCCGGCCGACAGCTCGGTGGCGCGCGAGGCGAACCCGGCGGAAGGTTCCGGCGCACCGATCAAAGTCGGCCACAGCGATGTGCAGAAGCTGCGGGAGGCCGCCGAGGACGCCAGGCGCTGGGACTCCAAGTACGGCGGCGGCGACTGGCGTTCGTCGATGGTGCCGGAGTGCCTGCGGGTGGAGGCGGCGCCGCTGCTGCTCGGCTCGTACTCCGACGAGGTGGGGCGGGCACTGTTCGGGGCGAGTGCCGAACTGACGCGCCTTGCCGGGTGGATGGCCTTCGACACCGGGCAGCAGGAGGCCGCCCAGCGGTACTACATCCAGGCGCTGCGGCTGGCTCGGGCGGCGGCCGACGTACCCCTTGGGGGGTACGTGCTGGCGTCGATGTCGCTCCAGGCGACCTACCGCGGTTTCGGCGACGAGGGCGTCGACCTCGCCCAGGCCGCGCTGGAGCGCAATCGGGGGCTTGCCACCGCACGCACCATGAGCTTCTTCCGCCTCGTCGAGGCACGCGCACACGCGCGCGCGGGTGACGCCCAGGCCGCGGGAGCGGCCCTGAAGGCGGCGGAGGGCTGGCTGGAGCGGTCCCGCGACGGGGACAACGACCCGTCCTGGCTCGGTTTCTACTCCTACGACCGTTTCGCCGCCGACGCCGCCGAGTGCTACCGGGATCTGAAGGCGCCGCGGCAGGTGCGGCGGTTCACCGAGCAGGCGCTGTCGAAGCCGACGGAGGAGTTCGTCCGCTCGCACGGGCTGCGGCTTGTCGTGTCCGCCGTTGCCGAACTGGAGTCCGGGAACCTCGATGCGGCGTGCGAGCAGGGGGTGCGGGCGGTGGAGGTCGCGGGGCGGATATCGTCCGCGCGGACCACGGAGTATGTGAAGGATCTGCTGCATCGGCTGGAGCCGTACGGGGACGAGCCGCGGGTGGTGGAGTTGCGGGAGCGGGCTCGGCCGTTGCTGATGGCTCCCGCGTAGGGCTCCGCTGGGTGGAGCCGGTTTCCACAGGGCTGTGGTCTTGGGGCTGCGGGTGGTTCGTGGTTGATCGCGCCCGCGTGGCGGGGCCGCATATAGATGCGGCCCCGCGCCCCTGTGGAGGCCTGCGGCCCCATACGGGCGTGCGGGTTTGAGCTCGTTGTCAGTGGCGCAGTGCACTATCGAAAGCGGGAGGTGGTGTGCGGGTGCGGGCGATCGGCTACGACTGTGACGTGCTGGTGATCGGCGGCGGGATCGTCGGGCTGTCGGCGGCGTATGCGATCACGCGTGCCGCGCCGGGGACGCGGGTGACCGTGCTGGAGAAGGAGGCCGGGCCGGCCCGGCACCAGACGGGGCGCAACAGCGGCGTCATCCACAGCGGGATCTACTACCGCCCCGGCTCGCTCAAGGCGCGCTACGCGGTGCGGGGCGCGGCCGAGATGGTGAAGTTCTGCGCGGAGTACGACATCGCGCACGCCGTCACCGGCAAGCTGATCGTCGCCACCGAGCGCTCGGAGCTGCCCCGGCTGCACGCGCTCGTGCAGCGCGGCCGGGAGAACGGCATTCCGGTACGGGAGCTGGTCGCCGCGCAGATCACGGAGTACGAGCCGGAGGTGCGGGGCCTCGCGGCGATACACGTCGGGACGACCGGCGTGTGCGACTTCGTCGCGGTCGCGCGACAGCTGGCCGAGGCGTCCGGCGCCGAGATCCGGTACGGCGCGGAGGTGCTGCGCATCGACCGGCGCCCGGAGCTGGGGGTCGCCGTGCGGACGGCGGACGGGGCCGTGGTGCGCGGGCGGGTGCTGGTGAACTGCGCCGGGCTGTACTGCGACGAGGTCGCCCGGCTGACCGGGGACGATCCCGGCATGCGGATCATCCCCTTCCGGGGGGAGTACTACGAGCTGGCGCGGCCCGAGCTGGTGCGTGGCCTGGTCTATCCGGTCCCCGACCCGGCGTTCCCGTTCCTCGGCGTGCACCTCACGCGCGGCATCGACGGCGGCGTGCACGTCGGCCCCAACGCCGTACCGGCGCTCGCCCGCGAGGGCTACGGCTGGGGCGTGGTCCGGCCCCGCGAGCTGGCCCGGACGCTGGCCTGGCCCGGAGCGTGGCGGATAGCGGGCCGGCACTGGCGGTACGGCGGCGGGGAGCTGTGGCGGTCGGTGTCGAAGGCCGCCTTCACGGTGGCGGTACGGCGGCTGCTGCCGGCGGTGACGGAGGAGGACCTGGTGCCGACGGCGGCCGGGGTCCGGGCCCAGGCCGTGCTCCGGGACGGCACGCTGGTGGACGACTTCCTGATCCACGAGGGCGCGCGGGCCGTGCACGTCCTGAACGCCCCGTCCCCCGCGGCGACGGCCTCCCTGCCGATCGGCCGGGAGGTGGCCCGACGCGCGCTGACCGCCCTGGGCCGGGCATGAGCCTCGTACAAGAGCCGCCGCATCCCCGTCCACTGCTCCCGCCTGCTCGCACGCAGCCTCCGCCGGCCCGTCCACAGCCCCCGCCTGCTCGCACGCGGCCCCCGCAGGCGCGCCCGCAGCCGCTGCCCGCTCGCCCGCAGACCCCACACGCGCGCCCACAGATCCCACACGCCCGTCCGCAGACCCCGCAGGCCAATCCTCGGCGGCCGCACCCGAATCCCCCGCACGCCCGCCCGCAGCCCCCACACACCCGCCCCCAGCCTGCGCACGCTCACCCGCAGACCCCACACGCGCGCCCGCAGATCCCACACGCCCGCCCGCAGACCCCGCAGGCCAATCCTCGGCGGCCGCACCCGAATCCCCCGCACGCCCGCCCGCAGCCCCCACACACCCGCCCCCAGCCTGCGCACGCTCACCCGCAGCCCCCACACACCCGTCCTCGGTGGCCGTGCCCGGATCCGTCCGGATGGGAACGCCGTAAAATCGAATCCACTGTGTCTGACTCCCTGAACACCCCCGAAGCCCCCCACCCCACCCCTGACGGCGGTATCCGCCACACGCGGGCCAAGGGTGAGCCGCGCTTTCCGGACGGTCCCAAGGCGGACCCCGCCGGTTCGCACTTCGAGCGGCGGATCCGGAGTTTCCAGCCACGGCGGAGCCGGGTGACCGCGGGGCAGGCGGACGCGTTGCAGCGGCTGTGGCCCAAGTGGGGGCTGGACATCGACGGGCGACGGGTCCTCGACCTCGCCGAGCTGTTCGGCAACGACAACCCTGTCGTGCTGGAGATCGGCTTCGGCATGGGCGAGGCCACCGCCCAGATGGCCGCCGCCGACCCGGACACCAACATCCTCGCCGTGGACGTACACACCCCCGGCCAGGGCAATCTGCTCAACCTCGCCGACCAGAGCGGCCTGAGCAACGTCCGCGTGGCCAACGGGGACGCCATCATCCTGCTGCGCGAGATGCTCACCCCCGACTCCCTGGCCGGGCTGCGCGTCTTCTTCCCCGACCCCTGGCCCAAGAAGCGGCACCACAAGCGCCGCCTGATCCAGCCGGACTTCCTCACCCTCGCCGCGAGCCGCCTGAAGCCGGGCGCGATCCTGCACTGCGCGACCGACTGGGAGCCGTACGCCGAGCAGATGCTGGAGGTGCTCACCGCGCACCCCGCCTTCGAGAACACCCGGCCCGACGGTGGTTTCGCGCCGCGCCCCCACTTCCGCCCGCGCACCCGTTTCGAGGGGCAGGGGCTGGACAAGGGTCATGTGGTGAACGACCTGCTCTTCCGCCGCGTACCGCACGACGACCGGCGCGCAGGTCAGCAGCAGTAAAACCTTCCCTCGTTCGCACCTCCCCTCGTTAGGGTCAATGCCGTGGCGACCAGTCCCCCGTACCCGACGAACCCCGGCATGCCCACCGGCGGCACCCTGCGGCACGCGCACTGGTGGCAGAAGCGGTGGGTGCGGTACGGCGCGCTGATCACGTTGCTCGCGCTGTCCGGGCTGGTGATCCTCGCCCTGGTCCGGGAACAGACCGGCACCGAGGGCTTCCTGGTCGGTCTCGGCCTCGCGATCCTGCCCGTACCGCTGCTCATAGCCGCCTTCCGCTGGCTGGACCGGGTCGAGCCCGGCCCCTGGCGGAATCTGCTGTTCGCCTTCGCCTGGGGTGCCTGCGCGGCCGCGCTGATAGCGATCGTCGCGAACAGCTTCGCGACCCGATGGATAGCCACCGCGACCGCCGACCCGACCAGCGCGGACACCTGGGGCGCCACGGTCATAGCCCCGATCGTCGAGGAGTCCGCGAAAGCGGCCGCGATCCTGCTGCTCTTCCTCTTCCGGCGCCGCGACTTCACCGGAATCCTCGACGGCGTCGTCATAGCCGGCGTCACCGCCACCGGCTTCGCCTTCACCGAGAACATCCTCTACCTCGGCACCGCCTTCGGCACCGACCAGCTGGCCGGCCACAGCGGGATCGCCTCCGTGACCGCGGCGACCTTCTTCGTGCGGGTCATCATGTCGCCGTTCGCGCACCCCCTGTTCACCGTGCTCACCGGCATCGGCTTCGGCATCGCCGCGCTCGCCGGGGAGCGCCAGCGGCTGCGCCGCGTGCTGCTGCCACCGGCCGGGCTGCTGCTCGCGATGGGCATGCACGCCTTCTGGAACGGCTCGGCGACCTTCGGCGGCTACGGCTTCTTCGCGGTGTACGGCGGCTTCATGGTCCCCGCGTTCGGGCTGCTCACCTGGCTGGTGATCTGGACGCGGCAGCGGGAGCTGCGGACCGTCCGCGAGGAACTCCCGGCCTACGTCGTCGCCGGCTGGCTCGCGCCCGCCGAACCCTTCACCCTCGGCTCGATGCGGGCCCGCCGCCTGGCCCGCGAGTACGCCGGCCACCACCTCGGAAAGCCGGCCGCCCGGGCGGTCGCGCAGTACGAGGCGTACGCCACGTCGCTGGCCTTCCTTCGGGCTCGGGGCCGCCGGGGCCGCGCCCGGGCGGACTTCGTCGTACGGGAACGCGAGCTGCTCCAGGAGCTGTGGAGCCGCCGCGAGATCGCCCGCCCCGCGCTGGAGTACGCGGCACGGGTGACCGCGCCGCCGGTGCCGGTGATGATGCCGCCGGTGTACGGCTGGGCACCGATGCAGGGGCCGACGGCGCCCTACCCGGCGTACAACCCGTACCGCTCGTAGGACGCGCGAAGAACCTCGGACAGCCGAAACCGGCAGCCCTGACGTCGGGGGGTTGCCGTCAGGACCGCCGGGGTTCGTGAGAAGCGTGTCTCAGGGGTTGAGGCCCTTGCTCCGCAGCCAGGCCAGCGGGTCGATCCCGCCGGACCCGCCGGTGTGCACCTCCAGGTGCAGGTGGGCCCCGGTCACGTTGCCGGTCGCGCCCACGCGGCCGATCACATCGCCGGTGGCGACCTTCTGGCCGACGCTGACGCCGATCGAGGACTGGTGGGCGTACCAGATCTCGGTGCCGTCGTCGAGGGTGAGCACGGTCTTGTAGCCGTACGACCCGTTCCAGCCCGCCTCGGTGATGGTGCCGCTGTGGACGGCCTTGATGGGCGTGCCGCTCGGCGCGGCGAAGTCGAGGCCCGTGTGGTAGCCGGACGACCACAGGGCGCCGGCCTGGCCGAAGGTGGAGGTGATGGTGTACGAGGAGGTCGGCAGCGCGAACTGCTTGGCCAGTGCGGCGAGCCGCTCGGCCTCGGCCTTCTCGCGGGCCTCCTGCTCGGCCTTCGCCTTGGCGGCGGCGGCCTTCTCCTTGGCCTCCTTCTCCGCCTTGGCGGCGGCTTCGGCGGCGGCCTTCTCGGCGGCGGCCGCGGCCTCGGCGGCGGCCTTGGTCTCGACCTGCTCCTGCTGCTGCTCGGCCTGCGCGATGATGCGGGCGCGCAGTGCCTCACCGGCGTCGGTGGTGCCCTCCGCGGTGTCCTCGGCGGTCGTGCCGAGGCTGCTGAGCGGGGCGGTCGCGGTCTTGGTGTCGGCGGAGCCGGAGTCGTCGTCGGATATCAGCGCGCCGACGGAGGGCAGGTCGGGCATGGAGATCGACACCGGCGGCTTGCCGGTGTTCGCGCTGGCCATGCCGCCCGCGCCGACCGCGGCTATGACGCCGACGCCGAGAACCGTGGAGCTGCGGGCGAGTCCGCCGCCGCGCTGCTTGGTGACGCGATGCCGGCCGCGTACGGGACGGATGGTCTCCGCGGTGGGGTTCCACTCCTCCCACGGGCCCTCGTCGGTGCGCTGTGCGCCGTAGACGAACGTCTCGGTGCGGTCGGCGGAGCGCTGGTCCGGCACGAACGGGGCTTGTGGGGCAGGCCGGTTGGACGCCACGTAGGCGTACTCCTTTCCTTCCTTCTCGCCTACCGGGTTAGCTGACGGGTTCGGAGCAGGAAGGTCTCCTACGCGCGTAAACAAGCCGTACTGGTACGGCGGCTTACGCCCGATTCACCCCAAGGTGGTGGTTCCCCGGTTCCCTTGTGTGGCCGGTGAGGGCCTCGCGCGGGATTCGGCGCGTGCGCACGGAGCCGCCTCTTGTGACGGCTGGGACGACCGCGCTGCGTTATCGGACGTTAATAGAACCGGGGCCTGATTTCCAAGCTGTTCCACTTGATCATTAACGTTTTCTGCCAGGACGTACAGGCCATGAACGGCGAAAATCGGGCGAGTTGACCGCCGTTCAGGACCGTAACCGAATCTGACTGTATGTCAGTTGTTATGCGGAGGGCGTTCGTTCGCTCACCCCCGGTGACGGTCGGCGGACGGCGAGCAGAGCCATGTCGTCGGTGGCGCCGCCGCCGCTGTGCCTGCGTACTTCTTCGGCCACCACGCACAGCAGTTCGCCGGGTCCGCCGAAGGTCCGGCCGGCCAGCCGGACCGCCGGGTCGTAGAAGGCGCCCCGCGTGTCACGGGCCTCGGACAGGCCGTCGGTGTACAGCAGCAGGGTCGCCCCGCCCGGGAAGCGGGACTCCTCCGCGCGGTCCGGCCAGGCGCCCAGTTCGCCCATGCCGAGCGGCAGCGCCGGGTCCCGGGCGGGCAGCGGACTCACGGTGCCGTCCGCGTACAGCATCAGGGGTGGTGGATGGCCGCGGTTGAGGATCCGTACGACGCCGTCGTCGTGCGGGAGCTCGGCGAGTACGGCGGTGGTGAACCCCTCGAAGGCGTCGATCCTGTCGCGCCGGGTGCCCTCGCGCGTCAGCGCCCGCTCCAGCCGCTGCGCCACCGCCTCCAGCGTCGTCTCGTGCTCGGCGGCCTCGCGGAACGCCCCGATGACCACCGCGACCGCCGCCACCGCCCCCATGCCCTTGCCGCGCACGTCCCCGACCACGAGCCGTACGCCGTACGGGCTGTCCTGCACCGCGTACAGATCGCCGCCGATGAAGGCGTCCGCCTGCGCGGCCTCGTAGCGCGCGGCGATCTCGAACCCGCCGATCAGCTCCATCGGCTCCGGCAGCACCGCCAGCTGGGCGGCCTCGGCGATCTCCCAGGCGGAGTCGAGGCGGGCGTGACTGCGCCGGACGAGCACGTTGATCAGCACGGCGAGGGCGGCGACCGTGGCCACGGTGAGCGTCTCGGTGAACGCGTCGACGTGCGGCAGGGTGCCGTACCGGATGTGCAGCGCGAGCACCACGGCGACGGCGGCGACGCCGGTGAGGAGGGTGGCGCGGCGGGAGAGAAGCGGGGCGGCGATCAGCGGGGCGGCCGTGAGGAAGGGAGCGGCGGTGAAGCCGCGCGGGGTGAAGTAGTCGTAGCAGCCACCGATGAGGAGAAGCAGGACGGGGAGGGCGCGGACGATGGTGCGGGCGTAGGAGATGGGCCGTTCCTCGGGGGGCGGTACGGGGGGTGCGGGGCGGGCGAGGGTGGGGGGGTTGCTGGGGCGGGTGGGGTGGGGGAGTCGCCGGGGCGGGCGGGGGCGGGGGTGGGGGAGTCGCCGGGGCGGGCGGGGGCGGGAGAGTCGCCGGGGCGGCCGGAGGCGGGAGAGTCGCCGGGGCGGCCGGAGGCGCGGGAATCGCCGGGGCGGGCGGGGCCGGAGGCGGGAGAGTCGCCGGAGCGGCCGGAGGCAGGGGCGGTATCCCGGCTCGGTTCCTCGGGGACGCGGCCGTCAGGGGCGGGAGATTCGCCTGAGCGGTCAGGGCCGGAGGCGGGAGAGTCGCTGGGGTGGGCGGGGGCGGTGTCGCGGCTCGGGTCCTCGGGGGCGCGGCCGCCGGGGCCGGCGTGCGGTCGCTCTCCTTCTGGCTCCGCAGGCCGCACTGTCGTCTCCTACCACGCAGGTCACCGCACCTGTCCAGGGTTCCCGGAGTGGGTGTGCGGGACCAGTCGGAAGGGCCGACCGGATGAGGCCGGGTAGAAACGACTCGGGGCCGGAATCCATGATCTGGATTCCGGCCCCGGGCCTTCAGTAGCGGGGACAGGATTTGAACCTGCGACCTCTGGGTTATGAGCCCAGCGAGCTACCGAGCTGCTCCACCCCGCGTCGGTGTGACACCAGTGTACGCCATGCGCGGGACCGGTCGCGCCACCGTTTCCGCCCGCCGCCACTGACCGGCCTTTTCCGGCTCTCGTGGACCACCCGATCGAGCAGTGGCCGGTCGTCCGTGTCGCGCGTTCTTCTTGTCAGGAACGGCAGGAAGAACGGCTCGGAGAACGAACAGGAGCACTCCGTATGCCCCAGGCCACAGGACGGACCGGGTTGCCCGAGCCGCTGGTCGCGCTGATCGCCCACCACCTCGAAGTGCCGGTGAGTCCGAGTCGGCTGACCGCCGACGCGACCTTCGAGAGCCTCGGCATGGACTCGCCGGCCATGCTGGAACTCGTCGTGGCCGTGGAGGAGGAGTTCGGCGTCAGGCTGCCCGACGAGGCGCTGGACCTCTCCCCCGCCTCCACCCTCGGTGACGCCTTCCTGGCCTTCCACGACGCGTCCTGACGTCGCGCGGTCCTCGCCCCCCATCAGCCCGCCCCGCACCGCCGTGGTGAGGCTTTCCCCAGTGATGGCACGTTTCTGTGTGACGGCGGCACGTTTCCGCTGTAATAAGCGGTCGGCCAACCCGTTGAGAAAATGGGCCGTCGGGTGGTTCCGCCCTCGATTTGTAGCACGAAACGGAAGCCTGCGCCGGGGCTTTTGGTCGGTTTCATGCGGATGAGTGGACGTCCATTGCGACCGTTTGTCTCCGGCCCCGGGCGGACAGTTGTCGGGTGACGGGCGGAGGGGGATTTCTTGAATTACTCCGGAGAACTTCACGGCTCAACCGAGATTCCGGTATCCAAGGATGTGGGCCGGGAATTTTCCTGGACCGAGATCGCCGGGCACCGGGAAAGGCTCCTGCGGCTGGTCCGGCGCCGGCTGCCGAACGCGCAGGACGCCGAGGACTGTGTCCATGAGGCCATGCTGCGGGCCGCCGCGCACGGCAGCCTGGACCGCGAGCGGATCGGGCCGTTTCTCACCTCGGTCGCGCTGCGGCTGTGTGCCGATCACTACCGCGAGCAGGAGCGGCGCCACCGGCTGCTGCGCCGGGCCGTGCAGGTGGGGGTGCCCGAGCTGCCCGACGAGGGCGTGTGCGACCAGGACTTCGGGCGCTGGCTCCTCGGGCAGGTTGACCTGCTGCGCGGCCGGGAGCGGCAGGTGGTGCTCGCCCGGGTCCAGGGCATCTCCACCCTGGAATTCGCGCGTATGCATCAGATTTCGGTCAAGGCGGCCGAGGGTGCGTTTACCCGGGGGCGGGCGCGGTTGCGGCTGATGTGCGCGCGTGCGCTGGACGGGGCGGCGGCCTAGCACGTTCCGTGGTTTTCCTTTTCCGGCACTTCCATAAATTCCGCGAGGACGGTTCCCGAATGTCGGCGGACCGGCGAGATGAAAGGCAGTGAGCGTGGGAAAGAACAACACCCAGGACACCATCAAGGATTTCATCGGCGACATCGCCGACAGCACGAAGAAGGCCTTCGACGAAATTCTCGACCGGAAGAGCGACGACCGGGACGGCCTGGAATGGCTCACCCCGGCGCAGTCCGTGCAGGCGCTGACCGGGCTGCCCGGTGACGTGCTGCGCACGGTGAGCGCGCTGTCCGCCCTGGGCGGGGTCGCCAACCCGGTGGCCGCCCTCGCGGGCGCCGCGAACGCCGCCGTGCCGGGCGGTGCCGGCAACCCACTGGCCGCACTGACCGGCGCCGCGGGCAACCCGCTCGCGGCGGTGACCGGAGCGGCCGGGGCCGCCAATCCGCTGGCCGCGCTCACCGGCGCCGCGGGCGCCGCGAATCCGCTGGCCGCCCTCGCCGGGGGTGGTCCACTCGGGGCGCTCGGGCAGGTGGCCGGCGGTGCCGCCTCAGCCGTGTCGGGGGCGGCGGACATGGCCCAGGGCCTGGCCGAACTGCCCCGGCAGATCGCCCAGCTCACCGAGCTGGTCGGCAACCTCGTGCAGGTGCTGGAGAACGTTCAGCAACTCACCGGCGCCGCCACCGGCGGCGGCCGCACGTCCACGGCACGCAAGGCGACGTAGCCGCGCCGTACATCGCGCGGTGCCCTTGCGGCGCTGCGAGAGGTCGGGCGCCGCAAGGGCACCGCGAGAGCGCGGCACTGCGAGGGGCCGGACGCTGTGACGGGCCGGACGCCGCAAGGGGCCAGCCACCTCGACAGGCCGGCCGCCGCGAAAGATCGGCGCTACGACAGGCCGAACGCCACAAGAGGCCAGCCACCTCGACAGGCCGGCCGCCGCGAAAGATCGGCGCTACGACAGGCCGAACGCCACAAGAGGCCAGCCACCTCGACAGGCCGGCCGCCGCGAAAGATCGGCGCTACGACAGGCCGAACGCCACAAGAGGCCAGCCACCTCGACAGGCCGGCCGCCGCGAAAGATCGGCGCTACGACAGGCCGAACGCCACAAGGGGCCAGCCACCTCGACAGGCCGGACGCTGCGAAAGATCGGCCACCGCGACAACTCGGCGCTGCGACGGGCCGGACGCTGCGACGAGCCGGACGCTGCGACGGGCCGGGCGCTGCGAAGGGTCGGATGCGCCGAGGGGGCGAGCGCCGCGACGGGGTGAGTGTCGTGGCGCTCGTCGGGCGGTGTTGCGTCCGGCCCGTGGGTGTCGCTCGGGCGGGCGGTGGGCCGTGGTCCATGTGGGACCGATACGACGTCGGACATCAGGAGGTCGTGGTACATGAGTGCGCCGCTCGGGAACCGGCTGCGGCTGGTGGTCAAGGTGCTGGGGAGCCTCGTCGCGGACGAGGTCGGGCAGGTGGCGCGGGTCCGCCGGCGGGCCGGGCGGGATCCGGCCGCCCCGCCCTCGGCGACGCCCTCCGCCGGGGACGGGGCCCGGCGGGCGAGAGCCGTGCGGAAGGCGCTGGAGAGTCTCGGGCCGTTCTACGTGAAGCTCGGGCAGATCCTGTCCACCCGGCCCGACATGGTGCCGCCGGTGATGATCGCCGAGCTGCAGAATCTGCACGACCAGGTCGACGTCCAGCCGTTCTCCGTCTTCGAGCCGGTGCTGGCGCAGGAACTCGGCCCGGACTGGAAGCTGTGCTTCGACGACATCGACACCACCGGCCCGCTCGGCGCCGCCTCCCTCGCCCAGGTCTACCGGGTTCAACTCCCGGGCGGGCGGCCCGCGGTCGTGAAGGTGCAGCGTCCCGGCATCCGCGACACCGTCCGCGCCGACATGGCGCTGATGCGCAAGGCGTCCCGGATCGTCGCCCGCACCGCACCCCGCTTCAACGAGGTCATCGACGTCGAGGCGATGCTCGACTCGATCTTCGACGCCATGGAGCCCGAGCTGGACTTCACCGGCGAGGCCCGCAACATGGACGAGGCCCGTGAGCACATCCGCCGCTACCCGACCCTGGACGTGCCCCGGGTGGTGCATGCCACCCCCAAGGTGCTGGTGCAGTCGCTGGCGCCCGGAGCCTCGGTACGCCACCTCGACCGCCGCGCGTTCAGCGACCGCGAGCGCACGGAGATCGGCAAGGATCTGCTGCGGTTCATGTACCGGGGCTACTTCGTCGACCGGATGTTCCACGCCGACCCGCACGCCGGCAACGTCTTCGCGCTGCCCGGCGGCCCCGCCACCCTCATCGACTGGGGCATGGTCGGCCGGCTCGACCGCCGCACCAGCCTGCGCCTGCTGCCCCTGCTGATGTCCATCGCGCAGAACGACGGCCATGGCCTGGCCTGGGCGTGGGCCGACATGGGCCGGGTCACGGCCTGGTCCAATCTGCCCGCGTTCGCTTCCGACATGGCCGCACTCGTGCCCAAGGTCGCCACGGCCTCTTTGGAGGACATCAACTTCGGGGTGTCGCTGACCACCGTCCTGGAGAAGGCGACCCGGCGCGGCATCGGCTCCGCGCCGTCGATCTCCCTGCTCGGCAAGTCCTTCGCGAACCTGGAGGGTTCGGTGCGGTGTCTCGCGCCGGACATCGCCCTCGCGGAGGTCTTCAAGGCGGAGGCCCGCGGCATCATCGTCGCCCTGCTGCGCGAGTACTTCTCCCTCGACCAGGCCGCCCGCAACACGATGGACCTGCTGGCGGCCGTGACGACGGGACCCGAGCAGTGGCGCGGGCTGCTCGCCGACGCCGCGAACCGCCGTTTCGCCCTACAGGTCCAGGAGCCGTACACGCCGGCCGCGATGGGCGGCCAGCGCCCCTGGAAGCCGTCGCCCGCACTGATGGCGCTGGGCGCCGCGGCCCTGCTCCTCGACCGACGCCGCCCACCGCGCTGACCAGCGAACGACACCGCGTCTCCCTACGACGCCGTGTCTCCATCTCCCCTTCCCGCCATCCACCATTCGCCACTGCCCACATTGCCGAAGGACCCCAGACATGCCCATGTCCCTGCCGTACGACGACACCCCCGCCGACCTGGACGGTGTCTCCGCCACCGCGCTGTGGACCGTCCGTATGCGGGCGCAGGAATCCGCGCGGGCCGACGCGCTGTCGCACGATCCGCTGGCGGCCGAGTTCCTGGCCCGTGCCCGCACGGCCGGGGCCCCGCCGGGCAGTGGCCTGCTCCAGCAGGTGCTGCCCGACTGGCTCGCCGTACGCACCCGCTTCTTCGACGACCACCTTCTCGACGCGGCCCACTCCGGCGGTGTCCGCCAGGTCGTGCTGCTCGGCGCCGGACTCGACACCCGCGCGTACCGGCTGAAGTGGCCCGACGGCGTCCATGTCTTCGAGGTCGACCTGCCGGCCGTGCACGCCTTCAAGGAGCAGGTGCTGCAGGGCCGCGCCCCCACCGCCGCGCGGCGCACGCCCGTCACCGCCGATCTGCTCGCCGACTGGGGCGCCGCCCTGCGCGCCGCCGGGTTCGACCCCGGGCGGCCCACCGCCTGGCTGTGCGAGGGGCTGCTGTTCTATCTGCCGCCCGAGGCCGTGGACCGGCTCGTCACCGTTGTGTCCGAGCTGTCCGCGCCCGGCAGCACCCTCGGCGCGGAGTGCCTGAACGCCGACGCCGCCGACTCGCCGTTCGTGCGGCCCTGGCTCCAGGCCCTGGCCGGCTCCGGCACGCCGTGGGTGTGGCACCTGGCCGACGCCGAGAAGTGGTGGGGCGCGCGCGGCTGGCAGGCGCAGGTGGCCGACCTGCTCGGACTGCCGTACGCCGTGGCCCGCTTCGCTCCCCACCTCGCCGCCCACCCCGGCCTGGAGACGGGGAGCATGATCCTGGTGACCGCGGTCCGGCCGGTCGGCGGACGGTGACCGGCGTGGACGGAGAGAACCTGTGCCAGACGCCGACCACCTACCGGCTGCTGCGCCTGGAGTACCTGGCCGGGCTGCTCGTGGCCGCCGGGTTCTTCCTGGCGCATCTGCACGAAGTGCGCTGGTGGGTCGCCGCCCTGCTCTTTCTGTACGTCGACGTCATCGGCTACCTGCCCGGCGCCCTCGCCTACCACCGCAGCCCCGACCGGCGCATCTCCCGCGTCTACTACGTGCTGTACAACACCATGCACAGCCTGACCGTGCAGGGGGCCGTGCTCGGCGCGTGGGTGCTGGTGAGCGGCTGGGAGTGGGCGCTGCTGGTGCTGCCCATCCACCTGTTCGGCGACCGCGCCCTGTTCGGCAACTTCGTCAAGCCTTTCACGGTGTCCTTCGAACCCCGCCCGCATCCCGCGGTCCAGTCCGCGCTGCGGGACTTCGCGACCGTGCCCTGGTACCGGGCGGCGGCCCGATGAGCGGCGTCCGCGAGGCCGCCCCGGCCCTCACCGACGACCAGGCGTACCTGCTGCTGCGCCGCCACGCCGGGCACAGCAGCGCCTTCCTCGCCCTGAACGCGGGCAACCACCGCTTCCGCGCGGACGGCGTCGACGGCTTCGTCCCCTACCGGGACGGCGGCCGGCGGCACCTGTTCGAGCTGGGCGGGCCGGTGTGCGCGGCCGCCGACCGGGAGCGGCTGCTGGGCGCGCTGCTGGCGCGGGCCGAGGACGAGGGCCGCCGGGTCACCGCCGTGCAGCTGCCGCGCGCCGCGGCCGAACTGCACGCCGGGCACGGATTCACGGTCAACCAGTTCGGCGCCTCCTTCAGCATCCACCTGGACGGCTACGGCCTCGGCGGGCAGCGCATGGTCAAGGTCCGCAACATGGTCAACCGGGCCCGCCGGGAGGGCGTGACCGTCTCCGAGGTGCCGCCCGCGGAGCGGGACAGCCCGCTCGTCACGGCGGCCCTGGACGACGTGGACCAGGCCTGGCTGCGCGACAAGGGCCGCCATGTGAAGGAGCTGGACTTCCTCATCGGCGAGCGCGGCGGCCCCGGTGCCCCGTACCGGCGGCTGTTCACCGCCCGGCACGCCGGACGGACCGTCGCCTACGTGTCGTACTCGCCCGTGTTCGGGGAGCGTTCGGGCTGGCTGTACGACCTGACGCGGCGGCGGCCCGAGGCCCCGCCCGGGACCGTGGAGCTGATCTTCGCGACGGCCCTGCGCCGGTTCCAGGACGAGGAGTGCGGCTGGCTCCATCTGGGGTTCACGCCGTTCGTCCAACTGCGTGCGGACGTCTGCGACTTCGCCGCCGCGAGCAGCAAGGCGCTGCGGCGGTGCCTGGAGCTGGTCGCCACCAAGGGGCAGGCGATCTATCCGGCGGCCTCGCAGGAGTCCTTCAAGCTCAAGTGGCGGCCCCAGCTGATCGAACCCGAGTACCTCGCCTTCCAGCGCGGGGTGACACCCCGCGCCGTATGGCGGCTGATGCGGCTGACCAGGGCGGTATGAGGTGCCCGGACTCCCGTACCGGTGCCATGCCCCCCGTACCGCTGCCCGGCCCCGTACCGATCGTGATCAGAAAGGCAGAGATGACCACATCCATCGACCGTACGTCCCCTGCTGCCGGCGTCCCCGCGGAGGCCGACCGGCACCGCGCCCCCAGCCTGCTCGACGGCGCGCTGCACGCCGAGCTGACACCGGAGGGCTGTGACCTCGGCTACTGGTTCCGGGCCGTGCCCGAGGGCACCCTGGGCGGTCACCCGATGGGCCGCAGCCCGGACGTGGCCGTACCGGAGCACATGCTGCGCGAGGGGCCGCTGCGGCAGGCGGTCATGCAGGAGCTGGCGTTCCGCTCCATGGCCGAGGAGAAGGCGGCCCGCGCGATCTCCCACCTGGTGGCGAACGCCCCCGACCTCGCCGGGATGGACTTCTACGCCACCCAGCTGATGGACGAGGCCCGCCACGCCTACGCCTTCCGCGGCCACCTCCTCGAACTCGGCGTCCTGGAAGCCGATGTGGAGGACACGATGGAGGACCTGGCGGGCGCCGACCGGGACGCCGTACTCGCCCCGCTGGAGGAGTTCGGGCTTCAGGTGCTGCGCGACGGGCGGGACTACATCGGTGGGGTCGTCACACTCACCGTGCTGGTCGAGGGGGTCCTCGCCCCCACGGCGGAGCTGAGCGAACGCAAGTGGCGGCCCTTCGACCCGCCCGCCGCCGAGATCGAACGCGCCGCCGGCATCGACGAGATCCGCCACCTGTCGGTCGGCACCACCATCGTCCGCCGCCATCTGCGCCGGTACCCGCGCGACCGCGAACGCATCTCAGAACTCATCGATCGCGGCACCCGGTTGTGGGCCCAACTGCCCGTGGGGGAGCTGACCTTCCGGCGCGAGCAGCTCTACCAGGAGGGCCTCGAACAGCACCGGGACCTCGCGGGCGACTACGAGGTGTGGCCCGGCCGCCGGCTCGTCGACACCACGGCGGAGGAACGGATGCGCACCGCCCAGGAATGGGCGCAGCACACGCAGCGGGCACGGCTCGCCGACATGGGTCTGGCGCAGTGAGTCCCGCGCCCACGTCTCTCACATCTCGTACGTCCCCTGCGTCCCCGAGTGCGAAAGGGCACCGCGATGACCGATCTGTCGGCAGTCGGCTCCGCGCCGCGTGAACCGGGCGCGGCGGAGGAGGACTTCCGCGAACTGACGCGGCGCGTCACCGACGCCGGGCTGATGCGGCCCCGCAAGGGGCAGTACGCCACCGCGATCGTGGTGGTCTGGCTGATGAACGCCGTCGGCTGGGCAGGGCTCGCGCTGTCCGACGGCGCCTGGTGGCAGGTGACGCTCGCGGCCGTCTGGCTCGCGATCTGGCACGAGCAGCTCGCCTTCCTCCTGCACGACGCCGGGCACCGCCAGATCAGCCGCTCGCAGCGGACCATCCGCACGCTCGGCCTGATCCACGGCAACCTGATGCTGGGCGTGTGCTTCGGCTGGTGGGTGCAGCACCACAACCGGCACCACAACCACCCCAACCACCTGGAACTGGACCCCGACATCCGACGCCGCGCGGCCGTCTTCGCACCCGAACAGGCCCGCGAGCGCACCGGACTCGCCCGCTTCCTCGCCACCCACCAGCGCCATCTGTTCTTCCCGCTGCTCGGCCTGGAGGCGGTCGTCCTGCGCATCGCCGGGGTCATCGCGCTGCGCCGGCGAGCGGTGCGCCGGCCGTGGCTGGAGGGCGGTCTGATGGCCGCGCACGCGGCGATGTTCTTCGGCGCGCTGATCTGGCTGCTGCCCTGGACGGGTGTCCTGCTGTTCCTCGCCGTGCACCAGGGCCTGCTCGGCTATCTGCTGGGGCTCGGCTTCGCGATCAACCACAAGGGGCTGCCCACCAGGACCGGCGCCGAGTGGACCTGGCTGGAACGCCAGGTGCTCACCTCGCGCACCCTGCCCACCGGTCTGGTCGGCGACTTCTTCTTCGGCGGCCTCAACTACCAGATCGAGCACCACCTGTTCCCGGGTATGCCGCGCTCCGCGCTGCGCCACGCCTACCCGGTCGTCAAGGCGTTCTGCGCCGAGCGCGGGATCCCGTACACCGAGATCGGAGTCCTTCAGTCCTACCGCGATCTCGCCCGCCACCTCGGCACGGCGAGCGAGGTTCTGCGCACGGCGTCCTGACGTCCCTGTGAAACGGCGGTGGGGTGGGGCCCTGAACGGGTCCCACCCCACCGCCTTGTCATGGGCTCAGCCCTCGGTAGGGCTGAGCCGTCGGTACGTCAGTCGGGGTCGAGGGCGTGGAAGGACCGGTCGTGCCACAGCAGCGGCCTGCCGTTGCCGAGGCCGACCGCGCGGAGGCGGCCGACGACGGTGTGGTGGTCGCCGTACCGGCGGACGTCCTCGACCAGGCACACCGTCCAGCCGAGCGCGTCGTCCAGCACCGGCAGGCCGAGCACCTGCCGCAGGGGTACGCCGGTGCAGCGCGCGGCCGGCGGCAGGGCCGGGTCGGCGAACCGCTCGGCCAGCGCGCGCTGGTGCTGCCCCAGCAGGCTGACGGCGAACGTGCCGCGCCGCCGCAGCGCGGCCAGGGTGCGCGAGCCGCTGCGCAGGCCGGCCAGCAGCAGCGGCGGGCGGGCCGACAGGGAGGTCAGGGCCGAGACCGTCATCCCGATCGGGCCGCCGTGGTCGTCCAGCGCGGTGACCACGGCGACACCGCCCGCCAGCTTGGCGTACAGCCCGAGGCAGCGGACGGTGTCGGGGCCGGGCTCGTCGCGCAGCGCGTCCCAGGCCGGTTCGGGCGGGCGGCCGGACAGGGGCGGCGCGGTCACCGGCTCAGCCATGGACGGCCGCGGCGGCCGGCAGGGCCGTGACCCGGCCGAGCAGGCCGCGGGCGATCAGCTCGACGTTGCCGCGCAGCGTCGACTCGGCCACCGGGTCGAGCAGGTCGGCCAGCGTGGGGATGCCGAGGTCGAACACGGCGTCGAAGGTGACGGCCGTACCGCGCGCTCCCGCCGCGCACCGCCACGTGCCCTCGAACACCTCGAAGTCGCCCCGGAGCTGGGTGAAGCCGAGAGTGAGGGTCTCGGGGTGGAAGGCGTCCCGTTCCGACCAGCGCATCAGGCCGTTGCGGAAACGCACGGTCCAGTCGGACACGACCGTGCCGTCGGCGCCGGGCGGGTGCACCACCACCTCGCGGACGGTCTCGGTGACGTCCGGGTAGCGCCGGAAGTCCCGGATCCGTTCGTAGGCGGCCTCGGGCTCGACGTCGTGGGCGGTCATCGTGACGGTCACATGGCGCATGGGGTTACCTTTCCGCCGTCGCCGGGACGGCTGTTGCGCTCGTACGCGGTCAGGGGTTCACGGGCAGGCGGACCAGCGGTCAGCCGAGCCGCTCGGCCACGGCCCGCAGCGAGTCGGACAGGGCCGTGCGGAACAGCCCCAGCTCCGCGTCGGTGACGACGGCCGGCGGGGTCAGGCGCAGGACTCGGCCCGCGTTGAGGGAGTGGTTCACCAGGACGCCGCGGCCGATCAGTTCCAGGATCAGCTCGCCCACCGCCTGTTCGGCGCCCAGCTCCAGCCCGACGAGCAGGCCGCGTCCGCGCACGTCCCGGACCAGGCCGCCGGTGTACGGCGTGCAGGCGGCGCGTACGCCGTGCAGCAGCCGCAGCCCCAGCGCCCGGGCCCGCGCGACGACGCCCTCCCGGTCCAGGGTCTGTACGGCGGCCAGGGCGGCGGCGCAGGCCAGGGGCGAGGCGGCGAAGGTGGAGGTGTGCAGGTAGGGGTCGCGGGAGAAGGGGGCGTAGGCCCGCTCGGTGGCGACCATCGCCGCGACGGGTACGACCCCGCCGCTCAGGCCCTTGCCGACGAGCAGTACGTCGGGGCTGACCCGCTCGGTGTCCACGCCCCACCAGGAGCCGAGCCGGCCGAGGCCGGTCTGGATCTCGTCGACGATCAGGAAGGCGCCGTGGGTACGGCACAGCCGGCCCGTGTCGGCGAGATAGCCGGGCGGTGGGATGCGCACCCCGCCCTCGCCCTGCACCGGTTCGACGATCACGCAGGCGCGCGGCCCGAACCGGGCGAGGGCGTCCGCCAGCACATGGGTGTCGCCGTACGGCACGGACACGGTGTCGGGCAGCAGCGGCCGGAACGGGTCCTGGTAGAGGGGGTTGGCGGTGGCGCCGAGCGCGCCGAGCGTCTTGCCGTGATAGCCGCCGGTGGTGCTGATCAGCGCGGTGTGCCCGTGCACCCGGGCCAGCTTCAGCGCGGCCTCGGTGGCCTCCGCGCCGGAGTTGACGAAGTGCACCCGGTCCAGGCCCGCCGGGGTGTGCGCGGCCAGTGCCTCGGCGGCGCGGGCCGCGACCGGCTCCAGGAAGACCCGGGTGGCCAGTGGATGGGCGTCGATCTGCCGGTGCACCGCCTCGGTGACGGCCGGATGGCGGTGGCCGAGGATGAACACGCCGTAACCGCCGAAGTCGAGGTAGCGGCGGCCGTCGGAGGTGTGCACCCAGGCGCCCTCGGACACCGTCTCCACCATGCCGCCCAGCACTTCGCCGAGCACGGCACGGCCCGCGGCCAGATGCTCGCGGTAGAGCCGGGCGACGTACGACGGGTCCACCACGGCCGCTTCAGTGGTGGAAGAGCTGGTGGGGGAGCTGATGGGAGAAACGGTCACGACGCCAGCCTCCGCGCGGAGGAGGCCCCGTACGACGCGCGCGGTGCCCGGCGCAGCCCGCCCGGGCCGGCCGACCACGCGGCGAGGTTGCGTACGAGCGCCTGGCGCAGGTCGTCCCGGGACACGGTCGTACCGCAGTGCGGGGCGCCCAGTGAGGAGTCGAAGGGCAGGGCCCGCTGGAACACCAGCAGTAACTCGGCGTAGGTGTGAAAGCGGCGGCGCAGCGACTCGGGGAACGACGGGCCCTCGATCAGCGGCAGCAGCAGCCGGTGCACCGACTCCAGCGGGATCAGCCGGGGCGGATGCGGCCGGGGCCCGTACCCCTCGGCGAACTCCAGGCACACGTCGACGACTTCGCCCTGCGACAACGCCTGTGTACCGGCCGTCAGCCAGTATTCGCCACCGGTGGCACCGGCGCGCAGCAGCTCGCCCACGGCACGTGCGACGACGTCCTGCGGCACCATGTCGATCCGGGCGTCCGGCGCCCCCGGCAGCACGGGCACCTGGCCCTTGACGATCGCGCCCAGCGCCCGCGTCAGTCCCTGGGCGCCGGCGATCCGGCCCGTGCGGGAGTCGCCCATCACCACCGAAGGGCGCAGGATCGCCGTCGGCACCGCCGCCTCGCGCACCGCCTGCTCGGCCGCCGTCTTGGAGGCCAGGTAGGCGGCGGCGCCGGGAAAGCGGCGCTGCTCCTCGGGGGCGAGCGGGTTGGCGACGAAAGCGGTGCTCACGTGGTAGACGGGCGCTTCGGCGCGGGCGGCGAGGTCGAGTACGGCGGCGGTGCCGTCCAGGTTGGCCCGCCAGATGGCCTCGGGCGCCGCCTTCCAGTTGGTGGCGGCGGCCGAGTGCACGACCAGGTCCACGTCCGCGGTGAGCCGCGCCAGGTCGGACGGGGACAGGCCGAGACGCGGCTGCGTCAGGTCGGCCGGGACCTCCTCCACGCGGGGGTCGGCCACGCCGGTGCGGTGGCGCAGGCACACGATGCGGAAGCCGGGCGCCAGCTCCTCGATCAGGGCCCGGCCCAGGACGCCGGAGCCGCCGGTGAGCAGCAGGGTTGGTCGGTCGGATGCGTTGAATGCGTTGAATGCGCTGGATGCGTCGAATGCGGGCATGCGAAGGATCCCCTCGGTCGGATGAATGGGGGTTGGTGGAGGTTGGTGGGGTCAGTGGCGGTGGGGAGGGGGGCGGGATCGGCTCTCGGTGACGTGTCAGGCGACGGTCAGCGGGCCGCCGGCCAGGTACGCGGCCAGCGGGCCGGTCATCCGGGAACGGGACGGCGGGTGCAGGGCCAGGCCGTGGGTGCAGGCGGCGAGATGGCCGATCTCGTCGGAACTCATGAAGTTCAGCCCACCGAGCAGCTCGACCGCCCGCGGCACGATCCGGGCGAGGGCGTCCTGGACGCCGTAGCGGACGTAGAGGGACTCGGCGAGGACGGAGTCGTCGAGGGGGGTGCGGTTGGGCGCGGCCATGTCGGACGTGGAACCGGCCGACGTGGAACTGCCGGAGGCAGAGCCGGCCGTCGTAGAGCTGGCCGACGCAGAGCTGCCCGACGCAGAGCTGCCCAACGTAGAACTGCCGGACGTAGAACTCCCCGACGCAGAGCTGCCCAACGTAGAACTCCCCGACGCAGAGCTGCCCAACGTAGAACTGCCGGACGTAGAACTCCCCGACGCAGAGCTGCCCAACGTAGAACTCCCCGACGCAGAGCTGCCCAACGTAGAACTGCCGGACGTAGAACTCCCCGACGCAGAGCTGCCCGACGCAGAGCTCCCGGACGCAGAGCTTCCCGACGTGGAACTGCCCGACGGAGAGCCGGCCGACGTGGAACTCCCGGACGCAGAGCCGCCAGACGTGGAACTCCCGGACGCAGAGCTCCCGGACGTAGCGCTGCCGGACGTAGCGCTCCCGGACGTAGCGCTGCCGAGGTCGGAGCTGTCGGACGAAGACCCGGTCGCCATTGCCTGGTCCACGCGGCGGGCCAGGCCTTCGAGGGACGCCGCGGCGGACTCGACGGCGACCAGCAGCGCGACCCGCTCGCCCTCGGGCACCCGGTCGTTCAGCAGCACCCGCTCGACGAGCGCGCTCGCGGCGCCCAGATAGCTGCCCGTCATCAGCAGCTCGAACCAGACCAGGCCCAGCGTCTGCACCTCGTCGAGCCGTTCGCCGGGCGGGCACGCCGTCCGTACCAGCAGGTCCGGCGGCACGAGGACGCCGTCCAATGTCACCTGCTCGCTCTCGGCGCCGGCCAGGAAGCGGCTGGCCCAGAATCCGCTCACGGTCAGGCCCTCGCTGTCGGCGGGGATCAGCGCCACGGCCAGCTCCTGCCCCTCGCCGTCCGCGCGCGGCACCAGCACGCTGGCCGTGAGCAGGTCCATGGAACGGGCCAGGCTGCAGGGCCGTTTCACCCCGCTGACGCGCAGGCCCTCCGGGGTCGGTGTCGCGGTCATCGTCGGCGACAGGATGCCGTGCCCGCTGCGGCCCTCGGCGAATCCGGACGCCAACAGCAGGTCGTCGGTGGCGACGGCCTGCACGAGCATCCACTCCAGGCCCTCCCCGGTGCCGCTCAGCCCGACCAGGGTGGCCATGGAGAAGTGGTGCATGGTCGTCGCCACGGCGAGCGAGGGAGAGCGGCTGCCGAGCGCGCGCTGTACCCGTACGGCGTCCAGCGCCGAGGCTCCCCGGCCCTTCAGGGACGTCGGCGCCAGCAGCCCGGGGCCCCCGCTCTTGCGGAACAGCCCGATTCCGGGGCTGTCGGGCCCTTCCAGGGTCATCAGCGGCACGGCGCTCAGACTGTCGTCGAGACCCGGCAGCAGCCTGGTGAGGGCCGCGCGCTCACGGTCCAGGAATCTCATGTCGTCCCCTGCTCCTTGCTCCTTGGGCGCTGCCGGCGGCGACGGCTGCGTCGCGGGGGCGCTGAGGTGGCAGCGTCGGTTGTTTTACGCACGGAGCACGGGGACCCCTCGCGCAGAACTCGGGGGCGCCCGGCAGGAGTTCGGGCTTGTTCGGGGGCGCGCGGAGCAAGCGGCGTGTCGAGGCGCGCCTCAGCGGGGGCCGAGCTGTCCCAGGGACTGCGCCCCGCTCACCTCGCCACCAGATGACGATTGGGCGCCGTGGCCGCCCCCTCGTACTCCGGTACCACCACCACGTCCACCCCGGCCCTTCCCAACATCCCACTCCCGTCGGCCCGCTCCACGAACGTGTCCGGCTCGCGCCAGGCGGTCACCACCCGCCCCACCCCGGCGTCGAGGATCAACCGCGCGCAGGGCCGGGGCCGGGAGGCGCGGCGGGTGCAGGGCTCCAGGCTGGTGTACACCGTGGCGCCGGGCAGCCGAGGGTCGTCGGGGTCGATCTTCGCGAGCGCCGCCTCCTCCGCGTGGACGACCGGGTCGCCGCCCTCCCGGGAGTGGCCCCGGGCGAGTTCCGTGCCGTCCTCCGCCACGACCACCGCCCCCACGCTGAAGGCCGTGTCCGACGGCGGGCACAGGGTCGCCAGCTCGCACGCCAGTGCCAGCCAGCGGCGGTCGGCGGCCGAGGGGAGGGTTCCGGTGCCGGGTGCGGTGGGCTCGTAGCGCATGAGTACGACGTCCTCGATGGCCCGCGTCTCGACCAGGCGCAGGCGTCCTGGCTGGTAGCGGCCGGGGCCGAAGAGGCGGGGGGCGGACGGGTCGCCGACGAAGAGGGGGGCGAGGACGAGCTGGAGTTCGTCGGCCAGGCCCTCCAGGAGGAGTTGGGTGTGGACGGTGCCGCCGCCTTCGACCATCAGGCGGCGGATGCCTCGTACGTCGTGCAGGTGGGCCAGTACCGCCCGCCAGTCGAGCGTGTCGCCGAGCGCGACCACGTCCGCCGCGACGGGCGTCTCCTTGAGGCGCCGGGCGCCCTCCGTCGTCGTGTAGACGACCTTCTCGCCGCCGGTGTGCCAGAAGTTGGCGGTCGGGTCCAACTCGCCCGTGCCGCTCACCGTGACCTTCAGGGGGTACTCCGGCTTTCCCTGCGCCACCCGGGCGGCCCGTCGCTCGGGGGAGTTGACCAGCAGCCGGGGGTTGTCGGCGCGGATGGTGCCGGCGCCGACGAGGATCGCGTCGACGGACGCGCGTACCTCGTCGACCCGGTCGAAGTCGGCCGGGCTGGAGAGCAGGAGGCGTTCGGGGCCGGTGTCGTCCAGGTAGCCGTCGAGGGAGACCGCGGCGGACAGGAGGACGTAGGGGTAGGGCATGGGAGCACTCCACCTCGGGGACGGCGGACCGGGGAGGGACCGGCGAGCTTGGTTCAAGTTTTAAGCAAACCTACACTGGCGGCATGACGACTCGCTGGCTCACTCCGGAGGAGCAGCGCGCCTGGCGCGCCTACATCGGAGCCACCCTCCTCCTGGAGGACACGCTCGACCGGCAGCTCCAGCAGGAGGCCGGCATGCCACACATGTACTACTCCATCCTCGCCAACCTCTCCGAGGCCCCGGAACACCGCCTGCGGATGACCGATCTCGCGGAGCGCCTGAAGATCACCCGGAGCCGGCTGACGTACGCCGTCACCCGGCTGGAGAAGGACGGGCTGGTACGGCGCGAGGGGTGCCCCGGGGACAAGCGGGGCAGCGTGGCCGCGCTGACGGACGAGGGGATGGTCGTGGTGGAGCGGGTGGCGCCGGGGCATGTGGAGACGGTGCGCGCGGCGTTGTTCGACCATCTGAACCCGCAGCAGGTGGGGCAGTTGGAGGAGATCTTCACGGGGATCGCGCAGGCGCTGCAGGGGGATGAAGGGGGCAGCGCGGTGAGCGATGTGCCGTGGCGGCGCCGGTCGTCGCCGTGTTCCTGAACGGGTTGCTTGAAGGTTAAAGCATGGAGTAGGGTCGCCGTTCGAGAGGCTGCTTCAAATCTGAAACAACCGCAACCGGGAGACCCGCATGCCCGACTTCCCCGCCGCCACGCCGCGCGCCCGCGTCCGGGTACCACTGCGCTTCCACGACGGCTACAGCGTCGACGCCGACCTGGTCACCTTCCACGGCCTGGCCGACGGCCAGGAACACGTGGCCGTCGTCCTCGGCGAGCCCGGCCCGCGCCCCCTCGTACGCCTGCACTCCGAATGCCTCACCGGCGACCTCTTCGGCTCCGCGCGCTGCGACTGCGGCCCCCAGCTGCGCGAGGCGGTCGAGCGCATCGCGGCCCGCGGCGGCGTGCTGCTCTACCTCCGCCAGGAGGGGCGCGGCATCGGCCTCTACAACAAGCTCGACGCGTACGCCCTCCAGGACCAGGGCCTCGACACGTACGAGGCCAACACCGCGCTCGGCCTCCCGGAGGACGGCCGCGACTACACGGCGGCGGCCCAGATGCTGCGCGCCCTGTCCATCACGGACCTGGACCTCCTGTCCAACAACCCCGACAAGGCCGAACAGCTGCGCGGCCTCGGCATCACCGTCCACGACCGCATCCCCACCGGCGTCTTCACCACGGCCCACAACGTCCGCTACCTGCGCGCGAAGGTCCTGCAAACCCAGCACACACTGCCGCTCGCAAAGCTCGCGGAGCTGAACGCGGGGTGAGCGGGACGCTCAGGCCGACGGGTCGACGGTCCGCACCGCCGCATGGCCGGAGATGCCGCCCTCCCGAGTTCCTGGCTGCCGCGCCTTGCTCTTCCGCGCCTCCTCCCGCGGATACGGAATCCAGCCCACCTCTGCGACCACTGCAAGGATCCGGTCCAGCCCGGCGAAGCCCCGACGCGGGCCGCGCAGGGGGCGCTTCGTCATGACCGGGGTCTAGTCGGGCGGCCGGTTGTACGAGTCGAGCGTCGCCTTCGCGGTCGACGTGTCCAGGAGTCGCAGCTCCCAGGGCCCGGTGTTCACGTCGAACTCCTTGCCGAAGCCCACCCACTTGCCAGCCATGCGGCGGCCGGTCGGCTCGGCCAGCATCTGAATCGCCCCGAAGTAGCGGGCACCCCGGTAGTAGCCCTCGCCGGCCGTCTGCTCCGTCCACGTCCCGGTGACCGTGCCGCCTTCGACCTGCAGGTCGAGGGTGAGCGGGCTGTCCGGGTTGGAGGACGCGTTGGGCAGGCTCCGGCCGGTGAGCCGGTTGCCGTGCTGCAGCAGGACGACGTGGTGCTTGCCGGTGAAGACCTGGTTGCCGCGGCCGCTGGAGACGTACTCGTAGGTGGACAGCCAGACGCCCGAGTAGTTTCCGCGCGGTGCGGTCTGAGGGGCAGTGGAACCGTTTGCGACCGGGACGCCCACGGGCGAGTCCTGTAGGTCGTGGCCCCCATGCCCGTCCTCGGAGATCCGGGCGAGCGTCGGCGGCGGGAAGCCCAGGGACTCGATGGGCAGGCCTGTCACAACCTCCAGGGCACGGGCGTACACCGGTCGCGGTGCCGCGGTCGTACCAGACTCCCATCGCTGCACGAGGCGCGTACTGGTCGGTGCCAATGCCGTCGCCCGGCATGCTGTGCGCGCCCCTTCGCGTCGCCCGGCTGATCGCCGCCGGACGCCACCAGCTGGAGGAGGGGACGGCCGCGTGAGCATCGTCGACTGGGGGTGGGCTGAGAGCGGCCGCGGCCATGGCTCCCGTGCAGCAGCGCGTCATCACGACAGCCCGCGCCCGGGCTGAGGATGCATTCGCCGCCTACAGTGAGCGCCGCCTCGTCATCGCGTATGCCGCCACCCTCACGGTGGAGGCCGGACTGCTCGCGTGGGGTATCGCTACGACCGCGCCCTGACTCCCGTCGCCGGTGCGCCGCCGATCGCGCCGGTAGCGGGCCGCCCCGCCCGTCCCCTACACCGTGAGCACCAGGGCCGGGCGGGTCTCGTCGCCTCCGACCGGAGGCGATCGTCCACAACAGGAGGATTGACGTGACCATCGCGTTAGAACGTCCCGTGGGCACCACCGACCCGATCACCCTGGTCGACCCTGAGGTGACCGACCGGCTCGCCCGCCGCATCACCACCGACCACCCGGACATCGACGAGGCGACCGCGCGCCGCATCGTCGGCCAGGCGGCCGCGTTCATCGCGGCCTCCGGCCAGCAGCCCGGACACTCCCTCGCGCCGAGCGAGCTGGTCGACTTCGGCTGGCACACGTTCATCCTGCACACCGTCGACTACGCCGCTTTCTGCCGACGGGTCGCCGGGCGCTTCGTCCACCACGTCCCGACCAACGAGGGCGACGACACACCGGGCGGGGCACAGGCCACCCGCGAGCGCACCCTCGCCGCCATCACGGCCGCCGGGTACACCGTCGACAAGGAACTGTGGCCGGACATGGCCGACTGCACCCAGTGCCACTCCGGATGCAGCGACAGCCCCAACAGCGGCAAGAAGAAGTAGCGCGCCCATCGTGCAAGACTCCAGCCGCCCGGCATCACAGCCGGGCGGCTGGCCCTGTGAGCGGAGCACCACGTGACAGACACGGCGATCGCCTGGGACACCTACGCGCGACAGCGGCCCGAGCGCCGGCAGACGAACGCCCGCGGCGAAACGACTTGGTTCAACTGGACCCAGTACGAGGACCACGGGCCCGGCGTCGAGTTGCTGGGCGCCGCCGCCGGCAGCCGCGTTCTGGACCTGGGGTGCGGAAAGGGCGGCAACGCCGCGCACCTGGCTGCAATCGGCATGCGCGCCGTCGGCGTCGACGTCTCGCCGCGGCAGCTGGCATCGGCGCACGAGCGCTGGCGTCAGGCGCCGAGGCTGGAACTGCACCACACCGAGGCCGTCAGCTTCCTGCGGGAAGACCGGGAAGGCTTCGACGCCGTGTACTCGGTGTACGGCGCCGTCTGGTTCACCGACCCGGCACTGCTCCTGCCCGCCGTTCGCGAGCGGCTGCTCCCTGGCGGCCGACTCGTCTTCTCGCAGCGGCCACCGGTGCAGGGCTGCTACGGCTGCCAGGCCTCGTACATCCCGCGCGGCGCCGACGAGGACCCGCTCGTTGTGAAGCGGTGGGACTACGAGCCGCGCGAGTGGGAGCAACTGCTCGCCCGGCACGGCTTCACCGATGTGCGCGCCGAGGTGCTGCCCGCACCCCCTGGCCGACGGAAGGTCGGCACGCTCATCGTGTCCGCCCGCGCCTGAGAGACCGCAGCCCCGGCCGGTGTCCCCCGCACCGGTCGGGGCCCCTTCATGTCTTGATCGCCTGACGCTCGGGCCAGCAGCGGGCCGACTAACGATCATGGGACCTACCCAAAAGGACACGCCCCCAGCTCGAAGTACCTCTGAGCTGGGGGCGATTCCGTAGGCCCTGTGGGACTCGAACCCACAACCAATGGATTAAAAGTCCTGGCGTGATCTTGTTGGGTGGTTCCGGACGCCTCCTCAGTGTCCGGAACCACCTGGTCAAGATAGGTGCCGCCTTGCACTCGATCCACGCCGTGATGGCCTCTGCCACATCATCCGCTCACGCATCGCTCACGCACGACAGCCTGCTGAGCATTGCCGGGTCAACCAGCGGACACGAGTGCGTCGAACGCCGACTGCAGGGCAACGACGACGCTGCTCAGGGTGGCCCCGCCTCATCGAGCGCGTCGGTGATTGCACGGCCACGGCGACGCAGCCTCCCAGGGTGAGGCTCGGGGCGGGCCGCCTCCGACTCGGCCTCGTCAAGCGCCCGCATCGCGTCCGCGGCGTCCTCGTCTGGTACGGCACAAGTCCTGCACTCAAGATCCGCAGGCCACCGACTTGAGGGCCTCAGATCTCCCTCAGGCATCCCCCTGTCCACTCATCCTGTCCACTCATCGCTCGCAAGTAGAGGAGGATAGGAGTACCTTTTGGTACCGGAGGAGGTAAGCGTGAGCATCACAGAGGAAGCCCGGAGTAAGACAACCCGGACGACAGCACCATTGAAGGTCGATGCGGCCATAGACGAGCTGATCGCGGACGGCGCCCATTTTCTGGGGATGACGAAGAAGGACCTGGTCGCGGAGGCCGTTCGAACCTACCTGGAGATCCGCCGTGAGGAGGTTCGGGCCAGCATGCTGGAGAAGATGCGCAAGCTTGACGGATCTGTTGAATCGAGCGTCTCGCTGCTCACCGGACTGTCGCCGGAGCGGATCAAGGAACTCGGCGGAGTAGGCAAGGACGACTGATCTGTGCGGCCAGCTCGACCCACCCTGCGCGCACTCCGCGACGACCTGAAACTACCGCTTCCGCCAGCCCGGGAACCGCTCGATGAACTGGATCATCCGCTCCTGGCCAAGGCCCGGGAACGCTTCACCGACGGCGAGGCCGGACAGGAGCGGATCCGCTCGATCGATGATGAGGTGCTCTTCAAAGTCAAGGTCCAACGCTGGCGCGGAGCGGTCTGGACAGACGAGGACCTGCCCTGGCTCATCGCCGCCGGGCAACGCGAGGACGGGTCGCCGGACGACTTCTACTCAGCCTTGGAGACGACTGCGAGGGCTGCACGGGCCCGCTACAACGCCGAAGAACGTCAGCCCCTGAGTACGAAGACGTACGTCGGGCATCTCCTCCCGGACCAGAACGACCGCGATCGCTACCAGCTCGAAGCCGGTACCCGGCTCGTCCGCCATCTCGCTGCGGCTGTGCGGGAGCTGGCTCGCGGATCACTGCACGACGGGCACGAACACGCCGCCGACTTCCCCACCTTCCGCCTCGGCATCCTCGTACGCGCCGACGACGGCCATGAGACCTATGTCGCCGTGCGCATCACCGGCTCCGTCCCCGACGATCTCATCGCGGTCATTCTGCGCCATGTCCCCGGCTGCGATCCAACCGACTGGTATCCCGAGTACGCCCTCCCCAGCCGCCCCCTGCTTCCCGCCGAGCAAGCCTGGTCGACCCTCATGGATCCGAAGGCCGCGGCCGAGCTCTTGAACGAGGAATGAGCCGGGACCCCCATCGCATGCCGGCCCAGGGCCGATGACGACCAGAACAAGGAATCCGCTCATGCCGGATCACGACAACTCGTCCCGGACAGTGACTGTCCCCACATGCGACCACGGGCCTGTCGCCGTCTGGGAACCCGACTGGTGTACGGGCAGCGAGAGCGAGCACCAGCCCGGCGGCTACCGTGTCGACATCACGCACGCGAGCCCCGACTACGAATTCACGACCTCAACGAGCCGTGGTACAGCGGTGGTCCTGCGGGCATGCTTCGAACAGCGCCCCTTCACCGAGCGCCCACCCGGTCATGTCCCGTTCGTGAACGTCGAAATGGACGGCGACTGGCATCCGCATGGTTCCGACGACTTGCGCCGCCTCGCGGACACCCTCACAGCACACGCGGATGAATTCCGAAAACTTGCCGACCGCCTCGACGGTCTCACCAACGCCTTCGATGCCATACATGGGGGGCACACCTGCGGCGGCGAACCCTGAGAAAAGACACGGTGGCTGAACAAGCCACGCTGTCTGTCAGCACACCCGCTCACGCAGACGGCCTCCTCACATGACGTGGCCCCGACCAGAAGGACTGGTCGGGGCCACGAAATCGCTGGTCAGGACCACAAGGTGACCCTGACCTCAGTAGGCCCTGTGGGACTCGAACCCACAACCAATGGATTAAAAGTCCACTGCTCTGCCAATTGAGCTAAGGGCCCAGGCGATGTTGCCTCCCCGAGCATAGCCCGAGGAGGCCGCGTCGCCGATCGGGTATCCCGGAGACGAGGCCGGGTGCCGGGCGGAAGGGTCCGGAAGCGCTAGGGATCTACCGGTTCGCGATCTACGGCCGCCCCCGACCGCGCCGCCTCCCTCCCCGCGGTCCGCTCGTGTTCCGGGTTCAGGAACCAGTGCCGAGCCGACGCCACCCACCAGCTCGTGGCGAAGCCGAGGACGACCAGGACGGCGATCGGGGCGTAGTTGAAGGTCTCCCACGTCACCGGGGAGACCTGCGGGAGCATGAAGAGGACCGTGATCACGCCGACCCAGCCGACCGCCACCACCCCGACGGGACGCGACCAGCGGCCCAGGTGCCACGGCCCCCGTTCGAACGCCTCGCCCTTCCACAGCCGCAGCAGTGTCGGGATGACGTACGCGATGTACAGGCCGATCACCGCGATCGACGTCACCGCCGCGTACGCCGTGACATTGATCAGGTAGGGCAGGCCCAGGGCGAGGGCACCCAGCGCGGCCAGCCACACCGCCGCCACCGGCGTCCGGGTGCGCGGGCTCACCGTGTGCCAGACGCGCGAGAACGGCAGCGCGCCGTCGCGCGAGAAGGCGTAGATCATGCGGCTGTTGGCCGTCACCGACGCCATCCCGCAGAACAGCTGAGCGCCGATCACCACCAGGAGCAGGAGCTTGCCGGCCGTCGCGCCCAGGGCGTCCAGCAGGATCTGCGCGGGCGGTGCGCCGGTCGGGGACGTGCGCGCGCCCTCGTAGGACTGAATCGCGAACGTGAAGCCCAGCAGCAGGACGAACCCCGCTATCCACGACGTCCAGATGGAGCGGACGATCCCCTTCGGGCCCGCCGTCGACGCGTCCCGCGTCTCCTCCGTCATGTGGGCCGAGGCGTCGTAGCCGGTGAAGGTGTACTGGGCCATCAGCAGGCCCAGGAGGACGACGTACACCCCACTGCCCCAGCCCGTGTTGTTCACGAACTCGCCGAAGACGAACGACGCCGACTGGTGGTGGTCGGGGACGAAGGTCAGCGCGCCGACGATCAGCGCCACGCCCAGCACGTGCCACCACACGCTGATGCTGTTCAGCAGGCCGACCACCCGCACGCCGAAGGTGTTCAGCAGGCCGTGCAGCAGCAGGATCCCCGCGAAGAGGAGGATCGTCCGGCCCGGGGTGACCTCCCAGCCGAACTGCAGGTTCAGGTACGCGCCGAGGAAGGACGCGGCGCCGAAGTCGATGCCCGCCGTCACCGCCACCTGGCCCAGCACGTTGAACCAGCCCGTGAACCAGGCCCAGGCCGCGGCCGTCCGCGAGGGCGCCAGGCGGTGCGCCCAGAAGTACAGGCCGGCCGACGTCGGGTACGCCGAGCAGATCTCGGCCATGGACAGGCCGACGAACAGGGTCATCAGGCCGACCGCCACCCAGCCCCAGGTGATCACCGCCGGGCCGCCGGTGTTCATGCCGAACAGGTAAAGGGTCAGACAGCCGGACAGGACCGAGATGATCGTGAAGGAGACCGCGTAGTTGGAGAACGCCGACATGCGGCGGGCGAGGACCTGGGTGTAGCCGAGCTGGGCCAGACGTTCCTCGTCCGTCGGCCCGCCACGCAACGCGTCATCTGTCATGCCCCCAGCAATTCCCCCACCGGGGGCGTGACACACGTCACAGGTTGGCCGGAACAGGCTCTGTTACTAGAACAGGCCCCTGTAGCCCTGCCAGCCACTCGCGATCTTCAGGCCGTGCGGGGTCGGAAATCCATCGGGAACCCAAGGGAATCCAAGGAAATCCCCATGGAAAAGCGCCATGGCCCCACCCGGCGAGGGATGGGGCCATGGCGCTCACTGCTCAGGGATCGACTCAGCCGTTGCGCTTCCAGCGCGGCTTGTCCTCGCGGCGCCCGAAGGAGCCGCCGGTGCCACGGTGGTCGTCACGGCGACCGTACGGGCGCTCGTGACCGCCGCTGCGGAAGCCGGGGCGGTCGCCCTGGCGGTCGCGGTTGAACGGACGGTCGCTGCCCCGGTGGCCGCCGCGCTCGTCACGCCGCTCGAAGGAACGGCCCGGACGGTCGTCACGGCGGAAGCCGCCACGGTCGTCGCGACGCTCGAAGGAACGACCGCCACGGTCACCGTCACGGCGGTCGAAGGAACGGCCACCACGGTCGTTGTCCCGGCGCTCGTCCCGGCGGAAGCCACCCCGCTCACCGTCACGGCGGTCGAAGGAACGGCCACCGCGGTCACCACGGTCGCCACGGTCGTCACGGCGGAAACCGCCACGGTCGTCGCGACGCTCGAAGGAACGGCCGCCACGGTCACCGTCACGGCGGTCGAAGGAACGCCCGCCCCGGTCACGGTCGAAGGAGCGACCACCACGGTCACCGTCCCGGGAGTCCCGGGAGTCCCGGCGGTCCCGACGCTCGTACGACGCCGAAGCCCCCGTACGCTCCGACCGCTCGGGCCGCTCAACGTCCCGCGCCGCCGCCTGCTCCGGCACCGACACCTCGATCACGTCCGGCACCTCGGTCACCGCGGCCGCCTCGGCGACCGCCGCCACCGGGTCCTCGCCCCGCTCGCGGGCGACCCGGGCGACCAGCCGGTCGGCCTCCTCGCGCAGCTCGGCCGCGCGCCGCTGCGCCCGCTCCAGCTGCTTGGTGAGCTGGGCGACCTCGCGCTCGGCCTGCTGCGCGGCGTTGCCCGCGGACTCGGCCTGCACCTCGGTCATCGACCGGGCACCGGTGATCTCGGCGACCTCGGGGTCGAACGCGCCGGCGCCCTGGATGATGTGGCGCGAGGCGTCGACGCCCGCGTCCTCCATCAGGCGGAAGATCTGGCGGCGCTGGTGCGGCAGGGCGAGCGAGACGACCGTGCCGGTGCGCCCGGCGCGTGCCGTACGGCCGGCCCGGTGCAGGTAGTCCTTGTGGTCACCGGCGGGGTCGACGTTCAGCACCAGGTCGATGCCGTCGACGTGGATGCCGCGAGCCGCGACGTCGGTGGCGACGAGCACGTTGACGTACCCGTCCTTGAAGTCCGCCAGCGTCCGGGTGCGGGCGCCCTGGGTCATACCGCCGTGCAGCGCGTCGGCCTTCGCACCGGCGTCGCGCAGCTGCTCGGCGACGCGGTCGGCGCCCAGCTGGGTGCGGACGAAGATGATGGTGCGGCCCTTGCGGGAGGCGATCGCGGCGGTGACCGGCGCCTTGTCCTTGGGCTTCACGATCAGGATGTGGTGCGACATGGTCGTCACCGCGCCCTGGGCGGCGTCGACCTCGTGCAGGACCGGCTCCGTCAGGTACCGGTCGACGAGCGTCTTGATCTCGTTCTCCATCGTCGCGGAGAACAGCATCCGCTGACCGCCCGCCGGAACCTGGTCCAGCAGCTCCGTCACCTCGGGCAGGAAGCCCAGGTCGGACATCTGGTCGGCCTCGTCGAGCACGGCGACCTCGACGTCCTCCAGGGAGCAGGCGCCGCGGTTGATGATGTCGCGAAGACGACCAGGGGTCGCCACCAGCACATCCACACCCCGCTCCAGGGCGTAGATCTGGTTGCCCATGGACGTACCGCCGCACACGACCTTCATCTTCAGGCCGAGCTGGTCGCCGTAGGGCTGGAGCGCGTCAGCGACCTGCATCGCGAGCTCACGGGTGGGGGTGAGGATGACGGCGCGCGGCTTGTGCTTCTCGGTCCGGCCGCCGGCCAGGCGGGCCAGGGTGGGCAGACCGAAGGAGAGGGTCTTGCCGGAGCCGGTGCGGCCGCGGCCGAGGATGTCCTTGCCGGCCAGGGCGTCCGGGATGGTCGCGGCCTGGATCGGGAAGGGGGTGGTCACACCGTTCTGCGCGAGCTTGCGCACGACGCCCTCGGGCAGGCCGAGGTCGGCGAAAGTGATCTCGGGGGCCTGGTCGTCGTCGCCCGCGGGCATAACGGCATGATCAGTACTGGCGATAGACATACGTCTGCGAAACCTTCCGGAGTCTCGTCGGCACGCGCCCGTCAACTCCGTGATTCGCACACGACCGCCTCAATGCGGTCCGCCACGGCAAGGGAGAGTACGCGCCACACGGCGCGCTCTGCGTTGGCGCCGGGCAAATGGGATCAAACGATCTACCAAGATACGCACCCTCCACCCCGAAAAGCAAACCGGGGCCGTTACCGCAGCTCGGCGGCCCCTTCCCCCCTCTGTGCTCCCCCGCCTACACCGGCGCCCCCGCCTCCGGCGCCGGCTCGCGCTGCGCCAGCTGCGGTCCGGTCTCCTCATGTGCCGACGAGGACGGCTCCGCGACCGTCGGCTCGGGAGAGGTCGGCGGTTCCGGCGACGGCGGGGGCGGTTCCGGGTCCGGGGTGGTGCGGGTGGGGGTCGGCTCCGGTGGCGGCGGTGGCGGGTCGCCCGGCTTGACGGTGTGGCCGGGCTTCGCCGGTGCCGAGGCCGACGTGCTCGCCCGCGGCTCCTGCGCCGAACCCGACGGCTCGGGCGTCTCACCCGGCGCCGCCGAGCGGCCCTTGCCGTCCTTGCCGCGCACGGCCTCCGCGCCGCCCGCGGCACCGCCGCCCGCGACGCCACCGCCGGACACGGCCGCCCCTCCGTCGGGTGCCTCGCCGCCCCGCGGTCCCGCCGAGTGCGACGGCCGGGCCCGGTCGCCGTCGTCGTCACCCACGCTCATACAGCCGGCGGCAGCGGCGACGGCCACGACGGTGGCGGCCAGGCGGACGGGTACGTACAAGGGGCGCACGGGAGCCACCTCCGAGGCGGGGTGATGGAGTCAACGTGCCCAACTCCCGCCGCCCACAAGAGGACACGCGCCCTGTTACCCGTATCCCAGAGCGTGCAGCCGGGCGTCGTCGATCCCGAAGTGGTGGGCGATCTCGTGCACGACCGTGATCTCGGTCTCCACGACGACGTCCTCACGTGTGTCGCACATCCGCAGCGTCGGCCCCCGGTAGATGGTGATCCGGTCCGGCAGCACCCCGGCGTACCACTCCCCGCGATCGGTCAGCGGCGTCCCCTCGTACAGCCCGAGCAGCTCGGGATCGTCGGCGGGCGGTTCGTCCTCGACGAACACCGCGACGTTGTCCATCAGCCGCGTCAGCTCCGGCGGGATCCGGTCCAGCGCCTCGGCGACCAGTTCTTCGAACTCCTCGCGCGTCATCTCCAGCACAGGCCCCATTGTCCGGTACGACACCCCCGTACGAGACCCCCGCCACCATCCGCGTACGACCCGCTGGGCGCCCGCATATCCACCCGCGGGCATGGGCATACGGGACCAATGGCCCGCGTCCCCGCTGCCGTCCGGAACACGATGAGCCGTTTCCTTCGAAGCATCCGCCGTCCTCGAACCGCCACCGACCCCGAACTCCTCGCCCCGCCCGCCAACCGCTGGACCCGAGCCCTGGGGCTCATGGCCGTCGTCCTGCTGGGCGCCTGGCTGGGGCTGCTGGTCGTCGGAAACGTCCGGGTCCCGGTCGGACCGATGGACACGACGATGACCCTGCGCCCGTCCGCCACCGGCGGCACGAAGATCAACGTCTCCCCGCTGGGCGCCCTGCACCTGGACAGCCATATCGCCCCCGTCCGGCTGGACGTGAACGTCGACCAGCTCGACCCGGACCGCTCCCAGGCCCTGGTCGACCACCCCGAACGCCTCTCCGGCCTGCAGGACGAGGTCGCCCGGGACGTCGGCCACGGCGCCCTCGACCTGGCCGTGCGCTCCTGCGTGGCCGTCGTCGCCGGCGCGACCGCCCTCGGCCTCGTGGTCTACCGCCGCCCGCGCCGCGCCCTCGCGGCCGGCGGCCTCGCGCTCACCCTCCTGGCGGCCTCGGGAGCGACGGCGTACGCCACCTGGAACCCCAAGTCGGTCCTGGAGCCGAGGTTCTCGGGCCTGCTCTCCTCCGCCCCCTCCCTGGTCGGCGACGCCCGCAGCATCGTCACCGAATTCGACGTCTACCAGCAGGAGTTGGCGCGCCTGGTGACGAACGTGACGAAGCTGTACGACGCCACCTCCACGCTCCCCGCCTACCGGCCGGACCCCACCACCATCCGCGTCCTGCACGTCTCGGACATCCACCTCAACCCGGCGAGCTGGAAGATCATCGCCTCGCTGGTGGATCAGTACGAGGTGAACGTGATCGTCGACTCCGGCGACACCATGGACCACGGCACGTCGGCGGAGAACGGCTTCCTGGACCCGATCGAGGACCTGGGCGCCCCGTACGTCTGGGTCCGCGGCAACCACGACTCCCGGATCACCCAGAGCTACCTGGAAGGCCTGAAGAACGTGCACGTCCTCGACGACGGCCGCGCGGTCTCCGTCGCGGGCCTGCGGTTCGCGGGCATCGGCGACCCCCAGTTCACCCCCGACCGCACCAACAAGCCCGGCGCCGAGGCCTCCCAGGAGCTGGCCGGCGCCCGCCTGGCCACCGCCCTGCGCGACCAGCGTGCCGCCGGCACCCCGGTGGACGTGGCCGTCGCCCACGAACCGCAGGCCGCCCGCCAGACGGACGGCGAGGTTCCACTGGTCCTCTCGGGGCATCTGCACCACCAGGAGATGGAGGTGCTGCCCTACGGCACCCGGCTGCGCATCGAGGGCTCGACCGGCGGCAGCGGACTGCGCGCGGTGGAGGGCGAACACCCCGACCCGATCGAGGCGTCGATCCTCTACTTCGACCGCGACACCCGCCGCCTGCAGGCCTGGGACGCCATCCGCCTGGGCGGTCTCGGCCTCACGACGGCGGAGGTCAGCCGCCACCTGGTGGAGGAGAACCAGCCGGGCGCCACCGGCTCCCCGACTCCGTCCCCCACCCCGTCCGGGGAACGGTCCGGAGAACGGAGTCCGTAAACCGTTTTGGCGATCCATCCCGCCATCCCATATGCTTCTCACGTCCCCGACGCGCTGAGAGGCGCCCAGGCGGGCCGATAGCCCTCATCGTCTAGCGGCCTAGGACGCCGCCCTTTCAAGGCGGTAGCACGGGTTCGAATCCCGTTGGGGGCACCAGCGAAGACGTACATGAACCCACTCCCCGTGCGGGGGTGGGTTTTTTGTATGCGCCAACTTCCGCGACCGCCCCGACCGCCCCGTCACGCGTGCTTGCGCAGATGCGCCGTCACCTGCATGCCGACCGCCGGGGACAGCCGCCCGGGCGGTACGTCGAAACCGAGCTCCCGGGCGAGCGTCGCGCCCCGCAGGTCGAACGCGGCCTCGGTGAGGTGGGCCAGCGTGTCCACGGCGGCACGGGTACGGCGCAGGCCGGTGACGAAGACGGCGGCCGCGACGGGCAACGCCGGCCACCACCACACGGCCAGCGGCACGACCAGCAGGCCCCAGCCCGCGAGCGCCACGGCCGCGTCGAGTTCGGTGCGGGCGGTGCGCAGGGCGTTCTGCTCGGAGTCGGTGAGGACCAGCCACAGCCGGGGCCAGGCGAACACGACGTCGAGCCGGTACCAGCCCCACACCCGGGCGTCCACCGCGCCCAGCCGGTCCCCGGCCCAGACGGGATGGGCGGGCGGCCGCAGGGAGACGGCGTTGCGACGGGCCGCCAACGCGTCCAGCCGGGCGCTGTCCGCGGCCGACGGCCGGTCGCCGACCCGGTCCAGCTCCTCCCGGTACGCCTCGTCGGCCGCCGACCACCGTTCGGCCCGGGCAGCCGTACGCCGCTGCGCCAACCGACCCAGGCCGCGCGGCCAGGGCTCGAACCACAGCCGCGCCAGCACCGCCGCGGCCCCCCGGGCGGCCAGCCCGGCGGCGGCCGACAGCAGCGGCAGCACCACGATCACGAACAGCCACACCGACGAGATGCCCCGGCCGACCAGCGGGCCGCCCGGTTCCAGCAGGCCGGTGAGCCGGCCCGGGTCCGCCCAGTGCGCGTGCCCCAGCCGGTACGCCGCCGCCGCGCCCGCCACGTACAGCAGTCCCGGCAGCACCAGCAGCGCCATCCAGCGCTCGACGTACCTGCGGCCCAGCTCGACCAGTACCGCGTTCATCGCCCCGCCGCCCGTCAGCCGAAGCGCAGCGGGCTGTCGTGCAGCGCGCACACCGGCAGGTCGTCGCCGGGGCGGGGCAGCTCGGCGCGGCGGCAGGTGCCGAGGGGGCAGCGGTAGCGGCCGTGCGCGACCCGGCCGGAGTGGTCGACGCCGGGCAGGTCGACCAGGCCACCGGGCGGTTCCACGCCGGCCAGGTCCGGCGGCACCGCACGGGCCGTCCCGGACCCCAGCAGCTCCAGCAGGCCCAGGTCGCGCAGCCGGTCGGTGACCGGCTCACCGCGCCGCGCCGCCGCCAGGGTCTCCTCCAGCGCCTGACCGTCGCCGGTGTCCGCCGCGACCGCGCGCAGCGCGGGAAGTTCCCGGCACAGCGCGCCGAGCAGCTCCGCCGTCTCCACGAAAGGCTCTCCTCCCCCAGAGAGTTGATGGACCATCATGATGCCCTGAACGGACACCGACAGCGGCGGCCGACGGGGGCGGACCATGCGGGAGGACATCGGCTGGGCACGGGCGGAACTGCTCGTCGAGCGGCTGGGGCAGCGGCTGGAGTCCTTCTGGGCCGAGGGCGTCCGGGACGCGGTGCTGGACCCCGAGGCGGTGACCGAGGCGGACGAACTGCGCGCGTACGTGCTGCGGACCGGGGACGGGGAAGGCGGCGGGCCGCTGTACGTGCTCGACCGGTCGGTGGTGGCCGCGATCGCGCATCTGCACTACGCCCGGTGCCTGGTCATCGGCCCGGACAGCCCGCAGGCCCGGCCCGAGGTGCAGCTGACGCTGATGCTGTACGCGGTGGTCGCCCGGTTCACGCCCGACGAGGTGCCGGAGGATCTGCGGCCGACGGTGGCCACGCTGCCGGCGTTCGAGGCGGTGGACGTGGACGAGACCGCCGACCGCGCCCTTGAGCTGCTCGGGCGCTGGCAGAGCGCGTCGGACGCGGCCGCGCTCCAGGAGGCGGTCACCTCGTGGCAGGAGCTCGCGGAGGTGCTGCCCGCGTCCCACCCCGGACGCGCGATGCTGCTGTCCAACCTGTGCGCGGGCCTGCGTTTCCGGTACACGCTGCACGGCGTCGAGGCGGACCTGGAGGAGTCCGCCGACATGGGCTTCAAGGCCGTACGCCGGGCCGCGCCCGACGACCCGAACCGGGGTATGTACTACACCAACCTGTCCGGAACGCTGACCCTGCGCTACGCGCTCCGGCACGACCCGGCCGACCTGGAGGCCGCCGTCGACACCGGACGGCAGGCGGTACGGGTCGCGCCCGAGCCGCACGCGCTGTTCCACTCCAACGCGGGCCTCGCGCTGCTGGAGCGGTACGAGCGGAACGCGGCGGCAAAGGACCTGGACGCCGCGACCGAGGAGTGCCGGGCCGCCGTACGGCACGCGCTCCCGGACGATCCGCAACGGCCGATGTACCTGTCCAACCTGGGGCGCGCACTGGAGAAGCGGTACGTCCGCTTCCGGCAGGCCGCGGACCTGGACGCCGCCCTCACGGCGGCGCGCCAGGCCGTGGCCGACTGCCCACCCGCGCATCCGGGCCGGCACGGCTTCCTGCTGGCCCTCGGCCAGATCCTTCGGACCCGGGCCAACCTCACCGGGACGGACGCCGACCTCGACGCCGCCGTGGACACCGCGCGCCAGGCGGTGGCCGCCATGCCCGACACCGGCCCCGACCGGGGCGAGACCGTCGAGAACCTGAGCCTGGCCCTGCGGCTCAGATTCGACCGGCGGCAGCGGCGGGCGGACATCGACGAAGCCCTGTCACTGCTGCGGGACCCCACCCACGGCGACGACATGCACCACCTCTACAACCTGGCCCGGGTCGAACTCGCCCGCTTCCGGCAGACCGACGACCCCGCCGACGCCGACGCCGCGATCACCGCCGCCCGGCGCAGCGCCGACGCCGCGTCCGGCAGCCACGAACAGGGCGTACCGCTCAGCCTCCTCGGCGAGGCCCTGCTCGCCCGGGCGACCCGCACGAACTCCCCGGCCGACACCGAAGCGGCGATCACCGCCCTGACCAGGGCCCGCACCCTGCTCGCCGGCTACCACCCCACCGCCCTCAGCTTCTGCCTGTCCGAGCTGGGCCTCGCCCACACCCGGCGCTTCGAGACCACGACGGACCCGGCCGACCTCGACCGGGCGATCGAGGCCTTCCACGACGCCATCCGGCACAGCCCCGACCACCCGGACCGGGTCGTCGACGAGTCCCACCTCGGCGGCTCCCTGCTGCTGCGCTACAGCCGTACCAACTCCCCCGACGACCTCGCCGAGGCGCTGGTCTGGAACCGCCGCGCCGCCGACCGGATCACGGACGTCGGCGACGAGCACGCGGGCCAGGTGCTGTTCAACCTCGGCCGCACCCTCCAGGCGGTCTACCAGCAGAACGACGACCTCACCGCCCTGGACGAGGCCGTACGGCGCCTGGACGACGCCCTGCGCGCCCGACGCCGCGGCCCGGCGGACCACGCCAAGGGGCTGTCCAACCTGGGCGCCGCCCTGCGCGTCCGGGCCGAACGGCTCGGCGGCCGCGCCGACCTCGACCGCGCCGTCGACCTCAGCCACCAGGCGGTCGCGGCCCTCCCCGCCGACCACCCGGACCGCGCGATCTACCTGTCCAACCTGACGACGACCCTGCTCGCCCGCTACATCTCCTACGGCGCCCAGCAGGACCTGACCGACGCCGTACGGGCCGGCCGGGAATCCGTCGAGGCGACCGCGCCCTCGGACACCGGCCCCCTGGTCGTCCACCTGACCAACCTGGGTATCGCCCTGCGACGCCGGTACGAGTGGTCGGGCGCCCTCGACGACCTGGACGAGTCGATCGAGGCGTGCCGGGCCGCCCTACGCGCGCTGCCACCCGGGCACGTCGACGAGTCCCTGCACCGCAGCAACCTCGCCGTGGCCCTGATCTCCCGGTACGGGCGCACCGGCGTGCCCGCCGACGCCGACGAGGCCGTCGAGGCGGCCCGCGCGGCAGCCGACAGCGTCCCCGACGACCACCCCCAACGCGCCACCCACCTGTCCAACCTTGCGCTCGCCCTGCGTGCCCGCTCCGACGGCCGGGACAGCCCGGCCGACGCCGAGGAAGCCATCGACCGGCTCCGGCACGCCATCCGCCTCTGCCCCGCCGGACACCCGCAGCGCCCGCTCCTGCTGACCAACCTGTGCACCGCGCTCCTGGCCCCCGACCGCGACGACCCGGCCGCCGTGGCCGAGGCGGCCGGCGCGGCCCGCACCGCCCTGCGAGCCACCCCCGAGGACCACCCACAACGCGCGTCGAGCCTGTCCACCCTCGGCCAGACCCTGGTCGTCCGCGCCCGGCTGGACGACGACCCGGGCGACCTGGCCACCGCATTCGACCTGTTCCGCCAGGCCACCACCATCGCCACCGCCCCCGCGGCGGTCCGCTTCCGCGCCGCCCGCGCCTGGGCCGTGGCGGCCACCGTCGCCGGCGAGTGGCACGAGGCGCTGGACGCCTACCGCGCCGCCATCGCCGAACTCCCCCTGCTGGCCTGGCACGGCCTGGACCGCCGCGACCGCCTCGACGCCCTCGGCCACGCGGCGGGCGTGGCCGGCGAGGCGGCCGCCGTCGCCCTCAACACCGGCCGCCCCCACGAGGCCCTGAGGCTGCTGGAACAGGGCCGCGGCGTCCTCCTCGCACAGGCCCTGGACGCCCGCGACGACATGACCGACCTACGGGACCGGGCCCCGCACCTCGCCGACCGCGTCCAGGAGATCCGCGCCCGCCTGAACCAGCCCCCCACGGACACCGCAGACACCCGCGCCCAACGAGCGGCAGCAGAGCAGCGCCGGGAACTCGCCCAGGAAATGGACGACTTGATGGCCCGCGTCCGGGAGCTGCCCGGCCTGGAGGACTTCCTCCGGCTCCCCTCCCTCGAACGGCTCCAGTCCGCCGCCGCACACGGCCCCGTGGTCGTCGTCAACACCAGCACCGTGCGCTGCGACGCCCTCGTCGTCACCCGCACCGACGTCCACACAGTCCCGCTCCCCGACCTGCGCCTCGCCGAGGACGACGGCCTGATGGACCGCACCGAGGCCCTCCTGGACGCCCTGTCCGCCATCGGCCGCTCCCCGGCCGACACCTGGCGGGCCCAGCGCATCCTCACCCGCACCCTCGCCTGGCTCTGGGACACGGTGGCGGCCCCGGTCCAGGCCGCCCTGCCGAAGGACACCCGCCGCCTCTGGTGGTGCCCCACCGGCCTGCTCACCCTCCTCCCCCTCCACGCGGCAGGCCACTACACCGGCCGAAAAGGCCCGTCCCTCCCCGACCACTACATCTGCTCCTACACCACAACCCTCCGAGCCCTGGCCGCCGCCCAGACCCGCCCTACCCCTCCCGCCACCCCCCACATCCTGGCCGTGGACCAGTCCGACACCCCCGGCCTGCCACCCCTCCCCCACGCCGCCGCAGAAGTACGACGACTGTCGAAACGCATCCCCCGCACCACAGTCCTCTCAGGCCCCCAGGCAACCCGCCAAAAACTCCTGAACACCCTCCCCACCCACCCCTACCTGCACTTCTCCGGCCACGGCACCCAGGACCCCACCGACTCGGCCGGCGGCGCCCTCTACCTCCACGACCACGAACAGTCCGGCCCCCTCACCGTCGCGGACATCTCCCGCCTCCGCCTCACCGACGCCCAGCTGGCCTTCCTCTCGGCCTGCGAAACCGCACGGGGCGCCGCGGCCGTGCCCGACGAGGCCGCCCACCTCGCCGGCACACTCCAGCTGGCGGGCTTCACCCACGTGGTCGCCGCCCAGTGGGCCGTGGACGACGCCTGCGCCCTGAAGGTGGCCGACACCTTCTACGCCGGCCTGACCACCCCCGACCACCGCATCACCCCGGACCAGGCGGCCCAGGCCCTCCACACCGCCGTCCAGCGCCTGCGCCGCGAGAACAGCGATCCCCTCTGGTGGGCGGCCTACGTCCACACCGGCCCGTGACGCGGAATTAACCGGTACGGGCCACCATCCACCCTCTGATATGCTGATCCAGCGACATCGGGCACCAAGAAAGTGCAGGTCAGCCACCGGGAAGCCAAGTCCCGGCGGATTTCTTCCACTGGTTTTGGAGACCCACATCGCCGTGTGCGACACTGTCGTACGCAACAGCCTGGTCCTGTGGAGCAGTTTGGAGTGCTCGCCACCCTGTCAAGGTGGAGGCCGCGGGTTCAAATCCCGTCAGGACCGCTCGGGGTTCCACAAACCCCGTGGCTGGGTAGCTCAGTTGGTACGAGCGTCCGCCTGAAAAGCGGAAGGTCGCCGGTTCGACCCCGGCCCCAGCCACAACAGCCCTAGCAGGGCGAGAGCCCCTCTCCGGCGAGATCGGAGAGGGGCTTTCTCATGCGGTTCTTCATAAGGTTCTTCATGCGGTTCTTCTTACGGTGCGGTGCTTACCCCCACCCGCACCCGTAGCAATTGGTTCGCCAGTCGTTCGGACGAGGTGCGATCCTGGACCGCGTATGTCTACGCATCCCGCCCCCGCCCTCGGCGCTCTCGCGCCTCGCCTGACCGAGCTGTCGCTGCGCGACGCGCACCGGCTCGGGCGCAGGCTCGAAGGCGCGCGCAAGATCCGTAAGCCGGAGGCCCGGGCCGCCGTACTCGCCGAGATCGAGGCGGAGGTCGCCCAGGCCGCGGAGCGGATCGCCGAGCGACACGCCCGCGTACCCGGGGTCAGCTACCCCGAGCAGCTGCCGGTCAGCCAGAAGAAGGACGAGATCGCCGCCGCCATCCGCGACCACCAGGTCGTGATCGTCGCCGGTGAGACCGGGTCCGGCAAGACCACCCAGATCCCCAAGATCTGCCTGGAGCTGGGGCGCGGCGTGCGCGGCATGATCGGGCACACCCAGCCCCGCCGGATCGCCGCCCGCACGGTCGCCGAACGCGTCGCCGAGGAACTCGACACCCCCCTCGGCGAGGCCGTCGGCTGGAAGGTCCGCTTCACCGACCAGGTGAACCCGGACGCGACCTTCATCAAGCTGATGACCGACGGGATCCTGCTCGCCGAGATCCAGACCGACCGCGAGCTGCGCGCCTACGACACGATCATCATCGACGAAGCCCACGAGCGCTCCCTCAACATCGACTTCCTGCTCGGCTACCTCGCCCAGCTGCTCCCGAAGCGCCCCGACCTCAAGGTCGTCATCACCTCGGCCACCATCGACCCCGAGCGCTTCTCCCGGCACTTCGGCGACGCACCGATCGTCGAGGTCAGCGGGCGGACGTACCCGGTGGAGGTCCGGTACCGGCCCCTCCTCGAAGAGGACTCCGACGACGCCGACCGCGACCAGATCACCGCGATCATCGACGCCGTCGAGGAACTCCAGGGCGAGGGCCAGGGCGACATCCTGGTCTTTCTCTCCGGCGAGCGCGAGATCCGGGACACCGCGGACGCCCTCACCAAGAAGCAGTACCGCTTCACCGAGATCCTCCCCCTGTACGCCCGCCTCTCCCACGCCGAGCAGCACCGCGTCTTCCAGCCGCACACCGGACGCAGGATCGTTCTGGCGACCAACGTCGCCGAGACCTCCCTCACCGTCCCGGGCATCAAGTACGTCATCGACCCCGGTTTCGCCCGGATCAGCCGGTACAGCCATCGCACGAAGGTGCAGCGGCTGCCCATCGAGCCGATCTCCCAGGCCAGCGCCAACCAGCGCAAGGGCCGCTGCGGACGGACCAGCGACGGCATCTGCATCCGCCTGTACGGCGAGGAGGACTTCGAGGCCCGCCCGGAGTTCACGGACGCGGAGATCCTCCGTACGAACCTCGCGAGCGTCATCCTTCAGATGACCGCCGCCGGGCTCGGCGACATCGAGAAGTTCCCGTTCATCGACCCGCCGGACCACCGCAACATCCGCGACGGCGTCCAACTCCTGCAGGAACTGGGCGCGCTGGACCCCGCCCAGAAGGACCCGCGCAAGCGCCTCACGGACACCGGCCGCAAGCTCGCCCAGCTCCCGGTCGACCCGCGCCTGGCCCGCATGGTCCTGGAGGCCGACAAGAACGGCTGTGTCCGCGAGGTCATGGTCATAGCCGCCGCGCTGTCCATCCAGGACCCCCGCGAACGCCCCGCCGACAAGCAGGCCCAGGCCGACCAGCAGCACGCCCGTTTCAAGGACGAGACCAGCGACTTCCTCGCCTACCTCAACCTGTGGCGTTACATCCGCGAACAGCAGAAGGAGCGCGGTTCGTCGTCCTTCCGCCGGATGTGCAAGCAGGAGTACCTGAACTTCCTGCGCATCCGCGAATGGCAGGACATCTACTCCCAGCTGCGCACGGTCGCCAAGCAGATGGGCATCCACCTCAACGATGACGACGCCCCCGCCGACCGCGTCCACGTCTCCCTCCTCGCCGGCCTGCTGTCGCACATCGGCATGAAGGACGTGAAGGACGGCAACAAGAACGAGTACCTGGGCGCCCGCAACGCCAAATTCGCGATCTTCCCCGGCTCGGCCCTGTTCAGGAAGCAGCCGCGCTTCGTGATGTCCGCCGAGCTGGTGGAGACCTCCCGGCTGTGGGCGCGCGTCAACGCCAGGATCGAACCGGAGTGGGTCGAACCGCTCGCCGGGCACCTGATCAAGCGGACGTACAGCGAACCGCACTGGGAGAAGGACCAGGCCGCGGTGATGGCGTACGAGAAGGTCACGCTGTACGGCGTGCCGATCGTCGCCCAGCGGAAGGTGAACTACGGCCGGATCGACCCGGAAGCCTCCCGGGAGCTTTTCATTCGCAACGCGCTGGTCGAGGGCGACTGGCGCACGCACCACAAGTTCTTCGCCGACAACCGGAAACTCCTCACCGAGGTCGAGGAGTTGGAGCACCGGGCCCGCCGCCGGGACATCCTGGTCGACGACGAGACCCTCTTCGACTTCTACGACCAGCGCGTCCCCGAACACGTGGTCTCCGGCGCCCACTTCGACTCCTGGTGGAAGCGCAAGCGGCACGAGCAGCCCGACTTCCTCGACTTCGAGCGCGAGATGCTCATCCGCGAGTCGGCGGAGGCGGTCACGAAGGCGGACTACCCGGACTCGTGGCGCCAGGGCCCGCTCAAGTTCAAGGTGACCTACCAGTTCGAGCCGGGCACGGACGCCGACGGCGTGACCGTCCACGTCCCGCTGCAGGTCCTCAACCAGGTCACCGGCGAGGGTTTCGACTGGCAGATCCCGGGCCTGCGCGAGGAGCTGGTCACGGAGCTCATCCGTTCCCTCCCCAAGCCGATCCGCCGTAACTACGTGCCCGCGCCGAACTTCGCGAAGCGGTTCCTGGACACGGCCGTCCCGCTCCAGGAGCCCCTCACCACCACCATGGCCCGCGAGCTGAAGCGGATGGTCGGCGTGCCCTTCACCGCCGACGACTTCGACTGGGCGAAGGTCCCCGACCACCTGCGGATCACCTTCCGGATCGTCGACGAACGGCGCCGCAAGCTGGCCGAGGACAAGGACCTGGAGGCGCTGAAGCTCCAGCTGAAGCCGAAGGCCCGCAAGGCCCTGTCGCAGGCCGCCGCGGCCACCGCGGAACGCCGGGGCGGCGAGTCCGTCGAGCGCAAGGGCCTCACGGACTGGACCATCGGCACTCTCACCCGCGTCTTCGAGACCCGCCGGGCCGGCCAGCCGGTGAAGGCGTACCCGGCGCTCGTCGACGACGGCGACACGGTCTCCGTACGCCTCTTCGACACGGAGGCGGAGCAGGCCGAGGCGATGTGGAAGGGCACCCGCAGGCTCATCCTGCGCAACATCCCGGTCAACCCGGCGAAGTTCGCGAGCGACCGCCTGACCAACGCCCAGAAGCTCGCCCTCTCCGCCAATCCGCACGGCTCCGTCCAGGCCGTGTTCGACGACTGCGCGATGGCGGCGGCGGACCAGCTGATCGCGGACTTCGGCGGGCCGGCGTGGGACGAGGAGTCGTATCGCAAGCTGTACGACAAGGTGCGCGCCGAGATCGTCGACATGACGGTGCGTACGGTGGGCCAGGTGCAGCAGGTCCTCGCCGCCTGGCAGGCCTGTGAACGCCGTCTGAAGGCCGTACGCAGCCCCGCGCTGCTGCCGAACCTCCAGGACGTGCGCAAGCAGCTGGACGCCCTTGTGAAGCCCGGCTTCGTGGCGGAGACGGGTCTGAGCCGTCTGCCGCACCTGATGCGCTACCTGGTGGCCGCGGACCGCCGCCTGCAGCAGATGCCGACGAACGTCCAGCGGGACACCACCCGCATGGCGAAGGTCCACGAGATGCAGGACGAGTACGCGTGGCTGCTGGAGCAGATGCCGCAGGGGCGTCCCGTCCCCGCCTCGGTGCTGGACATCCGCTGGATGATCGAGGAGCTCCGGGTCAGCTACTTCGCGCACGCGCTGGGCACGGCGTACCCCGTGTCGGACAAGCGGATCGTGAAGGCGATCGACGCGGCCGTGCCGTAACGGAGCCCGCACGCTAAGTGAGTTCGACCAGGCGGCCACGCTCCTGTACAGTCTCTTCTCGCAGCGCAACGCAGGAATCGCGCCGCGAAACCTGGTCCTGTGGAGCAGTTTGGAGTGCTCGCCACCCTGTCAAGGTGGAGGCCGCGGGTTCAAATCCCGTCAGGACCGCATCCGGTGAGAGAGCCCGGGTTCTTCGGAACCCGGGCTCTTTCGTATGCGCTCCACGCCTCCTTGACGGCGTCACATTCGGTCGGTACTCAGAAACCAGGGCAACCCGCCCGCAGGGCCCCCGGAGGTGGCGTATGGCGGCATCGGCGAGGCACGAGACGCGGGCGCTGCTGCGTGCGCATCTGTCGGCCGCGTCGTCGTACCGGCATCACACCCGGCACTGCCCGGTCTGCCACCGGCTGCTGCGGCTCGCCATGGACTCCGCGCCGCGAGCGACGGACGCCGCCGAGGAGGAGGGCGCCGATGAAGAGCGCCCCACCGACGCATGACGCCATGCCCCCGCACCCTCAACTCCCTTACCGCACATAGGCCAGAGGCAACAACCACACTGGCATGTGACGGGAGTCACCGCATGAGTTTCTGAAACGGCGGTACTTACCCATCCCCTACAACAAGTCAATTTAATATGTGCAATTGCACTACCCCGAGGGGTTCCCTCACAGCAGCTCCGACACCCCTCCCCAGAGTCCGACAAGCCCGCCCACAGCCTGGGCATTCCGCGCACAAAAAAGATCGCGCTGGACCCGGCGGAGTCCAGCGCGATCGACGACGCACCCTGTCAGTTGCCTGAGGACCGTGGGCGAGGGCTCTGTTGGGGCAGAACCCGCGTCGCTTGGAGCTTGGTTTCGGACGCCTCGGCAGGTTGGGGGACCGGCCGGTTTGTCCGGTTATTCAGTTGTTCAGGCCTCGCTGCGCTGCTGCGGGATGCCCGCGAGCAGAGCGCGGACCTCGGCCTCGCGGTAGCGGCGGTGCCCGCCGAGCGTGCGGATGGAAGTGAGCTTGCCGGCCTTCGCCCACCGCGTGACCGTCTTCGGGTCGACGCGGAACATCGTGGCGACCTCAGCCGGGGTCAGCAGCGGCTCGGCATCAGGGGTGCGAGCGGTCATGAGCGGCCTCCTCGGGAGAACCGAACCTTCTCGGTTCTTTCCTCTAAATTCTGCACCTTGACCCGCGTTGCCCGAAATGGCGGACGCGAGTCGAGTCGGTTATAGGACGAACGGCTTGTCCTCGGCACTACAACTACACCATCTGTCCAGCCGCGTCGGCCAAACCGATGGAATTGCCCTCCCAGGTGTTCATCAGCGACGGATGCCGATGGACCATGCCATAGCGGACAGTCACGCCGCTGTGACGATCAGTCACAGGGCGATCAGGAGTCACCAGACCCCCCAAAGCGTGCAATGCGGAGAATCCGCCCACAGTTGAGCACATCGGGGCGGACAGAGTCCTCCCCGGACTCCTTGTCCTATTTTGGCATGAGGACGGGCAAGGACCGCAAGAGCCGTGTACGTGCGCTCCGTCACGCATGTCGCATGCATCACACTCTTGACGGATACGCCCAGATCGGGTTCTAGATCCCTTGTTGACGTCCCGTAAGGTCCGTAAGGTGCGTCACAGAACAGTACGTCAGTTCGCCGAACGCAGGTCCCGCACCGACCGCCAGCGCTCCACCAGCCGCCCGTACGCCTCGCCCGCCGTGGCCCCGTCGCCGATGCGCAGCGCCTCGATCCCCTCGGCCACGTCGGCCGCCGAGTGATCGCCCTCCAGGTCACCGGCCGACAGGGCGTGCACGAGCCCGCCGTAGTCCAGCTCCACCAGCGAGCGCGGATGGAATTCCTCCAGCCATCGCCCGACGTCCACCAGGCCGTCGATCAGCGGCCCCTCGTCCATGGCGTTCTTGAGCGTGCGCAGGGCACGGGCCACCCGGCGCCGGGCCTGCACCATGGGCGTGCGGTAGCGCAGCACCGGCGGGGCGTCGTCGGTGCCCCCGGAGCCCTTGTCGTACTGCCGCTCCTCGTCGGAGACGAGGACGAACCAGTTCAGCGGCACCTGCCAGGTCGCCGTGCGGATCCAGGGGCGGGCGTCGGGGTTGCCGGCCAGCCAGCGCTCGTAGTCCTGGGTCGCCTGGTGGCGCACCAGGGGCGGCAGCACGGCGTCCAGGAGCGGCGGCGGGAGCTCCTCGGCGAGGTCGCCGAGCGCCTGCCAGCCGCGCAGCCGGGTCCGCCAGGGGCAGATGTGGACCACCCCGTCGGCCTCCAGCACGAAGGCGTCACGGCTCTCGTGCACCGGCACCGGCACGGGCGGCGTGGGCAGCAAGTCGGCCAGGGAGCGGCGCAGTTCGTCCTGGTACGAGGGGCGGTCCGGGCGGCGCGCGTAGCGTGTCCAGTGGTCGCGCTCCGGCTCGGGGAAGGCGGCCAGCGGCTCGTACACGCGCAGGTACGCCGCATACGGAACGATCACCGAGGACACCTTGGGCACGCCTGCTCCCTCCCCCGCCGTCTGCCGGGGAAACCTGCGGAACCCGCCCACAAACGCGCGGGAAAACTATGCAAATCGTCGCACGGACGTACTCCGTGCGGAGGTGATCCTGAGCACTGCCCGGTCGGCGGGCCCTGGAGGCTTTAATCTCATGCTCACAGGCCCCGCCACCCGCACGGGACCCCGTCCAATCGCCGCTTCTTACCTCAGGAGTCACCACCGTGACCGACGTAACCGGCGCACCTGCTGATGTACTGCACACCCTGTTCCACTCGGACCAGGGCGGTCATGAGCAAGTCGTGCTCTGCCAGGACCGCGCGAGCGGCCTGAAGGCCGTGATCGCCATTCACTCCACCGCCCTCGGCCCCGCGCTCGGCGGTACGCGCTTCTACCCGTACGCGAACGAGGCCGAGGCCGTCGCCGACGCGCTCAACCTCGCGCGCGGGATGTCGTACAAGAACGCCATGGCCGGGCTGGACCACGGCGGCGGCAAGGCCGTGATCATCGGCGACCCGGAGCGGATCAAGAGCGAGGAGCTGCTGCTCGCCTACGGCCGGTTCGTGGCCTCGCTGGGCGGCCGGTACGTCACCGCGTGCGACGTGGGTACGTACGTCGCCGACATGGACGTCGTGGCCCGTGAGTGCCGCTGGACCACCGGGCGCTCCCCGGAGAACGGCGGCGCCGGCGACTCCTCCGTCCTCACCGCCTTCGGTGTCTACCAGGGCATGCGCGCCTCCGCTCAGCACCTGTGGGGCGACCCCTCGCTGCGTGGCCGCCGGGTCGGCATCGCCGGCGTCGGCAAGGTCGGCCACCACCTGGTGGAGCACCTGAGGGCGGAGGGCGCCGAGGTGTTCGTCACCGACGTGCGCGAGGAGGCCGTACGCCGGGTCACCGAGCGGCACCCGAACGTCACGGCGGTCGCCGACACCGACGCGCTGATCCGCGTCGACGGTCTCGACATCTACGCCCCGTGCGCGCTCGGCGGGGCGCTGAACGACTACTCCGTTCCGGTACTGACCGCGCGGGTGGTGTGCGGCGCGGCCAACAACCAGCTCGCCCATCCGGGTGTCGAGAAGGACCTCGCCGACCGCGGGATCCTCTACGCGCCCGACTACGTGGTGAACGCCGGCGGGGTCATCCAGGTGGCCGACGAACTGCACGGCTTCGACTTCGACCGGTGCAAGGCGAAGGCGGCGCGGATCTACGACACCACGCTGGCCATATTCGCACGTGCGAAGGACGACGGGATTCCGCCGGCCGCCGCGGCCGACCGGATCGCCGAGCAGCGGATGGCGGAGGGGCGCGCCGCGCGCGGATGGTGACGTTCCGCAGGGCTCATCCGTGGGGTTTGGGCGGTACCTGCCGGTGGACAGTTGGAGAGAACTCTCACTTCGACCGGCGGGTCGCCCGCCAATAAGTGGTTAAAATCGCCACTGACCAGCGAGGACGGGGCGCCTCAAAGGTTCTGGGCACACGCGCGTGCTGCGGGCGACGTACCGTATGGGCGCGGGCTCAGGTACCGTGGAAGCCCTACGGACCGGTCTCTCCACGGAGAGCCCGTTCCGGATCATGAACGCGTGTCAAGACTCTGGGGCCGTCGAGCCCCGTCGTTGAGGGGGTCGAGCCATGGGGCGCGGCCGGGCCAAGGCCAAGCAGACGAAGGTCGCCCGCCAGCTGAAGTACAACAGCGGTGGGACGGACCTCTCACGCCTGGCCGAGGAGCTGGGCGCATCGACGTCGAACACGTCACCGAACACGAACGGTGACCGGTTCGAGGACGATGAGCACGACGACGACCTGTACGCACGGTACGCCGACCTCTATGAGGACGACGACGAGGACGAGGACGACGACTCCTCGCGCCACCGTCGCGGCGCTTGACCTTGCACTGAGCAGCAACCCGGTCGGTGACCTCGGTCACCGACCGGGTTCTGTGCTGCCCGCAGGGCGTCAGGCGCTGTAATCACCCACCAGGGCGGCGCCCGTGGTGTGCTCGCCCCGGTCCGTGATCTCACCGGCGACCCAGGCGTCGACGCCGCGGTCGGCCAGCGTCGCCAGGGCCACCTCGGTGGACTCCTCCGGGACGATCGCGATCATGCCGACGCCCATGTTGAGGGTCTTCTCCAGCTCCAGGCGTTCGACCTCACCCGTCCTGCCGACGAGGTCGAAGACCGGTGCCGGGGTCCAGGTGGAGCGGTCGACGATGGCGTGCAGGCCGTCGGGGATGACGCGGGCCAGGTTGGCCGCGAGTCCACCGCCGGTGATGTGGCTGAAGGCGTGCACCTCGGTGGTGCGGGTGAGCGCGAGGCAGTCCAGCGAGTAGATCTTCGTCGGCTCCAGCAGCTCCTCGCCGAGGGTGCGGCCGAGTTCGTCGATGTGGGCGTCGAGGGACAGGCCCGCCTGGTTCAGCAGCACGTGCCGGACCAGCGAGTACCCGTTCGAGTGAAGACCGGAGGACGCCATGGCGATGACGGCGTCACCCGTTCGGATGCGATCGGGGCCGAGCAGCCGGTCGGCCTCCACCACGCCCGTACCGGCGCCGGCGACGTCGAAGTCGTCCTCGCCCAGCAGCCCGGGGTGCTCGGCCGTCTCGCCACCCACCAGGGCGCAGCCGGCCAGCACACAGCCCTCGGCGATGCCCTTGACGATGGCGGCGACCCGCTCGGGGTGGACCTTGCCGACGCAGATGTAGTCGGTCATGAACAGCGGCTCGGCGCCGCACACCACGATGTCGTCCATGACCATGGCGACCAGGTCGTGGCCGATCGTGTCGTACACGCCCAGCTGGCGGGCGACGTCGACCTTGGTGCCGACGCCATCCGTGGCGGAAGCGAGCAGCGGGCGCTCGTAGCGCTTGAGGGCGGAGGCGTCGAAGAGGCCGGCGAAGCCGCCGAGGCCGCCGAGGACCTCGGGGCGCTGCGTCTTCTTCACCCACTCCTTCATCAGCTCGACCGCGCGGTCGCCCGCTTCGATGTCGACGCCCGCGGCTGCGTAGCTGGCACCAGTTGTCTCAGACATGGCTTTGAGAACCTTCGTGTCGTACGGCAGGTGACGCGGGCGCCCTACGGGCGACGGATGGCGTCGGTGGCGGCCGTGGCGGCGGGACCGGCGGCGAGCTCGGTCTCCAGGAGCTGCTTGCCCAGCAGCTCGGGGTCCGGGAGCTCCATCGGGTACTCGCCGTCGAAGCAGGCGCGGCACAGGTTCGGCTTGGCGATGGTGGTCGCCTCGATCATGCCGTCGATGGAGATGTACGCCAGGGAGTCGGCGCCGAGCGAGGTGCCGATCTCGTCGATGGTCATGCCGTTGGCGATGAGCTCGGCGCGGGTGGCGAAGTCGATGCCGAAGAAGCAGGGCCACTTCACGGGCGGCGAGGAGATCCGGATGTGCACCTCGGCGGCGCCGGCCTCGCGGAGCATGCGGACCAGGGCGCGCTGGGTGTTTCCGCGCACGATCGAGTCGTCGACGACGACCAGTCGCTTGCCCTTGATGACTTCCTTCAGCGGGTTCAGCTTCAGCCGGATACCGAGCTGGCGAATGGTCTGGGAGGGCTGGATGAACGTACGGCCGACGTACGCGTTCTTCACCAGACCCGCACCGAACGGGATGCCGGAGGCCTCGGCGTAGCCGATGGCGGCCGGGGTGCCGGACTCCGGGGTCGCTATCACCAGGTCGGCCTCGACGGGGGCCTCCTTGGCGAGGCGGCGGCCCATCTCGACGCGGGAGAGGTACACGTTCCGGCCGGCGATGTCGGTGTCGGGGCGGGCCAGGTACACGTACTCGAAGACACAGCCCTTGGGCTTCGCGTCCGCGAATCGGGAGCTGCGCAGGCCGTTCTCGTCGATGGCGAGGAACTCGCCCGGCTCCACCTCGCGGACGAAGCTGGCGCCGCAGATGTCGAGGGCGGCGCTCTCGGAGGCGACGACCCAGCCGCGCTCCAGGCGGCCCAGGACCAGCGGGCGGATGCCCTGCGGGTCGCGGGCGGCGTACAGGGTGTGCTCGTTCATGAAGACGAGGCTGAAGGCGCCCCTGACCTGCGGGAGCACGACCGGGGCGGCTTCCTCGACGGTCAGCGGCTTGCCGTCGGCGTCGACCTGGGCGGCCAGCAGGGCCGTCAGCAGGTCGGTGTCGTTGGTGGCGGCGACCCGGGTGGTACGGCCGTCCTGCTTGGGCAGGTCGGCGACCATCTCGGCGAGCTGGGCGGTGTTGACCAGGTTGCCGTTGTGGCCGAGCGCGATGGAGCCGTGCGCGGTGGCACGGAACGTCGGCTGGGCGTTCTCCCACACCGAGGCGCCGGTGGTGGAGTAGCGGGCGTGGCCGACCGCGATGTGGCCCTGCAGGGAGCCGAGCGAGGTCTCGTCGAAGACCTGCGAGACCAGGCCCATGTCCTTGAAGACGAGGATCTGGGAGCCGTTGCTGACCGCGATTCCCGCGGATTCCTGGCCCCGATGCTGGAGGGCGTAGAGCCCGAAGTACGTGAGCTTTGCGACCTCTTCGCCCGGAGCCCAGACACCGAAGACGCCGCAGGCGTCCTGGGGGCCTTTCTCGCCGGGAAGCAGATCGTGATTGAGTCGACCGTCACCACGTGGCACGCCACCGAGTGTAGGCGAGGTCGACCACTGGTCCGAATTGGGGATACCGGGCGGTAAGGGATCACTGCCCGGCGACGGCCGTCACCGACTCGCCGTTTTCGCTGGTCAGCGTGAGGGTGCGGTGCTCCAGGCGGTAGCTCACGGTGCCGTCGAAGAGGCGCAGGAGACGCTTTTCGGTTGCCATGAGTGAGGCTTCGCACATCATGCGCGTGGTGGACGCGGGGCCGAGGGTGATGCGGCCGTCGCGGACGGTGGCCTCGGCGTTCACCTTGTTGCAGGTGAGGCGGCCGCTGACCGTGCCCGCTGCCTTGTCGAAGGTGAGGTGCGCCTTGCCCTCGGCCTCCTTGGGGAGGGGCTCGGCGACGCCGTCCGGTCCGCCCTTGCCGAGGGTCGTGACCGTCCACTTCGTCCCGTACAGCGGGGCGGCCTTCTCCTCGGTCAGGCGGACGGTGTCGCCGGCGTCCGTGGTGAGGGTCAGGCTGTTGCCGGTGACCTCGGTCTTCAGGGGGCCGTCGGCGAGGGTGCGGGCGAGGTTCTGCTCGAAGGTCATGGGCTTGTCCTCGCAGGCCATCTCGGTCACCGTCGCGTCGCCGAGCCGGACGCGGTCACCGTCGAAGGAGGCCTGCGCGCTGAAGTGGTTGCAGCCGTAGTTGCCCTGTGCCTTGCCGCTCTCGTCGATCGTGACGTGCGCGTCGGTGGGCGCCTTGTGCTGCTTGCCGTCGACGGTGACGCTGTCGACGGCCCAGTGGACGCCCGTGACGGGCTTCCTGGCGTCGGCCGTCGTGCTGCCCGCCTGCTCGCTGCCGCAGGCGGCGGCGAGGGGGAGGAGAGCGAGGGCCGCGGTGAGGGTGATGCGCTGCTTCTGCCTGTACATGCCGATTCGACGGGACGGGTGGGGTGGTTGGTTCCCGTCCGGGGACATCGGCATCTCAGGACATCAGCGGAAGGAGCTTCTCCAGGTCGGCCCGTTCCCCGCTGGCGCTCACCTCGGTGTTGGTGACCGCCTCCTGCCAGGTGAGACGGCCGGTCGCGAGCCGGAGCCAGGTCAGCGGGTCGGTCTCGACGACGTTGGGCGGGGTGCCCCGGGTGTGCCTCGGCCCCTCGACGCACTGCACCACGGCGTACGGAGGGATCCGCACCTCGGTCGAACCACCGGGGGCCTTCGCGGCGAGCGCGTCGGCGAGCAGCCGGGTGGCCGCGGCGAGGGCCTGCCGGTCGTACGGGATGTCCAGTCCCGGCACGGCGGCGTTCAGGTCGTCGGTGTGGACGACCAGCTCCACGGTGCGGGTGACGACGTAGTCGGCCAGGGGCAGCGCGCCGGCGCTGGTGGGGAGCAGCCGGGTGCCCGGGTGCGCGTCGAGGTCGGCGATGAAACGCCGCTCTACGTCGGCGAGGTGGGTGTCGAGGTCGGGGTGCTGTTCGGCCAGGTGGCGGGCGGTGTCGGCGATGGCGGGCGCGTCGGCGGCGATCGCTGCCGGCCAGTCGACCAGCCGACCGTCCTGCTTCGGCGGCTCGGGTTCGGCGAGCAGCCGACTGACGGCCGCGAGGGCCGTTCCGGTGTGCGCGACCAGGTCCCGCACGGTCCAGTCGCCCAGACGGGTGGGCAGGGCGAGCTGCTCGGGCGTCAGCGTCCGGACGGCGTCCCGGACGCCACCGAACTGTGCCAGCACGGCAGCGCGGGTCTTGGCGGGGTCGTAGCTGCGGGGGCGCTTCTTGGCCGGGGGCATGGCGGTGAGCCTAATCGGCGCGGAAGGTGCCGGGCGCGGGGAACTTCACGTCCGTGCAGCCCCGGCGGCCGGTGACGTCCGTGACGTATGCGCGGAACACCTTCTCGTACTCGGGTGCCATCAGCTTGTCGTAGCCGTACGCCATGGTCATCGTGTGGATCTGGGGTGCGCCGGCGCAGACGGAGGAGGCCCACCAGATCGGCTCCTCGCTGCTGCGGCCGGCCTTTCCGGGTGTCGCCGGGGCCGGGGTGTCGGCGAAGTCGGGGTCCTTGAGGTGGACGTTCTTCGCGTCCTCGCCCCGATAGGTGTGCAGGGAGACGAACCACTGGCCGGGGTTCTGCGGCTCGGTCAGCGTGTCGTGGCGGTCCGCCTCGGCAATGTAGAGCCCGTTCGCCAGACCGTCACTGAGTATCAGACCGCAGCTCTCGTCCCAGAGTTCGTCGTCCACACGGCTCTCCAGCACCTGATCCGCGAAGTTTTCCCGGCGGGGGAAGCCGGCCTTGCGATACCAGGCGCAGGTGCCGTTCGCGCGGTCGGCCGGGATCGGGCCCTCGGTCAGCGCCGGTATGTCCCGGGATGGGTCCGGTAGGCGGTCGGCGCAACCCAGCCGTTCGGCGAGATTGTTGGCGGTGAGGACGGCGGTCTCGGCGAGGATGTCACGGTCGTGGGCGGTGAGCTGGCCGTCTTCACCGAACCTGGATGTCTCCGTCAACTCGGCACGCGCCCACAGCGCGGCTCCCACGGGCCGCCCGTCCATCTTGCCCTCGGCGCACGGCAGTTGGACGACCACTCCTGAGCGGGTGAGGACACCGACGATTCCGTTCCCGAGCGGCTGCTGGGGGTAGGTGCGACGGCCGAAGGGATCGATGAGGAACTCCAGCGGGTCGTCGACGACCACAGGGCTGTCGGCGGGAAGAGCACCCACCGCACCGGTGAAGAACCAGCGCTCGCCGGTGTCCGTGCCGAACTTCTCCCCAGCCTCGGTGCTGAATATCTCGCAGTCCTGGCCCGACGACAGGGAATCCAGCTCGATCACGCCCTCTTCACCCTGCCGGTGCGTGATGGTGCCGCCCGCCGGGGAGAGCGCGAGCACCCGCCCGGCGGGGACGAGCCCGGCGCAGGCCTCGTCGATCTGCCGCCGCCCGTCCCACACCTGCCAGATCTCCCGGCCACTCCACCCGATGCCCGCAACGGCCACCAGACACAGCACTACGTTCGCGAACTTCCGTACGCGGTCAGGTACCTTCACCGCTCCCCCGGTCACCCGTGATCCCCAGGTTCCGCCGAAGCTACCAGGAGCCACCGACAACGCCGTGCGCACACGTGAAGGCCCCGCCCTGGCAACGGGCGGGGCCTTCACGGTTGGTGTCGGGGGAAGTCAGGCAAGCAGCGCCGGGATCGTCCCCTCGTGCGCCTCGCGCAGTTCCTCCAGGGAGAGGGCGAACTCGCCCTGGACGTCCACCGTGTCGCCGTCGACGACGCCGATGCGGGTGACCGGGAGGCCGCGGGCGTTGCACATGTCGGTGAAGCGGAGTTCCTCGGAGCGCGGGACGGCGACGATCGCGCGGCCCGCGGACTCGGAGAAGAGGAACGTGAACGCGTCCAGGCCGTCGGGGACGACCAGGCGGGCGCCCTTGCCGCCGAGCAGCGCCGACTCGACGACCGCCTGGATCAGGCCGCCGTCCGACAGGTCGTGCGCGGAGTCGATCATTCCGTCGCGGGAGGCGGAGATCAGGATCTCGGCCAGCAGCCGCTCGCGCTCCAGGTCGACCTCGGGCGGCAGGCCGCCGAGGTGGTCGTGGACGACCTGGGACCAGGCCGAGCCGCCGAACTCCTCGCGCGTGTCGCCGAGGACGTACAGCAGCTGCCCGTCCTCCTGGAAACCGACCGGCGTACGGCGGGCGACGTCGTCGATCACGCCGAGGACCGCGACGACCGGCGTCGGGTGGATCGCCGCCTCGCCCGTCTGGTTGTAGAGCGAGACATTGCCGCCGGTCACCGGCGTACCGAGCTGCTGGCAGGCGTCCGCCAGGCCCCGTACCGCCTCCGCGAACTGCCACATCACCGCCGGGTCCTCGGGCGAGCCGAAGTTCAGGCAGTCGGAGACCGCGAGCGGCTTGGCGCCGGTCGTGGCCACGTTCCGGTAGGCCTCCGCGAGGGCCAGCTGGGCTCCCTTGTACGGGTCCAGCTTGGCGTACCGGCCGTTGCCGTCCGTGGCGATGGCGACGCCCAGGCCGGTCTTCTCGTCGATCCGGATCATGCCGGAGTCCTCGGGCTGGGCGAGGACGGTGTTGCCCTGCACGAAGTGGTCGTACTGCGAGGTGATCCACTTCTTCGACGCCTGGTTCGGGGACGCCACCAGCTTGAGGACCTGGTCCTTCAGCTCCTTGGAGGTCTCCGGGCGCGGCAGCTTGCCCGCGTCGTCGGCCTGGAGGGCGTCCTGCCAGGACGGACGGGCGTACGGGCGCTCGTACGTCGGGCCCTCGTGGGCGACCGTGCGCGGGTCGACGTCGACGATCTTCTCGCCGTGCCAGTAGATCTCCAGGCGGTCGCCGTCGGTCACCTCGCCGATGACCGTGGCGATGACGTCCCACTTCTCGCAGATCTCCAGGAAGCGGTCGACCTTGCCCGGCTCGACGACCGCGCACATCCGCTCCTGCGACTCGCTCATCAGGATCTCCTCGGGGGAGAGCGTCGAGTCGCGCAGCGGTACGTCGTCCAGCGTGACGGTCATGCCGCCCGAGCCGTTCGACGCCAGCTCGGACGTGGCGCAGGACAGGCCCGCCGCGCCCAGGTCCTGGATGCCGACGACCAGCTTCTCGGCGAACGCCTCCAGGGTGCACTCGATGAGGAGCTTCTCCTGGAAGGGGTCGCCGACCTGGACGGCGGGGCGCTTCGACGGCTTCGCGTCGTCGAAGGTCTCCGACGCCAGGATCGACGCGCCGCCGATGCCGTCGCCGCCGGTCCGGGCGCCGTACAGGATGACCTTGTTGCCCGCGCCGGACGCCTTGGCGAGGTGGATGTCCTCGTGCCGCATCACACCGATGCAGCCAGCGTTGACCAGCGGGTTGCCCTGGTAGCAGGCGTCGAAGACGACCTCGCCGCCGATGTTGGGCAGGCCCAGGCAGTTGCCGTAGCCGCCGATGCCGGCGACGACGCCGGGCAGGACGCGCTTGGTGTCGGGGTGGTCGGGGGCGCCGAAGCGCAGCGGGTCGACCACCGCGACCGGGCGGGCGCCCATCGCGATGATGTCGCGGACGATGCCGCCGACACCCGTGGCCGCGCCCTGGTAGGGCTCGACGTACGACGGGTGGTTGTGCGACTCGACCTTGAAGGTGACCGCGTAGCCCTGGCCGACGTCGACGACACCGGCGTTCTCGCCGATGCCGACGAGCAGGGCGTCGTTCTCGGGGGCCTTCTCGCCGAACTGGCGGAGGTGGACCTTGGAGGACTTGTAGCTGCAGTGCTCGGACCACATGACCGAGTACATGGCGAGCTCGGCGCCGGTCGGGCGGCGGCCGAGGATCTCGACCACACGCTCGTACTCGTCCTTCTTCAGGCCGAGTTCGGCCCAGGGCAGCTCGACGTCGGGGGTCGCGGCCGCGTGCTCGACCGTGTCCAGAGGCGTCCTGCTCATGCGTTGACCAGCTTCTTGAGGATCGAGGTGAAGAACGGCAGACCGTCGGTGCGGCCGGTGCCGATCAGCGGCTCCACGGCGTGCTCCGGGTGGGGCATGAGGCCTACGACGTTTCCGGCCTCGTTGCTGATGCCGGCGATGTCCCGCAGCGAACCGTTGGGGTTGAAGTCCAGGTAGCGGAAGACGACCCGGCCCTCCGCCTCCAGCATGTCGAGGGTGCGCGCGTCGGCGACGTACCGCCCGTCCATGTTCTTCAGCGGGATGTGGATCTCCTGACCGGCGACGAAGTCGCTGGTGAAGGCGGTGTTCGCGCTCTCCACCCGGAGCTTTTGGTCCCGGCAGATGAAGTGCAGGTGGTCGTTGCCGAGCATCGCGCCGGGCAGCAGATGGGCCTCGGTGAGGATCTGGAAGCCGTTGCAGATGCCGAGGACCGGCAGTCCGGCCTTCGCCTGCTCGATGAGGGGCTCCATCACCGGCGAGAAGCGGGCGATGGCACCGGCGCGCAGATAGTCGCCGTAGGAGAAGCCTCCGCACAGCACCACCGCGTCGACCTGCTTGAGGTCCTTGTCCTTGTGCCACAGGGCGACGGGTTCGGCGCCGGCGATACGGATCGCGCGCTGCGTGTCCCGGTCGTCGAGGCTGCCGGGGAAAGTGACGACGCCAATACGAGCGGTCACTTCGCCGCCTCCGCGACTTCCTCCACCTTGACGGTGAAGTCCTCGATCACGGTGTTGGCGAGGAAGGATTCCGCGACCTGGTGGATGCGGGCGAGGGCGGCCTCATCGACCGGTCCGTCCACTTCCAGTTCGAATCGCTTTCCCTGACGTACGTCGGAGATGCCGTCGAAACCGAGGCGCGGCAGTGCGCGCTGCACCGCCTGGCCCTGGGGGTCGAGGATCTCCGGCTTGAGCATGACGTCGACTACGACGCGTGCCACTGGCACTCCCGGTGTGTGGTGCTGAGCAGGTTCCTTCAGACTACCCGCACAAAATTTCTACGCGGGTAGAGTTGTAGGAAGCTACGGATCGATGGTCACGGTCACGCATCGACGGGGCGTGTTCACGAAAAGTTCCAGGAAAGATCCGAGATCCACCCGCGAGAGCTATTGCGCCCGGACACGCGGAGAGATTTAGTCGGGCTTCACAATGCTTTGCCGGGCACTGTACAAATGAATTGGCAATAGCCGACACTCGGCATGTCATCGCAGCTGAGCTGGATAGACAGCCGTACGAAGGGACCGATATTCGTGGCGCAGAAGGTCGTGGTCACTCTCTTTGACGACATCGACGGCTCGGAAGCGGCGGAAACGATCGCCTTCGGACTCGACGGCAAGTCGTACGAGATCGACCTGAATGAAGCCAATGCCAAGAAACTGCGTAAGGCGCTCGCGCCCTACGTGGAGGCCGGCCGCAAGCGGTCGAAGTCGGGCAAGGCCTACCGGCAGACGGAGGTCGCCCCCGACCCGGCGGCCGTACGGGCCTGGGCGCAGGCCAACAAGATGGACGTCCCCGCGCGCGGCCGCATCCCCAAAAAGGTGTACGAGGCGTTCACCGCGGCCCAGTGAACCGCGCTCGACGGCCGCTCACGCGCCCCTCGGAGCATCCGACTTGCACAGCACCCCCGGTGATCAGCTAGAGTCTGGAGCACGCCGAGGGGCGGGGCCGGAAAAGCCCAGCTCACGGAACATGCGGGTGTAGTTCAGTAGTAGAACATCCCCCTTCCAGGGGGAAGGCGCAGTGTGCGATTCCTGTCACCCGCTCTGCATCGCCGTACAGACCACTCCTGTGGATCAGGTAGGCTGGTGCTCGCACCGATCGGTGAAAGCTGGTCGGGAGCAATGCGGACGTAGCTCAGTTGGTAGAGCGCAACCTTGCCAAGGTTGAGGTCGCGAGTTCGAGCCTCGTCGTCCGCTCCATTGTGAAAGGCCCCGGTCGTCGACCGGGGCCTTTCGCGTGTGCCCTGAGGCCTTCTGACATTTGTCATGTGCAGTGATGACATCGCGCACTGCTTCCGGGTTTTCGTCGCCGGGATGCTGAAGCCATGAACACGAACGAGCACGAGCACGTGATCGAGGTCACCGACCTGAGGCGTGTCTACGGGGGCGGGTTCGAGGCGGTGCGTGGGATCACGTTCCACGTGAAACATGCCGAGGTCTTCGCGCTGCTGGGCACCAACGGGGCGGGCAAGACCTCGACCGTTGAACTGCTGGAGGGCCTCGCGGCCCCGGCCGGGGGCCGGGTGCGGGTGCTGGGACACGATCCCTACGCCGAGCGGGCCGCCGTACGGCCACGGACCGGGGTGATGTTGCAGGAGGGTGGCTTTCCGTCGGAGCTGACCGTCGGGGAGACCGTCCGGATGTGGGCGGGCTGTACGAGTGGGGCGCGGCCGGTGGGCGAGGCGCTGGAGCTCGTCGGACTCGGCGAGCGGTCCGGCGTACGGGTGAAGCAGCTGTCCGGGGGTGAACGGCGGCGGCTGGACCTGGCGCTGGCGTTGCTCGGCAAGCCCGAGGTGCTGTTCCTGGACGAGCCGACGACCGGACTGGACGCCGAGGGGCGGCGGGACACCTGGGAGTTGGTCCGGCAGCTGCGCGACACCGGGACGACGGTGCTGCTGACCACGCACTACCTGGAGGAGGCCGAGGGGCTCGCCGACCGGCTGGCGATCCTGCACGAGGGGCGGATCGCGGCGGCCGGGACGCCCGCCGAGGTGACGGCGTCCCAGCCGGCCCGGATCTCCTTCGAGCTGCCCGAGGCCTACTTCCTCGGGGATCTGCCGTCCCTGGGCGAACTGGGGGTCGTCGGGCACGAGGTGGCCGGGCGAGTCGTACGGCTGCGGACGCACGAGGTGCAGCGGACGGCCACCGAGCTACTGGTGTGGGCCCGGGGAGCCGGGGTCGAACTGCGCGGGCTGGATGTGCGGTCGGCCTCGCTGGAGGAGGCGTTCCTGCAGATCGCCGGGCGGATGTCCGCGGCGCAGAAGGAGGAGGTGGCGGCCGTATGACCACGGTCACCGGACGTATGAGCGCCCTCGCACGGGCGGAGCTGACCCTGCTGGGGCGCAGCCGGGCGACGATCGTCACGGTGCTGCTCGTCCCGCTTCTGCTGCCCCTGAGCGTGCGGTCGGCGATCGACGGGATGGATCTGGCGGACGCCGGGCTCACGGTCGGCACCGTCCTGCTGCCCGCCGCGATCGGGTTCTCGCTGCTCTTCGCGTTGTACTCGGCGCTCACCAGTGCGTATGTGGTGCGACGCGAGGAACTGGTGCTGAAGCGGTTGCGCACCGGTGAGCTGCGGGATGTGGAGATCCTCGCCGGAGCCGCGCTGCCGCCCGTCGGGATCGGGCTGGTGCAGTGCGTGCTGCTGGCGGTCGGCTGCACGGTCCTGATGGACCTCGGCGCGCCGCCCGCTCCTCATCTCGCCGTCATCGGAGTGCTGTTGGGGCTCGTGCTGTGCGCGTTGCTCGCGGCGGTCACGGCCGCCTTCACCAGGACCGCCGAGAGCGCCCAGGTGACCAGCCTGCCGCTGCTGTTCGTGTCCATGCTCGGCTCGGGCATGGCCGTCCCGCTGGAACTGCTGCCCGACCGGGTGGCCTCGGTGTGCGAGCTGCTGCCGCTGACGCCCGCCATCACGCTGGTGCGCGGTGCGTGGACCGGGGATCTGCCGGCGTCCGAGGCGCTGGGTGCCATGGCGGTCTCGCTGGCCTGGACCGTCGTCGCCGTGTTTGCTGTACGGCGGTGGTTCCGGTGGGAGCCGCGACGCTGACGGAGGGGAGGTGCGGCAGGTGTCCAGGCCGGGGCGATGGTGGCGGAGGAAGAGCACGCCGGCGAAGGTGGAGACGTACACACGGTGGTCGTTCCACTTCTTCGCGGTGATCGAGGTCGGGCTGTTCGGCCTCCCGGTCCTCGGCCAGGGGCGACTGCCGTACGCGGTCTGGATGTTCCTGCTGGTGTGCGGGCACGCTCTGTTCGCCGCGGTGGTCGGTTCCCGGGCGCTGGACTGGACACGCGGCCTGCGCCCACAGCCCCTGCGGCTGATGTGGGCGCACGGGACGGTCAGCGCGCTGTTCGCGGGCACCGTACTCGTCCTCGTCGACCGTGGAGTGGGCGGCGAGGACGCCACGACCGCGCTGGGCACGCTGTTCGCCGGTCTGCTGGCCTTCGGCGTCGGGTCGATCACGCTGGGCATCCGCAGCCGGCGCCGGGTTCTGGAGCTGGTGCTCGGCCTCTCGGCGGGCACCGCCCTGACGGTCCTCGCGCTGGGCGGCCCCGTCGTGGACGCGCTGGCCTCGGCGCTGGCGGGGCTGGCCGCCATGGGCTTCTTCGCCTTCACCTCCGTCTTCTCCGTCTGGCTGCTCAACGCCGTCTACGAACTCGACGAGGCCCGTGAGACCCGGGCCCGGCTCGCCGTCGCGGAGGAACGGCTGCGGTTCGGGCGGGACATGCACGACGTGATGGGCCGCAACCTCGCCGTGATCGCGCTGAAGAGCGAGCTGGCCGTGCAGTTGGCGCGGCGCGGGCGGGCCGAGGCCGTGGACCAGATGATCGAGGTGCAGCGGATCGCGCAGGAGTCGCAACGAGAGGTGCGGGATGTCGTACGCGGGTACCGCGAGGCCGACCTCGGCGCCGAACTCGCCGGTGCTCAGGGCGTGCTGACGGCGGCCGGGATCGCCTGCGAGGTGTCCGGGGAGGACGCGGCCGCCGGGCTGCCGGGTGAGGTGCAGTCGGCGCTGGGGTGGGTGGTGCGCGAGGCCACCACCAATGTGCTGCGGCACGGGGACGCCGGGCTGTGTGTCGTGGGGCTGCGGGTGGCTGAGGGGCGTGTGGTGTTGAGGGTGGAGAACAACGGGGCCTCCGGGGCCACTGGTACCGGAGGGGGGTCCGGTCTTGCCGGACTGCGGGAGCGGTTGGCCGCCGTGGAGGGGACGTTGGAAGCCGGACCGGTCGGGCAGGGTGTGTTCCGGGTGGTGGCAGAGGTGCCGTTGACGCCTGTTGTGCATGAGGTGGCTTCGTGACCGTGCGCGTGCTGCTCGCCGACGACGAACATCTGATCCGGGGTGCGCTGGCCGCGCTGTTGTCGCTGGAGGACGACCTCATGGTGGTCGCCGAGGCGGCGAGCGGGCCGGAGGCACTGGCGATGGCACGGGCGCACGAACCCGATGTGGCCGTGCTGGATCTGCAGATGCCCGGCGCCGACGGTGTGAAGGTCGCCACATCACTGCGGGCCGAACTGCCCGGCTGCCAGGTGCTGATCGTCACCAGTCACGGCCTGCCGGGGCACCTGAAGCGGGCGCTGGCGGCGGGCGTACGGGGGTTCGTGCCGAAGACGGTCAGCGCACAACGGCTGGCGGAGATCATCCGTACCGTCCATGCCGGGAGCCGTTACATCGACCCCGAGTTGGCCGCCGACGCCATCTCCGCCGGGGACTCGCCGCTCACGGCGCGGGAGGCCGAGGTGCTGGAACTGGCCGCGGACGGGGCGCCCGTCGCCGAGATCGCCGAGCGCGCGGCGCTGTCCCAGGGAACCGTACGGAACTACCTGTCGTCGGCCGTGTCGAAGCTCGGGGTGGAGAACCGGCATGCGGCTGTGCGTCTCGCTCGCGAGCGGGGTTGGGTATAGTTGCTTTCGCGCCCCGGCGCACTGCGGACGTAGCTCAGTTGGTAGAGCGCAACCTTGCCAAGGTTGAGGTCGCGAGTTCGAGCCTCGTCGTCCGCTCTGGATGAGCCCCCCGGTTTCGGCCGGGGGGCTTTCTTGTTGTGGTTACGACCAGCTGGTGCCCGTCAGGCGCTCGTACGCCTCCACGTACTTGGCGCGGGTCGCGTCCACGACCTGCTGCGGCAGCGCGGGCGGGGGCTGCTCGCTCCCGCGGTCCCAGCCGGACTCGGGCGAGGTCAGCCAGTCACGGACGTACTGCTTGTCGTACGACGGCTGCGCGCGGCCCGGCTGCCACTGGTCGACCGGCCAGAAGCGGGAGGAGTCGGGGGTGAGGACCTCGTCGGCGAGGACCAGGGTGTCGCCGTCGAAGCCGAACTCGAACTTCGTGTCCGCGAGGATGATCCCGCGGTCGCGGGCGATGTCCCGGGCGCGGGAGTAGACGGCGAGGGTGGCCTGGCGGAGCTGGGCGGCGGTGTCGGCGCCGACCTGGCGGGCGACCTCCTCGTAGGAGACGTTCTCGTCGTGCTCGCCGACCTCCGCCTTGGTGGCCGGGGTGAAGATCGGGGCGGGCAGCTCGGAGCCGTCGACGAGGCCTGCGGGGAGGGCGAGGCCGCAGACCGTACGGGACTCGTTGTACTCGACCAGGCCGGAGCCGGTGAGGTAGCCGCGGGCCACGCACTCCACGGGGACCATCCGCAGCGACTTGCAGACCAGCGTGCGGCCCGCCCAGTCGGCGGGGGCGCCCGGCGGGAGTTCGGTGCTCAGGACATGACCGGGGGCCAGGTCGGCGAGCTGGTCGAACCACCACAGGGAGAGCTGGGTGAGGACGCGGCCCTTGTCGGGGATCTCGGTCGGCAGCACCCAGTCGTAGGCGGAGATACGGTCGCTGGCGACCATCACGAGGTCGCCCGCCTCGTTCTGGTACAGCTCGCGCACCTTGCCGGTGTGCAGATGCACCAGGCCCGGAACCTCGGTCGGCTCGGGCTTTTCGACGAATCCGGACACGGTTCCTCCCCGTGGTTCTGTCCAACTGGGTCGATTCTCCCGCACCGGGAAGTGATCGAGGACAGCGGGTCAGTCGCGTTTGCAGATGCGGTCCAGGAGGTTGGCGGTGGCGCGCTGGATACGGGCGTCCACGTGGCCGGGGCGGTCCAGGGCCGGGGACCAAGCGAACGTTCCGGCCGCGAAGACCAGGGCGCCGGACGGGGCGCGGTAGAGGGACGTCTCCTGGTGGCGGAGGACGCCCTCGCTGTCGGTGTACGGGGAGTGGGCGAGCAGGATGCGCTCGTCGTGGTCGGGGAGCGGGGTGCGCGGGAAGTAGCGGTCGGCCTCGCCGGCGACCAGGCCCGCGATCTCGTCGCCCTCGTGCGCGCCGGTCGCCTCCCACAGCCAGTGGCCGGCGTTACGGACGATCAGCGGGTGCGGCTCGGGGACCCGGCCCTGGTACTGGATGCCGATCACCTGCTGCTCCGGGCGGTCGATCTCCCGCCACAGCACCGGCCTGCCCGGGCCCCTGCGCTTGCGGCAGGTCAGGAGGCGGTCCGGGGTGCCGGACGGGGACGGGCCCAACTCCACCTGCCAGTACATGGAGTTGGAGGAGAGGAAGACGAGGGACGTGCCGTTCTCGCGGGCCAGCTCCACCGTGCGGCGCATGTTCGTCGACCAGTACTCGTCGTGGCCCGGGAAGACCAGGCCCCGGTAGCGGGTGGGGTCGACGCGGCCGGCGTGCAGGTCGCGGGCGTCGGCGTAGGCGAGGTCGTAGCCGTAGCGCTCGGCCCAGCGGATGAAGTCGTAGGCGTGGCCCACGTGCAGGGGCAGGCCCGCGCCCGCGTACGGCCGGTCGAAGGAGACCGTCGTCGCGGCGTCCGCCTCGCCGAGCAGCCGGCCGTGCTCGTCCCAGGCGTGGTAGAGGCTCGCGCCGGTGCGGCCGTCCTCGGGATAGAGGTTGTACGCCTGCCAGGTGATGTCCGGGAGTAACAGCAGCAGGTCGGCCGGGTGGTCGTCGCGGACCGTGAACGGGACGTGGGAGCGGTAGCCGTCGGCGGTGGTCAGGACGGCGACGTACGCGCCGACGCTCCAGTGCGACGGGATCTGCAGGCGCCAGGAGAGCCACCAGTGGTGGCAGGAGACCGTGCGGTCGGCGGTGAGGGGTGGGGGCTGGACGATGCCGGAGAGGCGGGGGCTGGTGGTGATCTTGGCCGCGCCGTCGCCGCCGTAGTGGCCGATGCGGTAGATGTCGACGGCGAATTCCTGGGGCGGGTCGACGGTGACGTGGAAGTCGACGGCATCGCCCGGGGCGACCGCGCCGGTGGAGTTGAAGCCCTTGATCTGGCGGTGTACGTCGTCGGCGGCTCGGGGGCCGCCGGAGCGGGGGGCGGGGACGCGGGGGGTGGCGGCGCCGGGGGTCTGCGTCTGTTGGGCGCCGGGGGCCTGGTCCACGTACCAGGGGACCACCTTTCCGGTGTCGTCGAAGTACGTCTCGCTGCCGCGCAGCCAGGGGAGCGGGCCCTGGCCGAAAGGATCCGTCACGGCGTGTGCCAGTGCTCCCGACTCCCAGCGGCGAATCTGCTCCGACCCCATGGTCGCTTCCCCTCCCCGGGCGCCGTTTTGTTGTGGTGGTGCGGTCGTTCTTGGGTGGTGGTGAGTGTGCTGTGGTGCGCTCTGGGTGTTTGTATGACTGTCTTATGTCGGGCGGGTTTGCCATGTGCGCGTTCAGTACCAGCACATCACATTACGCACGGAGTCCGTCACAGTTCGTTTCGAATTGACCGAAAGCGGAAGCTGGGGCTCCGGGCGGGGAGCCGGAAGGGTGGCGGGCAGACCGGGGCTCAGACGAGCCGTACGGGCTTCTCCGGGCGTATCCCGACCTCGGACAGCCAGGCTCTCAGCGGGGCCGGGTCGCCGTCCTCTATGAGGCTCAGGACTCTGGGGGTCAGGTCGGCGGCGCGTTCGCCCTTGACCAGGAGGGACGGGCCGTCGAGCCAGTCCAGGCCGGGGGCGGCACCGGCGGTGTCCATCGCGGCGCAGCAGATCATCGCCGTGACGTGGTCGGCGAGCAGCTCGCGAGGGGTGCGCGGGGGCTGGAGAGGGAAGAGGGGGAGGGCGCAGTCGTCCCAGAGGGTGTCTGGGGTGGGGGTGGGCGCGGCTGTCCGGGGCGGGGCGGCGGTGGCTTCTTCGCGGGCGATTTCCGCGCTGATGCCTGCGGCGAGGGCTGCGCTGCGGGGGTCGGAGGGTGGGGGGTCTTCTTCTGGGGGTGTGGCTGGGGCGGGGGGTGTGGGGCTGACTGAGGGGGTGGCTGGGGCGGGCGCTGGGGTGGTGGCCGGGGCCGTGTGTGGGGCTGGCGCTGGGGTGGCCGTGGCTGGGGCTGGCGCTGGGGTGGTGTCTTGGGCCGTGGCTGGGGCTGGCGCTGGAGTTGTGTCTGGGGCTGGCGCTGGAGTTGTGTCTGGGGCTGGCGCTGGAGTTGTGTCTTGGGCCGTGGCTGGGGCTGGCGCTGGAGTTGTGTCTTGGGCCGTGTCTGGGGCTGGCGCTGTGTCTGTGGCTCGGGTCGTGACTGTGGGGCGGGCTGCGTCTGCGGCCGCGCCTGCGGCTGACGCCGTGGCTGTGGGTCGCACTGCGTCTACGGCTGGCGCCGTGTCTTTGGCTCGGGTTGCGTCTGCGGCTGTGCCACCGGCTGGCGCCGCGGCTGTGGGTCGCGTTGAATCTGCGGCCGTGCCTGCGGCTGGCGCCTGCTCTGTGGGGCACGCTGCGTCTGCGGCTGGGGTCGTATCTGAGGGTCGGGCCCTCTCTGCGGCCGTGCCACCGGCTGGCATGTCTGTGGGTCGCGCTGAATCTGCGGCCGCACCACCGGCCGGCGCCTGGTCTGTGGGTCGGGCCGTGTCCGGGGCTGGGGCTGTGGTCGGGAGTGTTTCGGCGTTGGTGGTGTGGCCCGGCGTCGGGGGCGGGTCCGTGAGGTGGTCGAGGACTCGGGCCAGGGTGGGGCCGTGGTCGGTGTCGCGGGTCGTGCGGCGTACGCCGAGGGTGTCCAGGACGCGGTGGAGGCGGGCCGCGTCGGTGCGCCACTTGCGGTCGACGACCTCGTCCGGGTACTCCTGCCAGTCCACCGGCAACCAGTCGGGGCCGGACTCCGCCGGGCCCCCGTGGAAGAGGCGGGCGGCGAGCAGCGAGGCGGCCTCGTCCACCAGGCCGGGCTCTTCGAGCAGGTCGCAGGCGGGACGCTCGCCGAGGCGGGAGGCGAATCCCTCGGCCAGGCGGTCGCGCCGGGACAGCTCGGTGAGGGCCGCGACGACGCCCGCGTCCAGCCGGGACGGCCAGCGGCCCATCCGCCAGGCGGGCAGCGCGACCCGGGTGAGCAGGCGGTCCCAGCCGGCGTACGCCAGCCCGACCTGCTCCTGCGCAACGATCCGCAGCCCGTAATCCACAGCCTGTGCACGCTCGGCCGCCGCGGCGGCGACCCCGCGCTCCATCCCGGCCGCGTGCTCCCGGCAACCGCGCAGCAGCAGGCGGGCCAGCCATCCGACGCCCGCGCACACCGTGCGGATCACGGGGCGGCGGCCCGGTGCCGAGACGACGGCCACCGCCGCGTCCAGGCCCCGCACGAAGCGCCGGGCGGCGGCTATGTCGGGGTGCGCCGAAGGTCCCGTACCGGCGACCACCGGGGCGAGCACCGCGCGCAGCTCGCCGACGCGCATCCACCACAGGAACGGGGAGCCGATGACGAGGACGGGGCTGGCCGTCGTACGGCGATGGCCGTGCCGTCGTATGAGACTCGCCATCTCGTCGGGGTCGTCCGGCGCGGGCGGGGGGCCGTGGGCCGGATGAGTGCGGTCCTCCAGCCAGCTGTCGCAGTCCGGGGTGAGCGCTATGGCGGAGGGGGCTGGGACGTCGAGGCGGTCGGCGAGGTCCCGCACCAGCCGGTAGAGGTCGGGGGCCGCTTCCTCGGCGATCGGGACCGTCGGGCTCACGGCGGGGCGGGCGCGGGCGAGGAGCAGGGCGAAGCCGCCGGCGGCCAGCAGGGCGAGCAGCGCGAACACGCTCACCGCCCAGCGGGCGAGGTCCCAGCCCCGGCCGACGAGATGGCCGGTGGAACCCCCCGCCAGCAGGACCACGGCGACGGCCGCGGGCAGCACGGCGACGGCCAGCGCGCGGCTGCGGATCCGCAGCACGGCCAGCGCCCGGGCACGCGCGTTCTGCGTCCCTGCTTCCACACCGATGCCGGTCACGTCCGGAACTCACCCCCTCCCGTCCTGGCAGTCCTGGCTGTCCTGGCGTTGCTCACTCCCCCACTGTGGCACCCACCACTGACATCGCAATGCCGGTGGGCCAAGTGCCGGAACGCTTGCGCCGCACCCTAGTTGGGGCCTCGCCCCTCGTCAGCCGGATACGACATCGGTCACTCGATGGAATGGCTTTGGGGAGAGGTGGATGACGGAGGGCAAGGATCAGGCCCCGGGTCCGAGGAGGTCCGGGGCCTGTGTCATGCCAGGTCAGGCGGGTGATCGCCGGTGATCGTGGCGTGGTGCGGGCGGCGTGGGGCCGTGGTGTGGGTGATGTCGGTGGTGTGCGGGAGGTCGGGCCGTGTGGGCTATGCGCCCGTCGCCGCCTTCGCCGCGATGTCCGTACGGTGCTGGGAGCCGTCCAGGTGGATGCGGGAGACGGCGCGGTACGCCCGTTCGCGGGCCTCGGCGAGATCGCCGCCCGTCGCGGTGACGGACAGGACGCGGCCGCCCGCGCTGACGACGGCGTCGCCGTCGCGGTTCGTACCGGCGTGCAGGACGTAGGCGTGCGGGGCGTCCTCCTCGGCCACCGCGTCGAGGCCGGTGATCGGGTCGCCCGTGCGGGGGGTGCCGGGGTAGTTGTGCGAGGCGACGACGACGGTGACGGCCGCGTCGTCGCTCCAGCGGAGGGGTTCGAGGTTGGCGAGGTTGCCGGTGGCGGCGGCCATGAGGATGCCGGCGAGCGGCGTCTTCAGGCGGGCCAGGACCACCTGGGTCTCCGGGTCGCCGAACCGGGCGTTGAACTCGATGACCCGCACACCCCGGCCGGTGATCGCCAGACCGGCGTAGAGCAGGCCGGAGAACGGCGTGCCGCGGCGGCGCAGCTCGTCGACGGTCGGCTGGAGGACGGTCTGCAGAACGTCGTCCACCAGCTTCGGGTCGGCCCAGGGCAGCGGGGAGTAGGCGCCCATGCCGCCGGTGTTCGGGCCCTCGTCGTTGTCGAGCGCGCGCTTGAAGTCCTGGGCGGGCTGGAGCGGGAGGACGGCCTCGCCGTCGGTCACGGCGAACAGGGAGACCTCGGGGCCGTCGAGGTACTCCTCGATGACGACACGGTCGCAGGCGCCCGCGTGGGCCTTCGCCGCGTCGAGGTCGGCGGTGACGACGACGCCCTTGCCGGCGGCGAGACCGTCGTCCTTGACGACGTACGGCGGGCCGAAGGCGTCGAGTGCCTCGTCGACCTCCGCTTGCGTCGTACAGACATACGAGCGGGCGGTCGGGACCGCGGCCGCCGCCATGACGTCCTTGGCGAATGCCTTGGATCCCTCCAGCCGCGCGGCCTCCTTGGAGGGGCCGAACACGGCGATGCCCGCCTCGCGCACGGCGTCCGCGACCCCCGCGACCAGCGGGGCCTCCGGGCCTACGACCACCAGGTCGGCGCCGAGCCGTGCGGCCAGCGCGGACACGGCCGCGCCGTCCAGGGCGTCGACCGGGTGCAGCTCGGCGACCTCGGCGATGCCGGCGTTGCCGGGGGCGCAGTGCAGCGCGGTGACGGCGGGGTCGAGGGACAGGGAGCGGCACAGGGCGTGTTCGCGGGCGCCGGTACCGATGACGAGGACCTTCACGGGGTCAGCCTAACGGGAGCGTGCCGGGTGGGTTTGTGGGGGATGCCGAAGGGGTGGGGGGTGGCGGGTTGTGGGTTTCTCCGAAAAAGGGCGCGCCTGGAGGTGTCGACGGCGACAGTTGATTGCTCGTTGGCGGTCGTGTGCGCGTCGGCACTCGTGTGCTCGTTGAGAGTCGACTGCTCGTTGGAGGTCGCTGTCAGTCGTTCGAGAACTCTTCCATCACCGTCGCTCCCAGCTCCCGCACGATCAGTTCCTGGCCGGAGAGGGCGGACTCGTCGAGGTCGGGGTCGTCGTCCTCCGGGATGTCGTCCTCGATGGAGACGGGAGGCGGCTCCGGCGCGGAGGGCCGCGGTGGGGTGGGGGCCAGCGTCGCGGCCGGGGCCGATGCGGCCGTGGGCTGGGCAGGGGCGGCCGACGTGGGCTGCGTCGACGCCGGGCGCTGGGCGGTCGTAGTACCGCCGCCGGTGCCTCCCGGCGTACCGCCGCCGTAGCCGCTCGCGGTGCCGCCACCGCCGTAACCGCTGGCGCCGCCGCCGCTGCCGTAACCACCGGGGGTCCCGGAGGCGCCGTAGCCGCCCCCGCCGCTGTTGCCCGGCGCGGGCGGAGCCGAGCCGCCGCCCGAGGGGTCGACGACGGCCTCGATCTTCCAGTGGACGTTGAACTGCTCGGCCAGTGCCTGCCGCAGTACGTCCTCGCTGCCGCTGCTCGCGAAGTTGTCGCGGGCGCCGGCGTTGACGAAACCGAGCTGGAGGGTGGTGCCGTCGAAGCCGGTGATCTGGGCGTTCTGGCTCAGGAGGATCCAGGTGAAGCGGCGGCGGTTCTTCACCGCTTCGAGGATGTTCGGCCAGAGGGAGCGGGGGTCGAGGCCGCCGGTCGGGGGTGGTGAGGCGGGCGGGGCCGATGTGGGAGTGGGGGTCGCGGGAGTGGGGGGCGCGGGGGTGGGCGCGGGGGCGGACGGGCTGGGGGCGGCCTGGGGGCGGCCGCCGCCTCCCGGGGGCGCGGCGGTGGGCCAGCCGCCGGGACGACGGCCGGTGCCTCCGGAACCGGCGGGGGTTGCGGTGGGCCAGGCGCCGGGGGTGGGGGCGGACGGGGCGGGAGCCGGTGCCTGGGGCTCGGACTGGGGCTGGGGTGTGGTCGGCGCGGGGGCCGGTGCCTGTGCCGGTGTGGTCGGGGCGGGGGCCGAGGGCGGCTGCTGGGTGGGTTCGCCCGCGCTGGGGGCCGTAGGAGTACCCGAGCCGTCAGGGCGTACGTCGCCCCGCTGATCGCCGGGCGCACCTGGACCACCGTGTCCACTGGGTCCACCGGACACGGCGCCACCGAAGGCCTCCGAGGGAACTGTGCCGCCGCCGGAAGCCCGCACGGCGGCGCGAGCCGCCGCAGCTCCGCCCCCCGGCGGAATGGCCGCGCCCGCAGCCGCGCCCGCACCGGCATTCGCGCCCGCAGGGGCTCCCCCATGCACGTCGGGCCCGGGCACGTACCCCATGGCGGGGGCACCGGCCCCGGTGGAGAAGTTCACCCCCCGCTCCAGCCGGTCGAGCCGGGCCATCACGGACCGCTCGTCTCCGTACGCGGCGGGCAGCAGCACGCGCGCGCAGATCAGCTCCAGCTGGAGGCGCGGGGAGGTGGCGCCGCGCATCTCGGTCAGGCCCTCGTTGACAAGGTCGGCGGCGCGGCTGAGCTCGGCGGGGCCGAAGGTGCCGGCCTGGGCCTGCATCCGCTCCAGCACGTCGGCCGGGGCATCGATGAGCCCCTTGTCCACGGCGTCCGGAACGGCGGCGAGGATCACCAGATCCCGCAAACGCTCCAGCAGATCGGCGACGAACCGCCGCGGATCGTTCCCGCCCTCGATCACGCGGTCCACGACCTCGAAGGCGGCGGCGCCGTCCCCTGTGGCGAAGGCCTCGACGACGGAATCGAGCAGCGAACCGTCCGTATAGCCCAGCAGGGACGTGGCCATGGCGTATGTCACACCGTCCGCGCCTGCGCCCGCGAGCAGCTGGTCCATCACGGACATGGAGTCACGCACGGACCCGGCGCCGGCCCGCACGACGAGCGGCAGGACGCCGTCCTCGACGGGGATGTCCTCCTTCTGGCACACCTCGGCGAGGTACTCCCGGAGCGTGCCGGGCGGGACCAGCCGGAACGGGTAGTGATGCGTACGCGACCGGATCGTCCCGATGACCTTCTCGGGCTCGGTGGTGGCGAAGATGAACTTCAGATGCTCCGGCGGCTCCTCGACGACCTTCAGGAGCGCGTTGAAACCGGCCGACGTGACCATGTGGGCCTCGTCGATGATGTAGATCTTGTACCGGCTGGCGGCGGGCCCGAAGAAGGCCTTTTCCCGCAGCTCACGGGCGTCGTCCACACCACCGTGCGACGCGGCGTCGATCTCGATGACGTCGATCGAACCCGGCCCGTTGCGCGCGAGGTCCCGGCACGACTGGCACTCCCCGCACGGGGTGGGGGTGGGCCCCTGCTCGCAGTTCAGACACCTGGCGAGAATCCGCGCACTGGTGGTCTTGCCGCACCCGCGCGGACCGCTGAACAGGTACGCGTGATTGACCCGGTTGTTCCGCAGCGCCTGCTGCAGCGGGTCAGTGACATGCTCCTGCCCGATGACCTCGGCGAACGACTCCGGGCGATAGCGGCGGTACAGCGCGAGAGACGACACGCATACGAGGTTATAGGCGCCCACTGACAACAGGCCCCGCCCCAGAACCCGGGGCGGCCTCCCCGGAGGCGGATCCGGGGCGAACCCGGGAGACCCAACGCAAGCGCCCCCCACGCACCCGCCAGAGCCAACCTACCCTTGCTGCCTTCCGGCCCTGGGGGAGTTCAGTCAGATAGCGCCGCGTGAGGGGCTTTGCACAGGGTACCTGATGCTGAGGTGCGGGAACGAGTTCGCGAGCACTCCTCTCGGTCATGTAATGTTTCCGGCGGAGGATTCGCCTAGAGGCCTAGGGCGCACGCTTGGAAAGCGTGTTGGGGGCAACCCCTCACGAGTTCGAATCTCGTATCCTCCGCACCTCGCCTGAACAGGCAAAACGAAGGGGCCCGCTGATCTCCAGCGGGCCCCTTCGTCGTTGTCCTCAGCCGCCGTTGTCCTGGTTTTTGTCCACAGGGGGCTCTTCCGGGGGTCCCCAGATGGCATCGGCGATCTTCTTTGCCACGTCCTTGAGCATGGCGTCCGGCACATGGAGGTACCGGGCCCGCATGCTCGCGGAGGTGCCCGGCTCCCACCCCATGATCTGATCGATGACGCGGGCCGGGACACCGAGCAGCATGAGGACGGTGGCGGCCGTGTGCCGGGCGTCGTGCAACCGGGCGTTCCGAACCCCCGCGTCTTCCAGTAGCCGCTTCCAGTCGTGATAGTCCGTGTTCGGGCTGAGCGGGCCACCGAGCGGCTTGGTGAACACGTAGTCCGAGTCGCTCCACAGGTCCCCGGCCGCCTTGCGCTCGCGCTCTTGCGTCTCGGCATGAGCCCGGAGCATGGCGACCAGCGGACCCGGCAGGGGCACGGCGCGGCGGCCAGCCCGGGACTTGGTGTTCTTGGTCTCGCGCCGCACCTGCACCTTGTCCGGGCAGTACCCCGCCTTCCGGCCGCATGGCGAGGCTTCCGGGCACCCGTGCTCGTACCGGGGCCTCAGACGGTTCCGCCTCAGCTTCAGGTACTCGTTGGCGAGGTCGACGTCAGACCAGCGCAGTCCGAGCGTCTCGCCCTGACGCAGTCCGAGCGCCAGCGCCAGCATCCAACGGGCGCTGTTCCGGCGCTTGTTGGCTTCCAGCAACAGGCACTGAACCTCTTCCACGGAGTAGGGCTCAACCTCGGATTCGTCCTCTTCCAGCCGTGGCGGCTTCGCCAACGCGGCAGCGTTCTTCGCCGCGTAGCCGCGCCGTACTGCCTCCCCCAGCGCGGTTCGGGCGGTGCGGTGGGCCTGGTGAGCTGTACCGGCCTTGCGCTCCCCGTTCGCCTGCATACGGCGGTACAGGCTTTCCAGGTGCTCGGGCTGCAAGCGGTCAAGGCGATGCCTGCCGACACCAGGAACGAGGTGCACGCGAACGGCGACTTCGTAGCCGTCGTAAGTGTTCTCGCTGACCGTCGGCTTGGCGATGTTCTCAACCCAGTGCTGAAGCCACTTCTCAACCGTCCACGCCTTGCCCGGCTGTTGAGCCGAACCCCCGTCGCGCTGCTTCTCCAGCTTCTTGACTTCCTCAACCAGGTCATCGCGCGTCTTGCGCGTCAGGTGCCGACGGTAGGGCTCCCCGTTGTCCTTGTAGCCCATCGGCACGCGCGCGTGCCAACGACCATCCGCCCCGAAGTAGATAGCCGATTCGCCGTTGGCGCGGCGGGTGCCCTTCTTCTTCTCTGCCACAGGCAGGCTCCTGTTTCTTGGTGTCGGGATGGAGACCGGGGCGGCGGGCTGTCCTGTCCGGGAGTGCCGCCGCCCCGGGCGTGGTCAAGCCGCGCGCTTGGCCGCGCGTCGGCGGGCGAGGAATTCGGCCGGCGCGTCCGCCGGGACACGACGGAGACGGCCGATTTCGATGGATTCCAGTTCGCCGGTGCGGATGAGCGCGAAGCAGGTGGTTCGGCCGATGCGGAGTCGGCGGGCAGCTTCTTCGACCTTGAGGAGAACAAGGGTCGTGTCGTCGTCGGCCGGGGGCGTGAGGGTGTCGTGGTCGTCCAACGCTCGCTCCTGTGGGGCTGAGTTCATGGGCAGGTGCCGCCGCACAAACCGCAATATCCGCAGAAACCCGGGGGAGGGTCGTTGACCTGCGGCGTTGTGGTGTGCGGGTGGTGGTGGGTGGTGCTCCGCAGAAACCCGCGATATTCCGCAAAAATCAGGGGCGGCCGTCGGCCGGTCGCCGGTTGCGGGGGTGGTGCTCGGTTTTTTGCGGAATATCGCGGGATTGTGCGACGGGACCCGGTCCGGGGTCGGTGTGGGGGCCCGTCGCAGGTCAGCAGGGGTGTCCGGGGTTTTCTGCGATTTCGCGGTTTGTGCGAGGGGGGTTGTGTGCGCGGGCGGGGTCACCGGCCGCCATGGCGCAGGGACGGGTGGGCCTGTAGGCGGGGTGCCGGTGGGCGTCCGCGCTTGCCGGTGCGCTCGGGTTGGTAGGACCGCAGGTATCCGTGGTCTTCCAGCAACGCGAGGGCCGGTTCGAGGTCCGCGACGGTGGGCACCTCGCTGCGGGACAGGACGCTGAAGACGTCCCGCCGGCTGACGTCCTCCCATCCGTTGTCCCTCAGCGCTTCCAGCACGCTGCGGGCGCGGGACAGGACCGGATCGGCGCCCATGACGTCGAATACAGCGAGGGCGTGGGCGGTGTAGTACTCCCCCAGCTCGATAGCCGCGCGCATGGTGTCTTCGGTGACGGGGTGGGCGTAGCCGCTGCCGCCGTGTTCGGCGAGGTGCAACAACGCGGCCATGCGGGCGGTCGCACCGGCAAGCTTTCCGGCCCAATTGGAGATGTGGCCCAGCTTGCCGCCGCGTGCCTTGAGCTGCGGTTCGATGCGCTTCTGATAGGCAATCAGGGCCGCGTCCGCGTCCGGGGTGAGCTGGATGACGGCCGGGTCGGTCCACTCCGCCAGGGACAGGGCGAGGTCGATGACCCGGGCGGTGTAGGCGGCGGCCGTCTCTTCCGGTACCGGGTCGGTGATGATCTCGCGGTCACCGACCGTGGACACTGGCAGGGAGTACAGGAAGCGGGCCAGCAGTCCGCGTCCCTCGAACCCCTTCACCTTCCCGATGTCCCGCAGTACGTCAGGCTGTACGGCGAGGCCGATGGTCAGGGCGGGGGCGTCGATGTACTCGCGGCGGGTCTGCCGGTTCACCCTCAGCCGGTCCCCGGCATGCCCTTTAAGGAAGACCTCCATGTTGGGGGCGCCGGAGTAGCGGCCGGCGATGATGTCGAAGATGCCGCCCTCAGCGCTCATCACCGACAGCCGCCCGCCCTGTTCGGACATGAGCGAGGTGACCGTCTCGGGTGTCGAGTCGTCCGCCAACAGGACCGGTTCGGCGGGGACGGTGAGCGTGTCGGCGGTCTGCGCCAGCCCTACAGCGGTCGCCACCATCTCATCGCGCTTGTCCCCGTCGGCGGACGCGGCCTTGGCGGCGGCCTTGTCCGCCGCTTCCTTGGCCAACCGCGCCGTCAGCTCCGCTTCCACGATCACGGGCTTCATCGCCGTCTTGAGCTGCTTCTCCGCCTCATAGAGGGGGTTGGTGAGCAGCGCGAAGACGGCCGACTTGCGGTTCGCGGGCGGGAGCGCCACCACCGTGTAGAGGTTGGTGGGCTCACGCCAGTTGCCGCGCACGTGGACCACCGACCGACCGCCGGCCGCCGTGGCGAGCACGGCGAGGGCGATCGACCCGGCGAGGTCCACCGGGGTCTGTGTCTCCTGTGCGACGGCCGTCACGAACTCCCCCAGCCAGGCGGGCAGCACGTGAGCGGGGAACGGCGGACGCTCGCGGCGGCCGGTGAGGGGAATGGGGTCCTCCCACACGTCAGGTGCCGCGTCGTCCTCGCCGGGCGGTTCGTCCAGGGTGGGCATTCCGGCCCACAGGTCGGGGCTGTCCACAGGCTGTGGAGTCATGAGGCCGCCCTCCCTTCGGCGGTGGTGGTGTGGGGGCAGTCGCCGACGTGGATGCGGGCGGTCAGCCTGATGACGGCGGCGCGGCCCCGGGCGCGTTCGTGGTACCCGCAGGCACAGAGCCAGTCCGCGACAGGTACGCCCTCGCACTGGATCTGAAGCCCCGGTGTGATGCCGGCGACAGTGACCGTCTGCGAGTCAGAACCAACGGCAGAAAGGACGCCCTTGCGGGCGGCGACCTTCGGTTCGCCCACGCGCCACCGTGGCGGGCCCTGTACGGCGCCCTGAGGGCTGTTCGCGGTGGTTCGGGATGCTTTGTTCATGCCGCGCGCTCCACAGCCGTCTCAAGGCCGTTGGCGACCGCGCGGCGCGCGTAAGCCTCCGGGACACCCACGGAGACGGCGGCCGTCACGATCTCCTCGCCGATCGCCGCGAGGCCGCACGGTCCCGGGCACCCCGCGTGCTGTGCAGCGAGGAACCGGGCGACGCCGAACGCCTGTGATCCGGCGCCGGATTCGGTCCGGGCCCGTACGAGGGCGAGGCCGCGTTCCAAGCCGGTGCGGACGTAGCGCTCGGTATGGCGGCACCCGGTGGCAACCGTCCGGTCCCACGTGGCGCGGGCGGGGAGAGAAGAGGCCACCCCGCCCCGGGCGGGGGTGGTGTCTTCCTTCACCACCAGGGCGCGCACGACCGCCGGGAGAACGGCCATACGGCCGACCCCGGGGCCCAACCAACGGGCGTACTGAGTCAGGCTCTTGATGTCGAGACCCGGCCGGACCGCGTTCGCCGACTGCATGGCGCCCCGGTAGATCCAGTGTTCGCCCCGCGTCGTCGGCACGGTTCGCGTCGGGGGCAGCATCTCGCGGGCCCATGCAACGGCCGCCGCGTTGTCCAGGTCAACCACCGTCAGCCTCGCCCCGCCCGGGTGGTAGGCGACCGCCACCGCCTCGCTCCATACCGGCGCCCACACGGGCGAGGTGAGGATGTGCGGGTCGGTGGTGGCAGCGGCCCACGCGTGGCACGGCGCGAGGCACTGGCAGGCGCCGGCGCTCTTCATGTTGGGGCGGCCACCACAGGCGCCGTCCTTGCAGGAACGGCAGTTGCCGAACGGAACCTTGCCCTGCCGCAACGGCAGGACCGGGACACCGGCCGCCGCGAGGGCGAGGGCGACCCTCAGGGGGTCGGACGTCGCGCTCATGCCACCGCCCCCAGCGTCGCCGTGGCAGCGAGGTTGGCGCGGCCGGGACGCTCGCCCCGTTCGGGTGGCAGGGGCCGAAGGGCCCTCGCCCAAAACGCGCGGTTGGGTCATGCTGTAGGTCTCCTGTTCTGCTACGTCGGGACTCGGAGACCGTGGGCGGCGGGCTGTCCTTGTCCGGGAGTGCCGCCGCCCACGGGCAGAGCTAGAAGGGCGGTTCGTTGCTGTAGCCGTCGGGCCCCCACGGGTCACGGCCGCTGTCACGGCGACGCAGCCACCGGGGCCGACGCGGCAGGGGAAGCAGGAACCAGCGACGGGACTCGTTCCAGCACCCGCAGAGCTCCCAGTCACTACCGGCGTACTCGCCGTTGTGGTCGCCGTAGTCGTACTCGATCCCGCCCTCGCCCTCGCAGTCGCGGCAGTTCGGGCGAGGGGTGTCGGTCAGGACCAGGGCCCGGCGAGGCCAGTGAGCGACCTGAATGCGCAGTCGGATCACGGGTGTTGATCTCCCTCTGTCAGCCGTAGAACTTGTTGCGCTTGATGACGGCCTTGCGGATGTTGACCGTCGTCCCGCCGCCGTGGCCGCTCGCGCTGAACACCTGCACCGCGATCCAGCCGCCGAAGATGACGGCGGCGAGGATGATGAGCTGATGGATGAGCGCGGCGAGCGCGGCGATGAACGTGGTCAGCAGGACCAAGCCGCCGCACACCGCGCCGAACCCGATGCCCCCGAGCGCGATGTTCACCGCCGCCCGGGAGACGGCCGGCTTGGCGACGACCGGTTCGGGCTTGGCGGGCTCGATGGCGTAGCCGGTGACGACGCGGCCGTCGGGCAGGACGACGCTCGCCACCGTCGGGATGGTGCCCGGCTGTACGGGCATGAGCGGCGCGGTGTGGGCAGGGACGATCGGGGTGGGAACGTGGACTTCCACGGCCGCCGTCTCATGTCCGGCGAGGTGGCCGTACGCGGTGGGCTCGTTCACGGTGCTGGTCTCCCTTCGGGTCAGCGGGTGATGCCGGGCAAGGCGTCGGTGACGGCGGTGACGAGTCGGTTGACGGTGTCGGCCGCGCCGGTGTGGGCGAGGTAGAAGCCGAAGAGCGCGACGGCGACGGCCGCCCCGGCGCCGACCGCGCGGAAGCGCAGCAGCAGCGCGACGCCGACGGCGAGTAGCAGAACGAGCGGGATGGTGATTTCCATGGGGCCTCCCGGGCGGGGGTCAGCGGGTGCCGGCGCGGTAGGTGCGCGCGGCGCGGTTGTAGATCCAGCGGCCGACGCGTATGCGCTTGCCGGTGGCGTCGCAGCGGCGGCAGTCACGGCCGCGCTTGGGCTTGCCCTTGCGGTCGGTCTTGAGTTCGTGGCCCATGCCGTCGCACTTGCGGCAGTCCCCGAACGGGCTCAGCCAGCACTTGACGGCGTAACCGAGGGTGACGATCAGCAGGAATGCGGTAGCGAGGGCTGCAAGGCTCATCAGGGGCCTCTCAGAGGGGTTGAAGGGGGTTTTCGCAGGTCGGCCGCTACGTGCTAGCGGCCTGATCAGGGGCGGTTTTGGTCGCTAGCAGGGTTGCTACCGGTAGCGACGCCTGCCGCTACCGGTAGCAGTCCGTGAGACCTATCCGGCGTCCCGCTTCTTGTTGCGCTCCGTAATCGCGGCGGCGATGTCGTCGCGCTTGATGCCGCGCTTGTTGACCTGTTCGCCGTCGATGCGCCGGCTGATCTGCACCGTGCCGATGCCGAACGGCTTGAGCGCGGCGGTGAGCGCTTCCGCCTTGGGCTTGGGCTCCAACTCCACCCACGGGCCGTAGACGTCCGGGCGCAGGTCGGCAAGCCGGTCCACGACCGTTTCGGACCACACCTTGGCCTCGCCCTTGCCGAGCACGGCCGCGACGTCGTCAAGGATCGTCGCGGACGTCTCCGGCGCGGGTGCCTCGCCGACCGCGTCACCCGACAGCGTCCCCTCCGCCTCGCGCAGCGCGGCGGCGCGGGTCAGGATGCGGTCGGCGTCGCGGCCGTCGGCGAGGTAGGTGCGCACGATCCCGGAGTCGTCGGACATGCCCTTGAGCAGACCCACCCCCTTGTGGGACTTCAGCAGCTTGGACGCGTCCAACCCCTCCGAGTACGACCCGGCACCGAGGATCGTGTCCGAGACCTGGTAGGCGCCGACCCGCAGGGCGAACCGGGCCTGATGCTGGTCACGCAGCTCCGACGGGCACGCCTTGTCGTCCGGCTTCTGCGTCGCGGTCATCACCGAGACGCCGACCGCCGGGGCGACCCTGGCGAGGTAGACCATCAGGGACAGGATCTCCTTGCCGTGCTCGGGATGGGTCAGGTACTCCTGCACCTCGTCCACCACAAACAGCGTGAGCGGCATGTTCAGCTTCTTGTCTCGGCTGATCTCCGGGGTGAGCTTGCCCTCCGGGCAGACGTGCAACGGCAGTTCGGACAGCCGGTGGTAGCGGTCTTCGACGTCCGCCTTGAGTTCCCGCAGCGAGGTCAGCAGATGCTGAACCGGGTCGAACCCGTTCTTGGGCACGATGCCGAACCCGATGCGGTGCGCGACCAGCGCGAACTTCCGCCAGTCCGGCGACGCCTTGCCGTCGAACACGTACAGGCGCACGTACGGGTCCAACGCGGCGGCCAGCGCGATCGTGCGGGCAGAGAACGTCTTGCCCTGCCGGGGCACGGCGCCGACCAGCAGCGACAGCCACAGCATCGTGGCCATGACCGGGTTGCCGCGCTCGTCCACGCCCCACGGGAACGGCTTCCAGAAGTCCACCCGGGTTGCCCCCAACAGTGGGGACTTGCCCGACGGGACGGCGAGCGGGTCACGGTCGGCGATCCAGTACGACACCCGCCGCCCACTCGTCTCGTCCTTGTCCAGGAAGAGCTGAGTCGGGGCGATGTCCATACCGGAGGCGAGACGGGCGTGAGCCTTCATCGCGTCCTCGAACGTCTTGCCGTACGGCAGATCCACGACCACGCGCCAGCCGTCGCCGTCCCGGCCGATCGGCCGGGGGAAGGCGATCGTCTGATCCTTGGTGGTCAGCCCGGACGCCTCGTGTGCGCGGATGACGATGTCGGAGGACAGCTTGCGCTTGCGGAACGTCACCTTGGCCATGTCGATGAGCGGCCGGTCCGCCGGCGCCCCGACCACACCGAGGGTGGTGGTCAGCGTCGCCACAGCCAGCATGAGCAGCCACGACGGCGCCATGACGTACAGGGTCAGCGCGGCGGCCAGGCCGACGAAACCGGCGATCGTCGCCACGATCCCCCGCAGCCGGACGCGGTCGTTGCGCTGCCGCGACAGCTTCAGGTACTCCGCCGCGTCCTCGTTCGCGACGGACGCGAGCCGCAGCGTCTTGCCCTCCGCGTCGAACACCCACCTGCCGATCGCGGCCGACCACCGCCACGCGCCGCGCGGCGAGTACACGCAGATCTTCGGCGTGTAGACCAGCGGCAGCCGCACGGCGTGGTAGCCGACCACAGCCGAGTAGTGCCGGACGGCCCACTTGCGGACGGCCGTGCGCTGGTCAGGGAGCTTCACCCAGTCCGGCAGCACCGGCATCCGGGCCTTGTCCTTGGCCTCCATCCATTCCGCGACCGAGGGCGGGTAGACCTCGCGCGGCGGGTCGACCGGTGCCCCCTCGCTCAGCCCTTCGGCCTCCGGGTCGTCGCTGTCGGGGAGTTCGGCCTCCCACTCCCCCGGCTTCACCACACCGGCCGGCATGGCCGGGTCGGCGGGGTCGGTCTTCTTCTTCAGCGGGAACGGCACGATGTCAGCCGTCGGCTGTTCGGTGCCCTCGGGGTCCTCCGGGGGCGGGAAGGCGGTGGTTTCCGTCACGATGTACGCGCTCCTTCGGGAGTCGAAGGGTCCGGCCGACTTGCTGTGGAAGGTGGGCGGCCGGGCCCGGGTTCGTGTGGTTCAAGCGGCGCGCTGTTCCTCGGGATAGGCGCAGGTCACGCAGGTTCCGAGCGTGGGCGGGATGACGTATCCGGCGTCCCGGCCGCACTCGGGGCAGCGGCGGCGGGCGGCATTGGCCTTGGCGAGCGCCGCCCACCTCGCCGGGGTCATCGGCCGCACAGGCCGGGCGAGGTCGACCCGGTACAGGTACGCGGTGAGCGGTTCGCGCCGACGGCGCGGCCGAAGGATCTGCGCCGCGATGTCCTGACCTCCCGGGCGCAGTCCACGGATACGGAGTTGACGGCGGGTGGCCAAGTCGTCGGGGGCGTAGCGCCACGGGTAGGTGGGGATGCCGAAGCGCTCGCCGGCGGGGTCGAAGCAGTCGGCGAGGGTCAGCCGGCTCACGCGGCTTCAGCGCCACCGGCGGCGCGCTCAGCGAGGATCGTGTCCCGCAGCATCCGCGCGTTCGCCGGCGAGGTGTGGACCTCGCGGCGGATGCCCTCTGCCGTGATCCGGGCATCGGGCCAATCGGCGGTCGCGGTGCGGGCCTCAGCGAGCAACTGATCCGTCGTGCGCTTGGGTCGGGGCGACCGGGCCACGTCGGGAACCTTGCCGGTCGCCCGACGGGATCGGGGGGAGTCAGCCGCCACCGCCCGCCGACCGGCCGGCGCCGGATCGGCCTTGACCGAGTCGACCGCCGGGGCGATCGCCGGGACCGGCTTGAAGGGAAGCGTCGGCTTCATGAAGTCGACCGCCACCGGATCGGGCGCGGGGAATCGGGTCAGCACCACCGACGGCGCCGGGGTCGATTCCCGCAGGTCAGCCGTAGACCGATTCATTATGTTCTCGGTAGATTCCTCCGCATTCCCGTTCGTGTCGGGAATCGGGGCGAGGGCGGGGGCAGTGCCGCCGAACATCGACGCGAGGGCGGCATCCGCCCCGTCCGTGATCCGGTCGCGCTGGACTTCCAGCAGCCTCGATCCGAGCGCCGCGTCCCCGACTCCGACCTTGCGGGCAAGACGCCACGACGCCCGATCGGACCGCTTCCGCACCCGGCTCACCGGGTGATGAGCGGCACGGGCGCGGTGGTAGGCGAGGGCCTGAACGATGTCGGCGGTGCGCCGCTCGTTCTCCGCGTCGCGGCCGTCGGTGTGGACGACGATGCGCCGGGCGAGGAATGCCATGCCCTCAGCCGACACGGACATGCCCATCGGGGTCAGGGCGTAGATGACGGTCCGGCCGGTGTCCGGCGCGGCCATGGCGCCCATGACGGCGGCGGCGGCCGGCAGTGCCCACAGCCCGATCCGGACGACGCGCGGGGAGGACTGTCCCAGCATGGTCAGGCCCAGCAGTACGAGCGCGAGGACGGCGGTTGCGCCCTCGCCGGCGGCGAGGGCACCGAGCGCGGTTCCCTTGCCGTAGGTGTGTCCAATGTTGCTGTAGGTACCGATGCCGCCGATCACGCCCGTGGCGAGCATCGGTACGAACGCGGCCGTCAGGACACCGATCTGAACCTTCGTCAGAGGCTTGCGGGTCTCACTCATGCCGCTTCCCCCGTCCCCGGCCGGTAGCCGCGAGCGGCGCGCAGGAACGGCACCGTACGGGTCAGCGCGTCGGCGTACAGGGCGTCCCAACCGGCGATCTCGTCACCGGCCTCCGCCTCCGCCCGCAGGTCGGCGAGGATGTCACGGGCCGCGTCCTCGCGGGCGGCACGCTCGCCGTCCGTCTCGAACTCCAGCGGGCCCCGGAACAGGTCGACGTCGATACCGAGCGCCAGTTCCGCGAACTCGATGTCGCCATGGGCTTCCTGGCCGGCGACGAAGGTGCGCATACGCATGGTGGGTCTCTCCTTGATACGTCGGGAAGGGCGCGGGGCGGTCGGCTGTCCTGTCCGGGAGTGCGACCGCCCCGCGAGGGGCGAGGTAGAGGGTTAGCTGATCTGCACGTGGCCGCTGGTCACCCGGCGGCGGACGTTCAGGTGACCGGCGCCGGTGACGCGGACGCTGCCGGAGGTGGCGTTCACGGACAGACGGCCGCTGGCCTGCGAGGTCGCGGCCATGCGGACGCTGCCGGAGGTGACGTTCAGGCGGGCATGGTGGCCGCTGTAGGCGCCGACGTTGACGCTGCCGGACGTGAGGCTGATGTCCAGCGGGCCGTGCACCTCGCCGACGATGACGCTGCCGCTGGTGACCGTGGCTTCCAGGTCGCCGACGCGGTCAGCGGTCAGCATCCCGGAGGTGCCGTCGTACTCCAGTCGGGCCAGCACGCCCGTGACGACGGTGTTCGCGGTGTGCGTGCTGATCGCGACCACCGACTTGGCGGGCAGGTGGACTTCGGCGGTGATCGGCGTCACCGCGTCCCCGGCCGGGCCGGTCGCGGTGACCTCGCGGCCGTTGACGAACACCTTGCCGCCGCTGTGGCCGGTGATGTGGACGTTGCCGTTGATGATCTGCACACCGTTGCCGCCGGAGAACGTCATGGTGTAGCCGCCCCTGCTGACGGTGGTGATGCCGCTCATGCCGCCGGCGACGTCCGGGACGCGGACCCTGAGGTTCTGCCCGTTCAGGCTGACGGTGGTGTCACGGATCGCGTCGGCCGACGGGCCGGAAGCGGCCTCCGTCGTCAGCACCATGCACGCCTGCTTCAGCGTGGGGTCGACGACGACGCGGATACTGCCGGTGTTCATCGTCAGATCCAGGGCGATCGGGCCGATGACGTCCACGGGGATGATGCGCTCGGTCATGCGGGAACTCCTGACTGCGTCGGGATAGGAGATCCGGCGCGGCGGGCTGTCCTGTCCGGGAGTGCCGCCGCGTCCGGAGGTGAGGCCAACGCCGCAGGTCACGGCGGGCCAAGTGACCCCGGGCGGAAGTCGATTCCGCGCCCTCACGGCTGGATACCGGGGCCGACGGTCGTCACCCGGCCGTCACGGGGACGGGGGCAAGCCCCGTCGCTCTCAAAGCACTCTGTTGAGTTCTCAAGGAACCGGCGTTTCCTTCGTACTCACCCCTGCGGGCTTTCCTCCGAACGCTGTCTGTGCAGGTCAAGCGGTTTCCCCTTTGAGTCGGGGCGACCTCTTGCTGACTAGCTTGCACTAGTCTGCTGTGGTGCACAACCCCTGTGGGGTGATGCGCACTAGTTCGCTGTGGTGGGTACCCTCAAGGCATGACTGTCACAGGAGGGCCCAAGCCGAAGGCGGTGCAGGTCGCAGACGCGCTGCGCGACGACATCAAGAAGATGAAGCCGGGGGAGAAACTCCCCTCTCAGCGAGAGCTGATGGACCGCTTCGGATACGCCAGCCAGACCATCCAGAACGGGCTAGCCGCACTCCGGGCCGAGGGGCTGATCGTGTCGGCAGGGAACCTGGGCAACTTCGTCAGCGACGGGTCTGCCCCGGGTGGCGACGTACGTGATGACATCAAGGAAATCCGCTCCCAACTCCAGGCGTTGACCGAACGGCTCGAAGCACTGGAAAGCCGCTCCGCATCAGGTGGCGCTTGATCTGCAACCAGCATGGGAGTAACGGAGTGTGTGAGGTAAGTGACAGCCAGGGGACGGCGGACGGGAGGTGGGGACATGTCCAGTGACACCCCTCTGTCCCCTTCCCTGTCCCCCCTGCCCGCGCGCGAGACTCGGAGTAGGCACTCGGAGGAGGGCGCATGACTGACGACAGGCCCGCATGGGCGCGACGCATCGCTGCCGAACGACAGGCGCGCGACTGGTCACAGCGTGACGCGGTCAGGGCCCTGCGTGCGCACGCGCCCACGGAGCTGCCGGCAGAGGACAGCATGATTCGCCAGTGGAAGCGCTGGGAGTCCGGCCAGGCACCGAACGACTTCTACCAACCGATCATCGCGGCCGTGTTCGGCACGGTGACGCACGCCCTCTTCCCTGCGCCGTCTCGCCGGGACGGAGACAAGGAGATCTTGGCAGCGAGCGGCATGGAGACTCTGGAGATCGTGAGTCGCCTGAACCGGTCCGACGTCGACAGCGCGACGCTCGATGCTCTCCGGATCACCACGGACCGCCTCTGCTCTGAGTACCCGTTCATGCCGAGTGGTCAGCTCCTCATCGAGGGGCGGCAGTGGCTTCGCCGCGTCGTTGACCTGACCGCGAAGAACCTCACGCTCGCCCAGCACCGCGAAGTGCTCGCCCTGTCGGGCTGGCTCGCCTTGCTCGTCGGCTGCGTCGAGTACGACACGGGAGACCGCCACGCGGCCGAGTCGACACGCCGCGCCGCCCTGTCGCTCGCGACGGAGGCAGAGCACCCAGAGGTGGCGGGGTGGGCGCACGAGATGCGGGCGTGGTTCGCCCTCACGACCGGCGACTATCGCGGTGTCATCGCGGCAGCGCAGGCCGGATCAGAGGCAGCACCGACCCATGGCGTTGCCGTACAGCTCGCAGGCCAGGAAGCCAAGGCATGGGCGCGACTCGGAGACCGCCGACAGGTTGAGGTGGCACTGGACAAGGGGCGCCGGCTGCTTGAAGGGATGCCGCACCCCGAGAACCTGGACAACCACTTCGTGGTGGACCCCGCCAAGTTCGATTTCTACTCGATGGACTGCTACCGGCTGGTAGGAGAGGATCGGCTTGCTCGGACGCTCGCGGACGAGGTTCTACGCGCCGGAACGGACTTCGACGGCACGGAACGCTCACCCATGCGGAACGCCGAAGCGCGGGTAACGCTCGGAGTCACCGCAGCACGTGAGGGCGACCTCGAACAGGCCCTCATCCATGGCGAGCGAGCGCTTCAGGGCGACCGACAGTCCGTCCCTTCCCTCATCATGACCAGCCGAGAACTCGCGGCCGTCATGAGGCAGCGCTACAGCAAGGAGCCGGCGGCACAGGACTACCTGAACCGCCTGCAGGAGCTGGGCCGTGAGAAGCCGGGATTCCTCCCTTCCTGAGCGGCACCAACAGAAGACGGGCGCGGCCTCCAAGTGAGGTCGCGCCAGTCTCGGTTTCCATCTATCCGGTGGATCCTTCTGCCCTTCTAGGTTCGCCCGGTACTGAAGCGGACCGCCGCCGGCACTCAGAACTGGCTCACTCAAGTGATGATCCGCTCGGCTCGGCAAAGTCCTGACGTCGACGGCAACCCAGACGCTACGCTCACTGACAAACACACCGTGATGACGATCAGCGCTCGCGCTGCCTAGGGGGATTAAGTGCACACGCTCACGGGAAAGCGAGTGGCCAAGTTTGCACGAGACTTTGGCTTTGAGGGAGACGAGGCGAAGCAGTTCGAGCTGTACGTCGCAGCCAACTACCTCTTCCCTTATGTACGGGACGATGTCGAGCAGATTGAGCGCGCTGTTCTCGGCGGTGGGACCGACGAGGGCATCGACATCGCTGCCGTCGTAGTCAACGGACAGATCGTCTCGGAACCCTCAGAGATCGACGATCTTATCTCAGATCAGGCGTCCAATTCAGCGCGGGTACTCTTCATCCAGGCTAAGACAAGCGAGTCCTACGACTCTAAGCTCATCGCGAAGTTCCTCCACGGCGTCGAGGCCGTGACAAAGTACGCGATTAAGGCGAAGAGCGTCAAGCTTCCTCCGGCCCTGGTTGACCTGGCTGCTTTGATCGATCGGATCGCAGAGAACGGTGACAAGTTTCAAGACACGCGAATCCCGTGCGAACTCTTCTACGTCACCACCAGCAGCAATGACGGGAAGAGTGCACAGCAAGAACTTCAGGTCACAGAAGCGATCGATCGTATTCGATCCCAGGGCATTTATTCAGAACCTTTGCACCTCAACACTCATGGCCACGATGCACTAGCTGCAAAGCTGAAAGAACGTCACGGACCACAGAACATTCAGTTCAACTTTGAAAAGCGGCAGACCATCCCTGCGACTGAGCGGGTGAGTGAGGCTTACATCGGGCTCTTGTCCGGCAAGGAGGTGATGAAGTTGCTGACGGATGAAACTGGCTCCGTACGACCAGGGATCTTCGACGACAATGTGCGTCTCGATCTCGGTAGTCACAACCCAGTGAATATCCGGATCACGAGAACCCTTCAGAGCGACGACCGCGAGCACTTCCCCTTCCTCAACAACGGACTCACGATCATTGCGACATCTCTCCGAGGGTCGGGTGACAGATTCTTCATCTCCGGGTATCAGATCGTAAATGGCGGGCAGACAAGCCACCAGCTCGTTAGGTGGGCGGCAAGCGCAGAGGTTAAGGCCAAGCCGGCCCTCCTCTCTGACCTTTGGATCCCAGTGAAGATCGTCAGCTCAGGCGACGCTGGGGTGCGAACGAACGTGGCGATCGCTACTAACCTGCAAACTCCCATCGGCTCAACTGACATTCAGGCGAGTTCCCAGATGGCGAAAGACGTGGAAGAGTTTTTCAACCAATCGGGCGTAAACGGCCTACGTTATCTGCGGCAGAACCAGCATGCGTCTCTTGATTTCCCGCGGACTCGCGTTGTCACAACTCCCGAACTTAACCGAGCGGTCGCTGCAACACTGTTCGGTGATTCTTTCCGAGCGATCGGTGCTCCGAAGGAGCTAGAGGTTGAGGGTTCGTTCGTTTGGGGTGAATACTCCGTTGAGGCCTACTACTACGCGGCCTGGATTTTGTATCGGGTAGACAGATTCTTCGCCCGAACACCCGACTCGACCACTCTCAAAGCCGCGAAGTATCACATCGCGATGATGGTGTCCGCTCTGATCACGCCGGAAATTGTGCCTATCTTCGAAACCTCTGAGACAGAGGCAGCTAAACAACGGCTGAGGGGCGCTAAGAAGCTGAGGTTCAAGATTTCAGACTCGGAGAAGATTGAAGGAGCGATCACTACTGCAGTCGAGCTTGCCACCGAGCAGTTTCAGTCTGTCTTGAACGAGGGCAGGAGCTTGCGCAAGGACGATGTGCGCAGCCGTCGTAACCAGGAGGCTCTGCTACAAAAGGCCAAGGAGTCGAGCGCCGACGTCTGATGCTCGGCTTTCGATACATCAGCCGAAAGTAGTCAGACGAAGAAGGCCGGGGATCGCCCCTGTGTCTTGTCCTGGTCTTTGTCCAGTACGCCGACGGCCACCATCGTTCACCGCCGTACGCGCACCCCGTCTGACCTGCCCCGCGAACCCCTATGAACGCCCCCGAACGGCCGCGCGGACAGTTGGAAAGCGTGTTGGGGGCAACCCCTCACGAGTTCGAATCTCGTATCCTCCGCAGCCGCCTGAACAGGCGAAACGAGGAGTCGGACCGCAATGCGCGGTCCGACTCCTCGTTGTGCGTTGGTCTCAGTTTTGGTCTCATTCACTTCGGACATTCAAGGCATTCTTCTCGCATGTGCGGCTCGCCGCTCCCGCGAACTTTGACCCCACTCACGGGGCACTCGCGGATGCGGCATGGCGATTACCGAGCGACATCCGCGCAGGTACACACCTCCTTCTCACATATAGGGGTATGTTTCATGGAGGCGTACTTCTATATCTGGGGGTGTGGCATGGAAAAGCCTGCCGAGATGTTCGACCGGGACTACGAGTGGTCGGCGCTGAGGCGGTTCATCACCGACCCACAGCCGGGCGCGACTCTCGGCGTGGTCTCCGGACGTCGCCGCCAAGGCAAGACCTTCCTGCTCGACGCCGCGTGCCGCGCCGCCGAAGGTTTCTACTTCGGTGCGACCGAAGCTACGGACGCCGAGTCGCTGCGGAGGATCAGCACCGCGCTGACCGATCACGTCCGGCCCGCCAGCCCGTTCCACTTCGCCAACTGGTCAGAGGTGGTCGACGCGCTGCTTGCCCTCGGCTCCGAACGCCCCGTCCCCGTGGTGATCGACGAGTTTCCGTACCTGGCCAAGGCCAATCCGGAACTGCCCTCAATCATCCAGGAGGCTCTGCGGCCCCTGCGTGATCAGCGCACCCGCTCGCGCACTCGGCTGCTGCTGTGCGGCTCGGCGCTGTCCTTCATGGGCCGACTACTGTCGGGCAACGCCCCGCTGCGTGGACGGGCGGGCCTGGAGTTGGTCGTCCGCCCCCTCGACCACCGCCTCGCCGCGGACTTCTGGGGCATCACCGACCCCCATCTGGCCATGAAGGTCAACGCGATCGTCGGCGGCACGCCCGCCTATCGGCGCGAGTTCGCGCGCGGCGACACTCCCAAGGAGCCGGACGACTTCGACGACTGGGTTGTCCGCACGGTCCTCAATCCCGAGACCCCCCTCTTCCGCGAGGCCCGCTACCTGTTGGCCGAAGAGCCCGACCTTCGCGACACCGCCCTGTACCTGTCCGTCCTGGCCGCCGTCGCCGATGGCAACGCCACCCGAGGCGGCATGGCCGGCTATCTGGAACGCAAGGCCACCGATATCGCGCACCCCATCAACGTTCTGGAAGACGCGGGACTGCTCCACCGCGACGCGGACGCATTCCGTGACAACCGTCCCACGTATCGCATCGCAGAACCGCTGATCGGCTTCTACCACGCGATCATGCGCCCGGTATGGGACCAGCTCGAGCGCCCGGGCAGTGCGACACGAGTCTGGCAAGCCAGCCGCCGACGCTTCGTAAGCAATGTCCTGGGGCCTCATTTCGAACAGGTCTGTCGCGACTGGGCTCTCCATCATGCCGATCCCGATCTTCTGGGCGGTCTGGCCGCCCGCGTGGGACATGGCGTGGTCCACGACTCCAAGGCTCGCATCGGCCATGAGGTCGACGTGGCGGTGATCGGCATCGCCGACGCCGGCAAACCTCCGCTCCTGGCCATCGGAGAGGCCAAGTGGAATGACACCATGGGCATTGCCCACATCGACCGCCTCAGGCATATCCGCAGCCTTGTCAGCCAGGCCGGACGTTATGACACCACCGACACTCGGCTGATCTGTTTCAGCGGAGCAGGATTCAACGACAAAGCCCATGCAGCAGCGGAAGCCGACACTGATGTCCGTCTCATCGACCTGGCTGCGCTCTACAGCCAGGAGTGAAGGCGCGCACCGAGACCGGAACGGCAGCCACCACGGAGATGATCAGCTGCCTTCAGCTGGGGTTGTCAGGACGCTGCAGTAGATAGCCCCAGACAGGGTCCAGTGCCTCGTCGTCGAAGGCCAGGGAGTCGGACCAGTGACGCTGTTCGAGCGGAGCAAGCAGGTCCTCAATGGTGCACAGCCAAGCCTCGCACAGGGCACGCAAGAAGAGCCCGTAAAGGCCACCGGACATTCGCCACCAGACCTTCTCCCAGGTCAGAGTGGGATGGTTGCGCGCGAATTCATACGCCGCATCACGGTTCAGAATATCCGGGAAAACGCCTGCGAAAGGAGGAAGAGGCGCTCTCAGGAAGAAGACGACCCAGTTGTCGGGGAGTTGCACGTTCCGCCCTGACAGGTAGTGATAGACCTGCGGTGGCCGGGTCCGGGCAGCGACATTTGGGCCTGAGGCCAGGAAGACTTCTGTCCGCTGTGCGGCCCATGCCGCGACATCGACCGGACGGAGCAGGCCCTGTGCTGTAAGGGAAAAAGCGAGGCGAGGGCGCCCACGACGATCAGCGTGATGGTGAACGCGGCGACCACCGTCGTGAGGACCAGAAGCCCGATCACGCCGCTCCGCGCGGTATCCGACGCCACATCCCATTTGCGGTATCCCACGAAGAGCGCCAGAGCCGCGCCGACAAGGGTGGTGGCGAGCGTCTGATAGACGGCAAGGAAACGGTGCGCATTCTCATTCACCGCGTGGATCTGCTGCAGGATGTACCGGTACCGCTCCAGGGCGAACTCGTTCCGCACCGTTGCGGCTTCCGGCCTCGTCTCCCCCGATGCTGCCATCGCCCCCACCTGTCTGACCTTCCATCAGGATAGGGCGACCAAGGTCGCTGAGCACCTGGATCACCGAGACTCTCTACCGCGCCAGCACGTTCCACGACGCTTTCCAGCCGAGGTGGCTGGCGCTGCTTGCAAGATCCACACGCCGCATCTGTAGACACAGCCCACCGCGCTCCGCCAACTAGCGAAGGCCAGTTGCTCTCTGGTCTCAGTTTTGGTCTCATTCACCCTCGTCCAGCATCGTCCGGAAGGCCCACTACCACCCGCTTCATCGCAGGTCAGAACATCCCCGGCCCTCGCCGAACCCTCAGACGAACATTTGGAAAGCGTGTTGGGGGCAACCGCTCACGAGTTCGACTCTCGTATCCTCCGCAGCCGCCTGAACAGGCGAAAAACGAAGAGCTGGACCGCTCATCACGGTCCAGCTCTTCGGCATGCCCTGGGTTGCAGCTTTGACACCGAACGCAGTCATGCCCCCGCATCCGTCGACGCCTCATTCACCCATCGCGGGCTGAACTGCGGCGACTTCGGTTCTCGGCGGATCCAGGCGCATTCGCCCATGGCCCCGGGACGATGCCGCGGTCATAGCCCGATCATCCGGACCTTGCTGCCGCACAGCCGGGTCATGTCATCGACGTCCGACGTGAGGATGGCGACCGGGTCAGGCTGACGCAAGGCCGCTTCGGCGACGGTGGCGTCGATCGCGTACTTGTGTCCGTGCAGACCGGCACCCTTGAGCAGTTGTGCCGCCGCCTTGGCCGCCGCCTCCGTGACCGGCTCCACCTTGACCCGGGAGAGCGCCCATTGCAGTCGGGACAGGTTCACCCTGGCGTGGCTCACCTCCACGATGGTGTTGGCGCTGACGACAAGGTCCGCTCCCATGTCGTGGAACACCTGGAACATCGCCAGAACCTTCCGGTCCTGCGCCACCCAGGCCGACAGCCCCTCACTGTCCAGGACGACAGTCTCAATGTGCCCGCTCACGCGGCGCTCGCGCCACCGGCGGCCTGCGTCGCACCGAAGATCCGCGCCCGCGCCTCGGCCAGCTCTTCCTCACTGAAGGCCCCGTGCTCGTCTGTGTGGCTGCGCAGGTCGGCCCCCAGAAGCTGGTGCCGGATCTGTCTGGCGACCGCTTCGGCCACGTAGCCGGAGATGTTGTCCGTGATCTTCTTCAGCTCCGCCACCTGCTCGGTGGGGAGTGTCACCGTGATGCGTGTGGTGTCAGCCATAGCGGTAAGCATACTGCGGTATGCGCGCTATGTGCTCTCTGTTTCCCGCGGTCGGTCCGGTCAGCGGCGGTCGGGGCGACTGTCCGTTCGAGCAGGGGCTGAGCTGGGCAGTTGTGCGACGCGCCAGTTCAGCGGGCCCAGCAGCGGTAGGCCTCGATCCATTGCGAGCCCTCGGGGGCGGGTTCCGGCAGCGGCAGGTCCAGAATTCCGATGTCCTGTCGGACCGACCCCCGGACGCAGCGTGCGACCACGCGCCCGTCCCCGGCCAGATCGACACCGACCACGCTCACCTCGACGCCGAGAACAGTCGTGGTGAACGGTACGGAAAGGCTCTCCTCGATCATCGTGAAGAAGCCGGTGCGCTGCTCATCCTGGCCGTAGGCGTCGACGGTGGCCTCTTCGAGCAACGCCTCCGGCGCGGCTGGTTCCCAGGCGCTCATGGCCTCGCCGTAGCGCCGCACCGTACGGTTGAGGACCGGTGTGTTCAGCAGCGGCATATCCGCCGTGGCGCCATCGCCAGCAGTCAAGCCGGGGCCCGCGGTTGCCAACGTGTGACGTTGCCTGGTGGGGTGCTGTGGGGAGCGGGCCCGGGGGCCGGCAAGCGACAGGGCGGATGAGAGTGGCACGAGTCGTCGTACGAGAGCCGAGTACGGGCGCGAGGAGCGCACCGCCGCTGGCCCGGCAGGAAACATCCGCCTTCGTGAGAGAGTTGCTCGGCGCCGGCTGGGCGGCGGTGTTCCTGCCCGGTGAGCCCGCCCGCCTTGGGCGGCTGCTGCTGTGGAAGCCGACCGGGGCAGCAGCCGGAGACCGTACGGCGCCCACCGGCCTTGAGACCGAGGTGGTGGAGCTGGTCCTGCCGCACGGCCGCTCGGTCAGGCGGCGCAGGGTCGAGGGTTACGCGCTGCCTGTCGCCGTCGCTGTCTCCGCCCTGGCCGATGCGGAGCCGACGCATCCCTCCGGCGCCGCCTGGCGGGCCGCCACTCGCTTCGCGCTGCGGCTGCTCGCCGACGGCCGCCTCCACCCCGCCCTCACCCCCGCCGGTTACGACACCTGGCAGGTGGGTCCCTGCACCGCCGCCCAGCGCCGGACGCTGGACGCCCTGGCCGCCGCCTTCCCGCCGCACGCCCACTGCCTGCCAGAGCCAGGTCCTGCGCCGGTACGGATCGCCGAACCGGCTGCGCTGGTACGCCAGTTCTGCGACGCGGTCGCCGATGATCTGGTCCGTACGCCGGCCGCGCCGCTCGCCATGGGAGCGCTGCCGTACGCCTGGCGCGAGGCCCGTGCCGTGCCCATCTTGCGTGAATGGGCAGAGGAAACCCAGGCTGCGCTCACCGCCGAGGTCAGTGTCTCCCTGCGCGTCGACGTACCCGAAGGACGCCGACGGCAGTTTCGGGCCGTCCTGCAACTGCACACCGCGGCGGACCCGGCGCTCGTCATCGAGGCCGCACGGCTGTGGAGCGAGCCGATCGAAATGGAGCGGCTGCTCGGCCCGCGCGCCGAGACCGAGACCCTGCTCGCTCTGCGCCGCGGCGCCCGCGCCTGGCCCCCGCTGCGGAGGCTGCTCGACGATGCCGCTCCCGATCAGCTCCGGTTGACCGACGACGAAGCCTTCGAGCTCCTCGGGGACGCCACGGACGCGCTGCGCGCGGCCGGTGTCGACGTGCACTGGCCGCGCGAACTGGTCAAGGCACTCACCGCGACCGCGGAGATCGGGCGACGCACCGCCCCCGGTTCCACCACGGGCGGCCTGCTGGACACCGAGGCCCTTCTCGACTTCCGCTGGCAGGTCTGCCTCGGCGGCGAGCCGCTCACCGAGGCCGAGATGGATGCCCTCGCGGAGTCACGCCGTCCCCTCGTCCGGCTTCGCGACCAGTGGGTGGTCGCCGACCCGAAGCTGGTGGCCCGCGCCAAACGCCGCCGGATGGAACCACTCACCCCCATGGAGGCGTTGAGCGCCGCGCTGACCGGCGAGGCCGAGCGAAGCAAGATGGGGGTCCCCCGGCCGGAGGCTGGGGGAGGGACGGTGACCGCATCCCCTGTGCGGCGGTCGGTGCGCTCGGCGACCTGGTCGCTCGTATCCGCGACCCCGAGTCCCGCGCCCCCGTGCCCCAGCCCGCCGCTCTCAAGGCCACGTTGCGCGAGTACCAGAAGCGGGGCCTGGCCTGGCTGGCCGAGATGTGCGCACTCGGCCTCGGCGGCTGTCTCGCCGACGACATGGGCCTGGGCAAGACCATCACCCTGCTCGCCCTGCACCTGCACCGCCAGACCGACCCCGCCACCGCGGGCCCCACGCTTGTCGTCTGCCCGGCCTCCCTGCTCGGCAACTGGCAGCGCGAGGCCGCCAGATTCGCACCGTCCACCCCCGTACGCCGCTACCACGGCGGCGACCGCCACCTGGGGGGCCTGGCCGGCGACGAGATCGTCCTGGTCACCTACGGGGTGCTGCGCCGCGACCGCGAAGTGCTCGCCGAGACGGCCTGGTCGCTGGTGGCCGCCGACGAGGCCCAGCACGTCAAGAACCCCTACGCCGTCACCGCCCGCGAACTGCGCGCCCTGCCCGCCCGCGCCCGCGTCGCTCTCACCGGCACCCCCGTGGAGAACAACCTCTCCGAGCTGTGGGCACTGCTCGACTGGACCACCCCCGGGCTCCTCGGCACACTCACCGCCTTCCGTGACCGGCATGCCCGCGCCATCGAGGCGGGCGAGGATCCCGAGGCAGCCGAGCGCCTGTCCCGTCTCGTACGTCCCTTCCTGCTGCGCCGCAAGAAGTCCGACCCCGGTATCGCGCCCGAACTGCCACCCAAGACCGAGACCGACCACGTCGTCCCGCTGACAGCCGAGCAGACCAGCCTGTACGAGGCACAGGTTCGCGAGACCATGGCGAAGATCGCGGAGTCGGAGGGCATCGCCCGGCGCGGTCTGGTACTCAAGCTGCTCACCGCGCTGAAGCAGATCTGCAACCACCCCGCCCAGTATTTGAAAGAGCACAGCCCGCGCCAGTCCGCTCCCCTGCGGGGCCGCTCCGGCAAGCTCGATCTGCTCGACGAGCTTCTCGACACCATCACCGCCGAAGGCGAATCCGTGCTGGTCTTCACGCAGTACAAACAGATGGCGGCTCTGCTGGAGAAGCACCTCGCCGGGCGCGGCGTCCCCGCTCTCTTCCTGCACGGCGGCACCCCCGTCGCGCGGCGCGAGGAGATGGTGGACCGCTTCCAGCGCGGTGAGGTGCCGGTGTTCCTGCTGTCGTTGAAGGCGGCGGGCACCGGACTCAACCTCACCCGCGCCACTCACGTCGTGCACTACGACCGCTGGTGGAACCCGGCAGTCGAGGACCAGGCCACCGACCGCGCCTACCGCATCGGCCAGGACAAACCCGTCCAGGTACACAAACTCCTCGCGGAGGGAACCGTGGAGGACAAGGTGGCGAAGCTACTCGAAGGAAAGCGCGCCCTCGCCGACGCCGTCGTCGGCTCCGGCGAGGCAGCCCTGACCGAACTGTCCGACGCCGAACTCGCCGAACTCGTCGCCCTGGGAAGGCGGTCATGAGCCCCGCTGTCCCCGGCCCGCGCCGTGCGCCCGCCCGCGGCAAGCGAGCCTTCGCCTCGACCTGGTGGGGCCAGGCATGGGTGGCCGCCCTGGAGGACTCCACCCTGGACGCCGGACGGCTCTCGCGCGGACGCACCTACGCCCGCAAAGGCATGGTCGGCCCGGTCACCGTCGCTCCGGGCAAGGTCAATGCCGCTGTCCAGGGCAGCCGCCCGCGCCCGTACCGCTCCTCAGTCCACCTGCCCGTCCTCACCGGCCCTCAGTGGGACACTCTGCTCGACACGATCGCGTCCCGCGCCGGACATCTCGCAGCACTTCTCGACGGCGAGATGCCCGCCGAACTCGTGGACGACGCCCGGGACGCGGGCGTCCCACTGCTCCCGCTGTCCACCGAGCTCGATCCGGAGTGCTCCTGCCCCGACTGGGGATACCCCTGCAAGCACGCCGCCGCGCTTTGCTACGCCATCGCCGCCACCATCGACACCGACCCGTTCGTGCTCTTCGCGCTGCGCGGCCGCGGTCGCGAGGAGGTCTTCGCCCAGCTGCGCGCACTCCGTACGGCAGCACAGCAGACCGCCGCCCCACCGGTACCGGCCGGCATCCCGGCCGCCGCCGCGTACGCCCGCTGGGCCGAAGAGCCACCCGAACTGCCCGAACTCCCGGAACCCGCCGCCCACACCACAGCCCTGCCTGTCACCCCGCCACCCGGCACTGGCCTGGCTGCCGCGGACCTGGAACGCCTCATGGCCGACGCCACCGCGCGCGCCGCCCGGCTCCTCGCGGGCGACACCGCCGACCTGCACCTGACCCAGCACCAGGACGCCGTGCGCATCGCCGCGAGCAACCCCGGACCCGAGTGGTTCCACCACCTGATCCAGAACACCGGCACCAACCCCACGGCCTTCGCACGCCTCACCCGCGCCTGGCGACACGGCGGCCCCACGGGCGTCACCGTCGCCGAACAGCCCCACACCCCCGACCCGACGGTGATGAAGGCCACCCGCACCGCCCTGGATGCGGCCCTCGCCGAGATGACCGACTCCCCCACACACCTCAGAGTCTGGCGCAACCGCCTCACCCTCACCCACCACGGCATCCAGCTGCGTCTGGGCCCCGACGCCCGCTGGTACCCCTACCTCCAGGACGACGACGGCGAATGGTGGCCCGCGGCACCGGCCGACAGTGACCCGGTCACCGCGCTCACTGCGGCCTGGTCGCATCAGGGGGAGTAAGAAGGCGATTCCCGCTGACCAGGAACCACGGGCAGAAGCTGGACACACTCGCGCCGCTCCAGTTCCGTAGTTGCAATTCTGGTTGCATTCGTCGGCGTACAACACCGTTCACAACGCCCGCCCGGACCAGCCGTACCGCAGGTCAGGACGTTGCCGTACGCCCCACGTTCCTGGACGGAGGCGCACGGGCTTCTGCTCGCAATCGCCGTAGCGGACGACGAGCTTGTGAAGCTGCTCCGTCATGCTTCCCCCTGGCCATGACGTCGGCGTGGTGCGGTGGTGGCTATTTGCGGTGAGGTATCACACCGTGCATGCGTGTCGGGCAGTGCTTGGCACTTTCGTCAGCGAAAGAGCAGAGCTGGCCGATGAACTCTCGGTAGCTGTCGGGGGCGTCGCGGTCCTTGCTGGGTGGCCCGTCGACCCACTGCTGCCAGAGTCCGTTCGGGGCGAGGAATCGGGCGGCGTGGTCAGCACCGAGTTTGGCGTCGAGTAACAGCACCGCCGACCTTGAGGTACCGCCGGTCGGGCGTGACGTAGCGGCGGATCAACTTGAGCCGCTCGTCCTCTTCTTCGGTGTCACGCATGGCAGCATCCTCGTATGGACGAAGCTGTCAGACCAGCATGGCGGCCGGCGGTCCGGGAGCCGAGCGGCATGAGCACGGTGGCGGCGGTGTGCCGCATCCTCCCGTGCGGTTCGGTCAGTGCGGTGAGCCCGCGCCTGTGCCGGCACCCGGAGCTCCTCGGCTGGGAAGGGGCGGGGGCCGCCCCGCCGTCCGATCAGTGGTTGGCCAGGAGTTCCAGTGTGTCGATCACGCGGTTCGAGAAGCCCCACTCGTTGTCGTACCAGGCGACCACCTTGACGTGGCGGCCGTCGACGCGGGTGAGGGACGAGTCGAAGATCGACGAGGCGGGGTTGCCCGTGATGTCGGACGACACGAGCGGGTCGTCCGAGTACTCGAGGATGCCGGCGAGCGGCCCCTGGGCCGCCGAGCGGTACGCCGCCAGCACGTCGTCGCGCGTCACGTCGCGGGCCACGGTCGTGTTGAGTTCGACGATCGAGCCCACCGGAACCGGTACGCGGATCGCGTCGCCCGACAGCTTGCCGTCGAGGTTCGGCAGGACGAGCCCGATCGCCTTGGCGGCGCCGGTCGTGGTCGGCACGATGTTGACGGCGGCGGCGCGGGCGCGGCGGGCGTCGCGGTGGGGACCGTCCTGCAGGTTCTGCTCCTGCGTGTAGGCGTGCACCGTCGTCATGAAGCCGTGCTCGATGCCGGCGAGGTCGTCGAGGACCGCGGCCAGCGGCGCGAGGGCGTTGGTGGTGCAGGAGGCGTTCGAGACGATCGTGTGCACGGCCGGGTCGTAGGCGGCCGTATTGACCCCGTACGCGAGTGTGACGTCGGCGCCGTCCGACGGCGCGCTGACCAGTACCTTCTTGGCGCCCGCGTCGAGGTGGGCGCGGGCGGCCTTGGCCGAGGTGAAGCGGCCGGTGGCTTCCAGGACGATGTCGACGCCGAGGTCGGCCCACGGCAGCTGCGCCGGTTCGCGCTCGGCGAGCACCGTGATGCGGCGGCCGTCGACGACGAGGGTGTCCCCGTCGGCGGTCACCGGGCGGCCGAGCCGGCCGGCCGTCGTGTCATAGGCGAGCAGCCGGGCGAGGGTGGCGGGCTCCGTGAGGTCGTTGACGGCGACGATGTCGAGCCGGCTGTCGCGTTCGAGCAGTGCGCGCAGCACATTGCGTCCGATGCGGCCGAATCCGTTGATCGCGACGCGAGTCATGAGTGGTGTCCCATCTCTTGGTGTCCCTTCGGTCGCCACCAGCGTCGCGCGCGGCATCCGCCCGTGACAGCGGCGTGATCGCCACGGTTCAAAAGGATCGCGCCACAGGGCGGCGGGGCCGTGTGGCGGCGGGCTACTCGCCCTGGGCGAAGGTGCGCCGGTACTCGCTCGGCGTGGTTCCGAGGATGCGCTGGAAGTGCAGCCGCAGATTCGCACCGGTGCCCAGACCGACGTCGGCGGCGATCTGCTCGACGCTGCGCTGCGAACGCTCGAGCAGCTCACGGGCCACGTCGATGCGGGCGCGCATGACCCACTGCATCGGCGTGTAGCCGGTCTCCTCGACGAAGCGCCGGGAGAACGTGCGCGGCGAGACCCCCGCCTGCCGCGCCAGTACGTCGAGGGTGAGGGGCTCGCCGAGCCGGTGCAGCGCCCACTCGCGGGTGGCGGCGAACCGCTCGCCGAGCGGCTCGGGCACGCTGCGCGGCACGTACTGCGCCTGACCGCCGCTGCGGTAGGGGGCCGCGACCAGGCGTCGGGCCGCGTGGTTCGACGCGGCCACCCCGAGGTCGCCGCGCAGAATGTGCAGGCACAGGTCGATGCCGGAGGCGGCGCCGGCCGACGTCAGCACGCTGCCCTCGTCGACGAACAGGACGTTCTCGTCGACCTGGACGAGTGGATGCTTCGCCGCGAGCGCCCGCGCGTAGTGCCAGTGCGTCGTGGCGCGCCTGCCGTCGAGCAGGCCGGTGGCGGCGAGCGCGAAGGCGCCTGTCGAGATGGCGGCGAGCCGCGTGCCCCGGTCGTGGGCGGCGGTCAGCGCGTCGACGACGGCCTGCGGCGGGTCGTCGCGGTCCGGGAACCGGTAGCCGGGGATGAAGACGATGTCGGCCCACGCGAGCGCGTCGAGGCCGTGGGCGACGGCGTACGACAGGCCGTCGCCGCCGGTCACGAGACCGGGTGCCGCCCCGCACACCCGCACCTCGTACGGCATGCTCGCGCGGGTCGTGAACACCTGCGCGGGAATGCCGACATCGAGCGGCTTCGCACCCTCGAGCACAAGGACGGCGACGCGATGCAGGCGGGAGGGTGGCACAGGGAACAGGGTACGAGGGAGGGCGGGGGCGGCCCGTTCGTCCTCATCGACGGCGCGACTCCGGGAGGAGTCCGGACAGGCCATGCCGGGGCCTTCGTCGTGTTCCGGCTCGCTTCGTCGGCGTGGCATCATCGGGCCACGCCGACTTCGGGGGGATGTACATGGCGGAACAGGCCAGGTCGCGTCGCAACACGATTCTCGTGGCCGGGACGGCCTTCGGTGCCGCTGCCCTGAGTACGACCGGCGACCTCATTTTCAACGTCTTCCACGAGACGACCGCCAAGCTGGTGTCCATCGGCGCCACCGTCGCGTTCGGCGGAATCATGGCCTATCAGGCGGTGAAGGCCCGGGGGGAGCAGTCCTTGGGGGCGGTCGCGCCGGACCGGGGCAGGCGGCACCAGTTGGAGAGGGTGGAGCCCTTGGTGGGCCGGGCGGCCCTCCTGGACAGCCTGACGACGTTACTCAGGGATGTGCCCACTCCGTCCCGTCGTGCCCTGCCGGTGAATGTCAGGGACAGCCAGGCGAAGATCGTCGTCGTGCACGGTGCGGCGGGCGTGGGGAAGACCACGCTGGCCCTGAACGCGGCCCACCGGGTGAAGGACTCGTATCCCGACGGTCAGCTCTACGTCAATCTCCAGGGCGACGGCGAGACTCCCAAGTCGAGCAGGGAGGCCCTGGAGGACCTCCTGCTCAGCCTCGACGTCGCCCGCGCCGATCTTCCGGCCGATGTCGACGGCCGGGCCGCCCGGTTCCGCAGCCTCACCAATGACCAGCGGTTGCTGATCGTGCTGGACAACGCCCACCGCTCCGAACAGGTACGGCCGCTGCTGCCGGTCGGCGCGGGATGCTCGGTCCTGATCACCAGCCGGAAGCCGCTCTCCGGCATCACGCTGCGGGAGCCGGTGCCGGTCTCGCTGCCGGACGAGAGCGAGGCGCTGGACGTCCTGGCCCACTACGCCGGCCGCGAGCGCGTCACCAGCGACCCCGCGATCGCCCTGGACATCACCCGCTTCTGCGGCAGGCTGCCGCTGGCCCTGCGCATCGTCGGTTCGAAACTGGCACAACGGCCCGACCTGAGTCTGAGCGACATGAAGGCACGTCTGGAGGACGAGAAGCTCCGTATGAGGGAACTCGTCCTGGAGGACGAGAGTCTGCACGCGTGCCTCATGCTCACCTATCGGGACCTCGACCAGGCCACCCGGACGGTGTTCGGGCTGATCGCCTCACTGGCGGTCGGAAGGCTCACCAACTGGCACTTCGAGCACGCCGGTACCGCGCGTGGGGCGGCGTTCGCGGTGTGCGACGAGCTGATCGAGGTCAGTCTGATGGAGGTCGAGGGCGGCGAGGAGGCGAGTACGAGCTATCGCGTCCACGATCTGGTCCGGGTCTTCGCAGCCGAGCAGTACGACTTGCTGCCGCCCGAGGAGCGCGGCCGGCACGAGGCCCGCCTGGTCAAGGCCTACCGTGATGCCGCGGTCGGCCTGGCCGCGCGGCGTGCGCCGGAACTGGGTGCGGAGGTGTCCGCCGGGGAGATCGGCGATCCGGTCGGGGAGTCGGGCGCCGGCTGGGTGTCCGCCGAGCAGGAGCGGCTGCGCTGGGCCATCGGCCGTGCCCGAAGTCTTGGCATGAACGCCGAGGCGGCCGAGATCGGGGAGGCGCTGTCGTACTTCCTCGACGACATCAACCTCTCCCCGGGCGCCGCGGACTGGCTGTTCGACGCGCCCCCGTCCGAGACCCGGCCTCGCGTGCTCGCCAGTCTGCGGCGCGCCCGCGCCTCGGCGGCCGTCGCCGAGGGCGCACCGGACACCGCGCTGACGCTGCTCGGCCGTGACGAGGCGGACGCCGGCGCCGACCCGGTCGGCAGGGCCCGGGACGAGATGGTCGTCGCCCGCGCGTACGCGGCGAAGAAGGACTTCCGGGAAGCCCTGGACCACATGACCACGGCCACGGACGAGCTGCGTGCCGCCGACGACCCGTGGCACGTCCTCAACTCGCTCGAGAAACTGGGTGAGTTCCAGAGGTGGCGCGGCAGACCCGAGCTGGCGGAGCAGAGCCAGAGGGAGGCGCTGCGGCTGGCCGAACGCACCGGTGATCTCAGGGCGCGGGCCCGGCTGCGGCGGACCCTGGCGGAGACCCTCGGGTATCTGCGCCGCCCCGAGGAGGCGGCGCCTCTGCTGGAGTCCGCCGTGCGGGACTTCCGGGTGCTCAACGACCGCAGATGGGAAGGTGCCGCCCTCTACGCCCTCGGCAAGATCTACCGTCTCCTCGGCCGACGCCAGGAGGCCGGTGAGCGCTACGACCGGGCTGAGGAGATCTTCGGTCCGATGGGTGAGCGGCACTGGGTGGGGCGCGTCAACAACGCCCGGATCCGCGTCCTGGCCGGCTCGGGGCGCCTCGACGAGGCCGCCGCGACCGCCGGGGCCGCGCTGAGGATCTTCGAGGAGGTCGGCGACGAGCTGTGGCAGGCGCACACGGAGCGGGACATCGGATGGCTCCACATCAGGTCGGGCCGGCCGGCGGCAGCCCTTGAGCCGCTGACCCACGCGATCGAAGTGACCGCACGAGCGGGGGACGCCTATGCCGGTTCCATGGCCAGGCATCTGCGCGGGGTCGCCTACCGGGAGCTCGGCCGGTATGCGGAGGCACTCGCCGATCTGGAAGCGGCACTGGAGACCTACCGGTCCGGCTCCTACGAGTGGAACGAGGCGGCCGTCACGCACGACGTCGTCCGCGCTCTCCGTTCCGACGGGAGGGCGGCGGAGGCCGACAGCCTGGAGGAGACCGCCGCCGCCAGCAACCCGGTCTTCGTCCGCATGCGGGGCCGCGACGGGGCTCAGGCCGTGCCTGACGAGGACTGACCGAGCGGGACGGGCCTACGCGTTGGCGGGTTCGTCCGGCCGGAGGGCGTCGAGGATGCAGGTGAGGCCGAAGGGGAACTCGTCGGCGTAGTCGTAGCCGGGCTTGAGTACGTGTTCCGTGGCCAGCTCCGTGAGGTGGGGATAGGCGTCGGCGGGCATGTCGCGCAGGATGGCGCCCGCGACCTCGTCCAGCTCCGCCGCGCCTGTGAACGGCAGGCTCAGTTCCTGGAGCACGAAGCCGTACAGGTAACTGTCGATCAGTGAGACGGCGTGGGCGGCCATCGGGACGGAGAAGCCTCCGGCGCGCAGTGCTCCGATGACGGCGTCGTGGTGGCGCAGGGTCGCGGGGCCGGGCCGGGAGCGGGAGTCCATCAGGCCGATGGCCCACGGGTGGCGCCGGAGGGCGGCACGGGCGGAGAGCGCGCGATCGCGCATGGCGGTCTTCCAGTCCGTGTCGCGCGGTGGCAGGTCGATCTCGGCGAACACCGCGTCCACCATGCCGTCGAGGATGTCCTCCCGGCCCGCCACGTGGTGGTACAGCGACATCGCCTCGACGCCGAGCGGTTCGGCGATGGCCCGCATGGTGAGTGCCGCCGACCCCTTCTCGTCCGCCACCGCCACCGCCGTACGAATCACGCGCTCGCGACTGAGCGGGGGACGCGCCGACCCGCCACGCCGGCCCTTGCCTGTGCTGGGCACCAATCTTCCAACTCCTCCGACAATTCCCGGCCTTGACTACCTTACAGCATAAGGCTAGCGTGCCTTACAACATAAGGTGAGCAGGCGGTGGAGGGGCGGGGCTGCGCCATGGGCACGGATCGGATGAAGAAGGTCTGCATCGTCGGGGCTTCGGGGAAGCTCGGGCAGTACATGGTTCGGCACGCACTGGAACGCGGCTACGAGGTGGTCGGCGTGTGCCGGGAGCGCAGCGTGCCGAAGCTGGCCGCGTTCGAGGGCCGGATGACCGTCGTCCCCGGACCCACGAACGACCCGGAGGTGATCCGGCGGGCGGTCGCCGGGTGCGACGGGGTGCTGACGGTGCTGGTGCCCTGGGGTGTGCGGCAGTACTCGTCGGGCACGGCGCAGGCGGTGCTGGACCACGCGCGGCCGGGTGCGCGGCTCGTCTTCTCCTGTGGCTGGCACATCACTCGTGACGGCAAGGACAGGTACTCGCGGATGTTCACCCTGGGCGTCCGGATCGCCGCCGCGCTGGGCAGGCTGGTCCGGGCCGTCGAGATCGACGACCAGGTGGAGGCGTGCCGACGGATCTTCGCGAGCGACACCCGGTGGACCGTGGTGCGCGGCAGCAGCCTGGAGGAGGGGGAGAGCCAGGGTCTGCCCGTGTGGAGCCGACACGTGGGCGACCCGGTCCTGGCCAGCAATCTGACGCGCCGGGTGGACTTCGCGCTGTTCATGGTGGAGGCGCTCACCGACGACACGCTCGTCCAGGAGGCCCCGGCGATCGTCGGCCGCCGAACCCCGAGCGCCCTCGCCCACACCGGGGGCTCCCCCGACCACGCCTAGGTTCAGTGCAGGGCGGGCTCGTCTCGGTGGCGCAGGGTACGCAGATCACGGCCGGGATGCCGTACCCCCGCGCCACCGTCGGCCCGTGCGCCATCACCGCGCCGGTCTCGGTGACCAGCCCGCCCGCCGTGAGGAACAGCGGTGCCCAGCCCGGGTCGGTCGTCGGCGCGACGAGGATCCCGCCCGGCTCGACGTGCGTGTCCGCCGGGTCGCGGACCACTCGGGCGCGGCCGCCGACCCGCCCGGCGGCCGCGCCCATGCCGGTGAGCGTGCGGCCGTCCGACGTCCGGGCCGGGGCCTGCTCCGGGTCGGTGACGCGCGGGTAGTTGGCGAGCATCGCGAAGACCGGGGCCGGGTCCTCCGGCCAGCGCGGCACGCGCGCCTCCGGGCCGCCGGTCCGGTGGACGGCGCGGACCCCGAACGTGGCGCGGCCGGGCTGCTCGCGCTCGTCGACGGGCTGGGCCTGCAGCCGCTGTCGCGGCAGTACGCCGAGGGGGACGCCGCAGCGGCGCTCGACGCCCAGCTCGCGCTCCTCTTCGGTCACTGGGGCCGGCTCACTGGAACCGGCGCAGCACCATCCTGACCGTCCCGTCCCGTTCCGTCGTCTCCTCGGTCAGGGCGAAGCCCTGGGCCGCCAGGGTGCCGGTCGTGAGGTGGTAGGCGTGGCGGGCGGTCAGCTTGCCCAGCCAGCGTTCGTCGTGCTTCCTGCGGTCGTACTCGCTGATCACCGCCAAGTAGTGGCCCTCCTCCTGATGCAGGAAGCCGATGTCGTTGGAGGCCCGGCCGATGTGGGCGCGGCGGACGATGACGTGGGCGCGGTCGGAGCGCACGTCGCCCTGGTAGCCGTACAGCGGCTGGGCGGTGTCGTGGACCTCCACCTCGCCGTAGCCCACGTCGGCGAGCGCGGCGCGCAGGGCGTCCGGGTCGGTGAGCTGGGTGGTCATGGTGGTGAAGTGCGACATGGATGCTCCATCCGGGAATTGGCACAGCGGATCAGTGGCCGAGCGGTTCCAGCGGCACGACGAACTGGCGTTCCGCCTCCACCGCCTCGTCGAAGGACGCCGACTGCGCGCGGCCCTCCCGCATCCAGGAGCGCAGCGCGCCGATGGTCTCGCGCTGGGACACCGACAGCGGCACCTGGCGGGCGAGCGCGGTGAGGATGTCGTCGGTGGTGAACTCACGGTCCTGGTGGAAGCCGACGTACATCGCGTCCACGATCGTCTGCTCGATCTCGGCGCCGACGTACCCCTCGGCGCGAGCCGCCAGCTGCGCGATGTCGAAGTCGCCCGGCAGTCGGCGGCGTTTGCGCAGGTGGACCGAGAAGATCTCGGCGCGTTCCTCGGCGGTGGGCAAATCGAGGAAGAAGATCTCGTCGAAGCGGCCCTTGCGGAGCACCTCCGGCGGCAGGCTGGAGACGTCGTTGGCGGTGCCGACCACGAAGCAGGGGGCCGTCTTCTCCTGCATCCAGGTCAGGATCGTGCCGAACACCCGGGTGCTGGTGCCCGAGTCGCCGCCGCCGTGGGCGAGCGCCTTCTCCATCTCGTCGATCCACACCACGCACGGTGCCACCGTCTCGGCCAGCCTCAGCGCCCGGCGGGTGCGTTCCTCCGCCTCGCCGACCAGCGAGCCGAACAGGGCGCCGACGTCGAGCCGCAGCAGCGGCAGCCGCCACAGTCCGCCGATCATCTTGGCGGTCAGGCTCTTGCCGGTGCCCGGGATGCCGATCAGCGCCATGCCCTTGGGCGCGGGCAGCCCGTAGTCCCGCGCCTCCTGGGTGAAGGCGCGCTCCCGCAGCCGCAGCCACTGCTTGAGTACGTCGAGACCGCCCACGTCGTCGGGGGTCTCGTGGACCGGGTAGAACTCCAGCGCCTCGCTCTCCCGGATGACCTCCTTCTTCTCCCGTACGACGGCCTCGATGTGCCGCTCGTCCAGGGCGCCGTCGCGGACGATGGCCTTGGCGTAGGCGCGGCCGGCCTGGGCGGCCGTCATGCCGAGGGCCGCCTGGCCGAGCTTCTCCCGTCCGCCGGGCGTCAGGTCGACCTTGATGCCGGGGGTCCTGGTGAGCCCGCTGAGCACGCCGTCCAGTTGGTCGGCGTCGGGCAGCGGGAGTTCCAGCACCTCCGTCTCGTTCCTGAGCTCTTCGGGGACCGTGCGGGCGGGCGAGATGACGACGATGGACTTGCGGGTGAACTTCAGCCGCTGCGCGGTGTTGCGCAGTTTCCGCTTCACCTGGGGGTTGGACCAGCAGTCGTGGAAGTCCTTCAGTACGAAGGTGATGTCGCCGTCCGCCTTCTCCACCTGCTCGATCACGGTGAGCGGGTCCTTCGCGACGGGCAGGTTGCCGGGCTTGCCGCTCAGCACCTCGAACCCGTCCGCCAGATCCCAGGCGAGGCAGGGACGCCGGCCGCGCTCGCAGACCTCGGCGATGGCCCGCAGCGCCCGTTCCTCTTCGAGGGTGACGACGACCACCAGGGTGTAGCGCGCCCGCAGGAACAGATCGAGTTCCCCCTCGAAACCCGAAACGGGGCCCACACCGTCGTACTCCTTCTTCACTCGCCCACCTCCAGCGGGTCGATGCCGGTCAGGGTCAGCCGTCCGTCGGGGTGGATGACCACCTCCGCGTCCGGGACCGCGTCGAGATCGTGCGGCGTGTAGCGGTCGCCGAACAGGTGCACCGTCTTGTTGGCGGAGCCGCGCAGGCCCCGGGCGATGCGCCGCCCCGCCTCGTACCGCCCGGCGAGCAGTACGTCGACGCAGTCGCGCAGGGCCGCCGCCTGCGGCATCCGCGCCACCTCCGGCCAGCGGTACCCGGTGAACAGGACGGTCGACAGGGAGGTCTCGGCGCGGACGCGGCCCAGCAGCCGCAGGACCGGCTCGCGCTGCTGGAGCGGCTCGCCGCCGCTGATCGTCACGCCCTCGATGCGGTCGCCCAGGCTCCGGATGCGCTCGAACAGGTCGTCCACGGGCGTCTCTTCGCCGCCCCGCGCATGGGTCTCGGGGTTGAAGCAGCCGGGGCAGCCGAGGGTGCAGCCCTGGACCCAGACGACGGCTCGGACGCCAGGGCCGTTCGCGGCGCTGTACGGCTCGAAGCCGTGGAGGCGCAGCCCGCGCTGTGACCGGTTCACGAGCCCGGCTCGCGGCGCAGTCGTTCCGCGGCGCGCTGCTGTATCACCGCCTGGGCCTCGGCGGTCAGTTCGCGTTCCACGATCCGGCCGCCCAGCGCCTTCTCCAGGTCCTCGGTGAGGTCGAGGCAGCCGGCGCCCGCCACCCCGCGCACCTCGATCCTGGTGGTGCCGTCGGGTGCGATGAACACCTCGACTTCCTGCAACTCCATGTGCCGTCTCCCTACGTCAGCTTCACGACGGGGTAGTCGCGGTGGGTGACCCGCCCGCTGACCAGGTCGTGCGCGGTCAGCAGCAGCCGCTTGTTGGCGTCGATGCCGAACTCCACGCGGAACCGCGCCTGTCCGGCGGACGCGGGCGGCTTGGCGTTGAGGAACATCGGGCTCTGTTCGTTGATCCAGAAGCGGTTGCGGATGTCGTCGTCCTCGGCCGAGATCTCGCGGACCCGCCAGGCGCCCGACGGGTCGCACACCAGCTCGGTCTCGCCGGTGGCTCCGCCGCCGGGCCGCCGGCCGCCGAGTTCGTAGATGGCGATGCCGAGTTCGCGCTGCCCGTCGTGGGTCGCGCGGACCGTCATGGTGTGGACCGGCTCGGTGGTGGGGTAGGCCGTACCGGCCTTGACGCAGGTGCGGTACTCGTACCGGCCGCTCTTCCGGTCGAACCAGCGCACCGCGTAGTCGTGCTGGATGTGGTCGTGGAAGTCGGTGCCGGCGGCGAAGGCCGCGGCGCCTCGGGCCACGGCGTCCAGCGGCCGGTCGCTGAGGACCCGCTCCCGGCCGAAGATGCGCTCCAGCGTCCGGCGCACCGAGGGGATCAGGCTGCTGCCGCCGACCATCAGCACCGCGGAAAGGTCGTCCTCGTCGTAGCCGCGGGTGGCGGCCGCCCGCAGGGCGCGGCGGACCACCCGGTCGATACGGGAGTACAGGTCGCGCCGGTCCAGCAGGTCCTCGAACGACACCACGCGCTCGCCGGGCGGCTCAGGACCGCTGCGGATCAGGTCGATGCCGAGGACGGCACCGGTGTCCGGGTTCATGACGCTGATCTCGGCGCGTTCGCGGCCCGGCTCGGACAGGGCCTCCTTGGCGCGTTCGCACTCCACGAGCAGGGCCCGGCTGAGCCGGCGTACGTCCTCCTCGCTGTCGTGGCGGCCGCAGCGCGCCAGCAGTTCCTCGTAGATCCACTGGTCGATGGTGGAGCCGCCGATGTCGTCGCCCGCCTTGCCCAGGACCCGGCAGTACCGGCCCGAGCCCGCGCGGTCGTCGTCGTCCTGCACGCGCACCACGGCCGCCTGGACCGTGCCGCCGCCGAAGTCGAACATCAGGTAGGCGTGGCCGGGCCGGATGTGCGCGCCGTAGCCGAGCACGGCCGCCGACGGCTCGTCGATCAGCCGGAAGCGGGGCATGCCCGCCCGCTCGGCTGCCTCCGCCAGCCAGTCCTCGTAGTGCTCGAACGACTCGACGGGGGCGGTCAGGGCGATCTCCTCGCCCTCGGAGCCGGTCTCGACGGCGGCGAAGGCCAGGACCGTGGACAAAAAGTCGCGGCCGGCCTCGGCGGGCGACACCTTGCGGCCGTTCACCGTCATCTTCTGCGGGCTGCGGTTGGAGACGTAGCGCTTCATCCAGCGGAAGGTGCCCGCCGCGTGGTACCTGCCCGCCGACAGCACCTGGTCCCCGAGGAACTGCCGTCCGTCCTCGGCGTAGTGGATCAGCGACGGCACCACCGGCACCCGGTGGGCGCCGTGTCCGAGCAGCCGCCCGTAGTCGGGGATGCCGACGGTCACGCCCTGGGCCGACGCCTCGTCCCAGACGGCCACGACCGTGTTGCTCGTACCGAAGTCGACACCCAGCCGGCCCGCCATCAGTGCTCCCCCTTCTCGTCGGCCGTCCCGCTCCTGTCACCCGGGACGTCCACACCGGCCTTGCGCACGGTCCGCCCGTCGCAGGACAGCCCCACCACCCGGACCAGCACCGGCTCTCCCGGCGCGCAAGTCACCGCCGCGCTCAGCGGCTCGTGCAGATCCGGGTCGAACGGCACTGCGGCGCCGGGCTCGCCGACGGTGTCGACGCCCACGTCACGCAGCAGCCGCAGCAGCCGGGTGCCGACCTCCACGACGTCACCGGCGCGCACCTGCGCGGTGCCCGAACGGTGCAGGTGCGCCTGCGTCGACAACTGCACCAGGGGCGAGCCGATCGTCGTGACCAGCTGTTCCAGGTCGGCGCGGGTCCGCTGCCGGGCGCCCTCCTCGGCGCCGGCGCGGGCCCGGGCGAGCTCGGCCCGCAGCCGCTCGATCGTCCGGTCGCGCTCGGCGATCTCCAGCCGGGCCTGCCTCAACTCGCTGCGCTGCCGCAGGCTCTGGTCCGCCCTTCTCGGCAGCAGCTTCCGCAGTATCGTCATGGCACTCACCGCCTCCCCTTCCGTTTGCGCCGTGGCCGGTGCGGGGCCGGGGTGCCGTGGTCGTCGCTCAACTCGACGTCGTGGGGCGCCGCCTGGTCGCCGTACGAGGCGTCGAGGAGTTCGACGTCGTGCCGGTGCCGCCACCGCACGAGTGCCGCGACGAGGTCGAACCAGGCGCGTTCCGCCGTGGAGAACCGGTCGTAGGAGCCCTTGAAGTGGCGTATCCGGGCGGGATCCACCTCGCCGAGGGGCGTACGGACCAGGGCGTCGAGCTTCGACAGCTTGCGGGTCCACCACAGCATGCGCCCGTCGCTCGAACCGCTGGCCAGCAGTGAGCCGTCCGGGCTCACGGTCAGGGCCTCGACCGTGCCCCGGTGGCCCCTCAGTTCCCCGGCCGGCCGGCCCGAGGGCAGATGCCACAGCCGTACGACGCTGTCCTGGCCGGCGCTGGCCAGCAGCTTGCCGTCCGGTGTCATGGCCAGCGCCCGGATGAGCTGGGTGTGCCCGGTGAGGACGCCGGCGGGCTCGCCCGAGGGCAGGTGCCACAGCCGTACGGTGTGGTCGTAGCCGCCGGTGGCCAGGAGCGAGCCGTCCGGGGTGATGGCGAGGGAGCCGACATGGTCGGTGTGGCCTTCGAGGGCGCGGATCTGCGCCCCGCCGGGCAGCTGCCACAGGCGCACATTGCCCTTCTGGCCGCCGCTGACGAGCATGCTCCCGTCCGGGCTCACGGCCAGGCACGGCACCCACAGTTCGTCGGCCCGCAGGGTGGTGGTCCGGGTCAGCCTGCCCGAGGACAGGCGCCACAACTGCACGTTGGGGCCGTAGCCGCTGCTGGCCATCAGATCGGCGTCCGGGGACAGGGCGACCGCCAGAAGGTTGCGGCCCAGCACCACGTTGCGCTTGGCCATGGTGTGCGCGTATTCGCCGACCACACTGCCCGAGCGCAGGTCCCAGACCTTGATGCCGCCGCCCAGGTCTCCGGTGATCACCAGTTTTCCGTCGGGCGTGGTCGCCATCGTCAGGACGCGCTTCGAGCCGTCGCCGGTCGCGAGCGGGCCGGCCGGTGTTCCCGAGGGGACCTGCCACATCCGTGTGTCGCCCCTGCTGCTGCCGCTGATCACGCGGGTCCCGTCGCGGGTGACGGTCAGGGACTGGACGTCGGCGTTCGAGTGGATGACCTGTGCCTGCCGCTCGCCGAACGGCGTGGTGCCGGGGAGTTCCGCGGCGCAGGCGCGCCGCGCCAGCCGCACCAGCTCCTGGTAGCCGGTCGTGTCGATGTCGGCCAGTCGCCAGCGCGCGTCCCCCAGAGCGCGGACGACGGCCGCCGCCCGCGCCGCCGGGGCGTCGAGCGCCAGCCGCCACAGCTCGTCCCACCGCTGGGCGCCCGTCAGCGTCTGGACCACCGCGTCCCACTCGACGTCGGACACCCGGCCGGACTGGCGTGCGGCCCCGTCGGCGACCGCCCGCACCCATTCGAGCCGCCCTCCGGCGCGCGCCTTCTCGGCCAGTCGCCGGCGCAGCGCCGTCCCGGCCCCGGCGTGGACGCCGCGCAGCAGGCTCCCGTCGAAGTCGAGGTCGGCGTACCGGTCGAACTCACCGGCCAGGAACAGCACCACGGCATGCCGGCCGGGGTCGGAGGGCGCCCGGCCCGCCCGCGCCAGCATGCCCGCGAGGCGCTCGTCGCCGGTCGAGACCGCCGCGTCCGCCACCGCGTCGACCGCGTCCTGCTCCTGGACGGCCTCCAGGGCGGCGCGCGCGATCTCGTCGACGACCGGGTCGGAGGACCGTGTGAACGTCTCGGCGAGCACGGCCACCGCGTCGGCCGTGCCGAGCGCGGCCAGCTCCCGCGCCGCCCGTCGGCGCCGTCGCGGGCCGAACATCCTGGACGTGTCCGTGATTCTGGCAGTCAGCTGGGCAAGCCGGGGATCAGTCATCCGGCCACCTGGGTGCGGTCTCCATGTGCTGCCTCGCGTGTCTCGCAGGCCAACGTGTCCGCCGCACACTGTGCTCCGACCCGGCCGGGACCGGTCCCGAGCCGTCCTTCGTCAGGCGTCCCCCGGCTGGCAGCGCGGGCACCACACGGTGGTCCGGCCCGCCAGGCGGGTCCGGCGCAGGAAGGTGCCGCAGCGGGGGCAGTGCGGGTCGGGGTCGTCACGGTGGCCGGTGAGCCAGGAGTCGCGCGGCGGTACGCAGCCGGCGGTGACCGAGGAGCGCAGGGTGCGGCGCATCTCGGTGTGCAGGCGGCGGCGGTCGGCCTCGGTGAGGTCGCCCGCCCGGCCGGTGGGGCGCAGCCCGGCGCGCCACAGGATCTCGTCGGCGAGCAGGTTGCCGAGTCCGGCGAGGACGGACTGGTCGATGAGCGCACTCTTGAGGCTGCCGCGCCGTGCGGTGAGCGCGGCCTCGAACTCCTCGCGGTCCACGGCCATCGCGTCGGGGCCCTGCCGGTCCAGCAACCGGGCGACCCCGGCGTCGTCGGCCAGCCACAGGCCCTGGAGTTTGCGCTGGTCGCGGAAGCGGAGCTGACGGTCGCGGCCGACGGTGAACAGGACGCGGTCGTGCGGTTCGGCGGCGGCGTCGGGGTGGTCGCAGACCAGGCGGCCGGTCATGCCGAAGTGCAGCATGAGGGTGTGGCCGCCGCCGGTGCGGGCGAGGAGCCACTTGCCGTGCCGTTCGAGCCCGGTGAACTTCCGGCGCTCCAGCGCCTCACGCAGCCGCCGGGCGCTCACCCCGTGCAGGACTCCGGCGTCCCGGACGTCGACGCGCCGGACGACCCGGCCCACCGCGCAGGTCTGGAACACCTCGCGGTAGGCCTCGACGTCCGGTAGTTCGGGCATGGCACGGCTCCATGTGGCTCGATGCGACGGCGCATCTCAACCGTGGCCTACTGCCGAGGCTCCCGCACCACGACGACCCCGCCCGCCGGCACCGTGACCGAACCGTCCCCCACCGGCTTCCCGGTGAGCAGTTCCGTCGCCCCGTCCGACACGGCGACCTCACCGCCCCGGCCCGAGTGGTCGATCAGGAAGAGGTAGTCGGCGTCGGAACCGCGCCGCAGCGCCGCCTCCACCCCCTCCGGCGTCGTCCGCACCGGCTCCACCCCCGCCTCCGACCGGATGCGGTCGAGCAGCGCGCCCAGGGTCGCCGGGTCCGGCCGCGTCGCCACATACCAGGCCACGCCCTCGCCGTACGCGTTGCGGGTGATCGCCGGTCGGCCGGACAGCGGGCCCTCCGTGTAGGTCGCCACCACCCGCGCGCCCTCCGTGCGCACCCGTTCCGACCACAGGGTCCCGGTCGCGCCCGGCGTGACCTCGCCCGTGAGGCCGACCGACTCGCCCGGCAGCAGCGGGAACAGTTCGTCGCCGCGCACGCCCAGGACCTCGCGGAACGCGCCCGGGTAACCACCCAGCCGGACATGGCAGTTCTCGTCCACGGCACCGCTGTGGAAGCCGACCGCCAGGACCCCGCCCCGCCGTGCGAAGGACGTCAGGTTCGCCGCACCGGCCTCGTCCACCAGGTACAGGCTGGGCGCCAGCACCAGGCGGTACGACGACAGGTCCGCGTCCGGGCGTACGAAGTCCACCGCGACGCCCGCCCGCCACAGCGGCTCGTACCAGTCCCGTACGAGGTCCAGGAAGCGGAGTTCGCCGCTCGGCTGGGAGGGCAGCTCCAGGGCCCAGCGGGCGTTCCAGTCCCAGACGACGGCCACCTCGGCCGTGCCCGCGCTGTCCCGGACCTCGGCCAACGCCCGCAGGTCGGCGCCCAATCGCACCACGTCCTGCCAGATCCGGCTGTCGGTGCCGGCGTGCGGGAGCATCGCCGAGTGCCACTGCTCGGCGCCCGCCTTCGCCGCCCGCCACTGGAAATAGGCGATGCCGTCGGCGCCGCGCGCCACATGGGCCAGGGCATTGCGGCGCAGCTCGCCCGGGCCCTTCGCCCGGTTGACCGGCTGCCAGTTCACCGCGCCCGTGGAGTGTTCCATCAACAGCCAGGGGCCGCCCGCCAGCGAGCGCATCAGGTCGCCGCTGAGGGCGATGTCGATCTCCGACTCGGGGTCCGTGGACCGCAGGTAGTGGTCGTTGGACAGCACGTCCAGGTGCGGGGCCCAGCGCCAGTAGTCCAGCGCGTCGAAGTTGTACATCACCATGAAGTTGGTGGTGGCCGGGATCGACGGGGCCGCCGCGCCGAGCACGTCCCGTTCCGCCACGTACAGCGAGAGCAGCTCGTCCGAGCAGAAGCGGCGCCAGTCCAGCTGGTGGGTGGGGTTGGGGACCGCGCCGGTGGGGCGCGGGGGCAGGATCTCGTCCCAGTCGTAGTACCACTGGCTCCAGAACGTGGTGCCCCAGGCCTCGTTCAGCGCCGCCAGGTCCTCGTAGCGGGAGCGCAGCCAGCCCCGGAACGCCTCCGCGCTGGTGTCGCAGTAGCACTCGGCGTTGTGGCAGCCGTACTCGTTGTGGACGTGCCACATCGCCACCGCCGGGTGCCCGGCGTAGCGGTCGGCGATCGCCCGGGTGATCCGCAGGGCCGCCCTGCGGTAGGCCGGGCTGCTGGGGCAGAACGTCTGACGGCTGCCGTACGACAGCCTGCGCCCGTCCCTGTCCACGGGGAGCGCCTCGGGATGCCTGCGGAAGAACCAGGCCGGCGGGGCCGCCGTCGGGGTGGCCAGGTCGGCGGCGATGCCGTTGTCGTGCAGCAGGCCGAGGATCTTGTCCATGCGGGAGAAGTCGTACTCCCCCTCGGCCGGCTCCAGCAGCGCCCAGGAGAAGATGCCGACGCTGACCATGGTGACCCCGGCCTCGCGCATCAGGCGCATGTCCTCGGCCCAGACCTCCTCGGGCCACTGCTCGGGGTTGTAGTCACCGCCGTAGGCGATGCCGGGGAGCTTGAGCTCGGGCTTCATCGGTCGGCACCTCCCAGCAGCCGTCGGGTGGTGGCCACGCCCCACTCGTCCAGGGACAGCAGGCGGTCGCTGGAGGCCATCAGGCCGCCGGTCGCCTCGACGTGCGCCGCCCAGCGCTCGCGGGTCTCGACGGCCGGGCGGGCCATCAGGCAGTCGGGGTCGTTGATCCAGAGGCGGCCGTGCTGCCACTGGCGTCCGACGCCGGTGAACTCGGCCGGGTCCTGGCCGGGCTGGCTGTAGTCGTCGGCCTCGGGGCGGCGGTGCGGTGCCGTGTCCGGGCTGACCCGCATCGCGTCGAACAGGCCGATGGACGGGAGGATCGGCGCCCCGCAGCCCAGCAGGTACGCCTCCGCGCCGATCGCCTCACGGATCAGCTCGATTCCGGAGCGGTACGCCGTGATCGCGTCCACGTCCGAGTGCCGTACGCCGTCCAGCGCGCCCGCGTAGAGGAAGTCGACCTTGAAGTAGTCGTAGCCCTCGGCGCGCAGGGTGCGGAAGACCTCCGTCAGGTACGCCGCCGCCTCGGGGTGGGTGGTGTCCAGGACGTGCAGGTCGTGGCCCCAGTTGACGCCCGCGTGGCGGAAGGCGCCGGACGCGTCCCTGACCAGCCACTCCGGGTGCTCGGCGGCCAGCTCGCTCTTCGGGTCCACCAGGAACGGGGCCGTCCAGATGCCCGCCCGGCGGCCCCGGGCGCGGATCGCGTTCGCGATGCCCTCGCGGGAGCGGAAGCGGCCGGAGAGGGTGAGCCAGTCGCCGAGGGCGCTCTGGTAGCCGTCGTCGATCTGGACGACGTCGACGGGCAGGTCGAGGGTGTCCATCGCACGGAGGTTCTCGTGGATGTCGTCCTCGGTGACGGCGGTGAAGTACTCGTACCAGGAGCACCAGACGGTGGGGGCGGGGCGGGGGGCGGCGAGGTCCAGGGTCGAGGCCCAGTCCGCCGGCGCCGACTGGATGTCCGTGCCGGTCCACTCCTTCACCGGGCCGTTCGCGCTCACCTCCGCGGTGCCGTCCGTCACGGCCAGCCGGATCGAGGGGACCTCGCGGGTCGGGTCGGTCGCCGCCCACAGGCGGACCGGCGAGCCGTCGCCCGGGTCGAGGACGAGCAGCCCCTCGCCCTGGAAGGTCCCCTCGGGGACGGAGTGACCGGGGCGGTAGCAGACCGTCGCCCAGTTGGCGTTGGTGGGGCGGTACGGCCGGTCGGTCAGGGCGTAGGCGCCGCTGGGGCTCCAGGACTGCCAGCCCTCCTCGTGGACGCGGGCTCTGCCGACGTCCACGGGCACGGAGGCCTGCGGGGTGAAGGAGTGGGGCACGGTGGTTCTCTTTCGAAAGGGTGGGCGTCAGCCCTTGTTGGCGCCGAGCGTGAGGCCGCTGACGAACTGCCGCTGGAGCAGGAAGTAGACGATCAGCGTCGGGATCGCGGTCAGCAGGGCGCCGGCGGCGACCAGGTTGGGGTCGGTGAAGTACTGGCCGGAGAGGTTGTTCAGCGCCGAGGTGATCGGCATGTTCTCGCCGGTGGAGATCAGGACCAGGGCCCAGAAGAAGTCGTTGTAGATCCAGATGGACAGGAGCGTGGCCAGGGCCGCCATCGCCGGGCGGCACAGCGGCAGGGTGATCTGCCAGTACAGCCGCCACACCGAGGCGCCGTCGACCAGCGCGGCCTCGGTCAGCTCGTGCGGGAGCATCTTCATGTAGTTGCTCAGCACGAACGCGCAGAACCCGGACTGGAACGCCACGTGGATGAGGACCAGGCCGAGAGCGGAGTCGTACAGCTTGCCGCTCATCGTGATGCCGGGCAGGTCCACCAGGAGGTACATCCGGTACAGCGGGGTGATGATGACCTGCTGGGGCAGCAGGTTGCCGGCCGTGAAGACCAGCAGCAGGGCCAGGTTGACCCGGAAGTCGAAGCGGCTGACGTAGAAGGCCACCATCGACGACAGGAACAGGGTCAGCAGCACCGCCGGGACGGCGATCACCAGCGTGTTCACGAAGTAGTGGGTCATGTCCGACTGCGTGAACGCGTCTGTGAAGTTGTCGAGGTTGAGCGTGTCCGGGAGGGACACGTAACCCTTCTCGCTGGTCTCGGCGTACGGGCGCAGGGCCGCGTAGATCGCCCAGGCCAGCGGGGCCAGCCAGGCCAGCGCCATGGTGGCGAGGACGACGTGCAGCAGGACGCGGCCGGGGCGGATCGGCGCGCGCCTCCTCACAGCGATGGTGCTCATGCCCGCCGCTCCTTCCGGAAGGTGCTCACCAGGTAAGGAATGATCACGACGAGCGAGATGAGGAGAAGGACGACCGCGATCGCCGATCCGTATCCGATACGGCTCGACTCACCGATGATGTTGCTGGTCACCAGGATGGACAGCAGCTCGGTGCCCTCGGCGCCGCCGTTGAAGACGTAGACGAGGTCGAAGGCGCGCAGCGCCTCGATGATGGTGACGACCAGGACGATCGTGTTGGTCGGGCGCAGGGCCGGGAAGACGACGTTCTTGAACGTCTGCCACTCGCCCGCGCCGTCGATCGCGGAGGCCTCGCGCAGGGACGGGTCGACGCCCTTCAGGCCGGCCAGGTAGAGGATCATCATGTAGCCGGTGTGCCGCCAGGACGCGGCGACGAGGACCGCCCAGAGGTTGAGGTCCGGGTCGCCGATCCAGTCGATGTACTTACCCGGCTCGTTGGCGCCGATGATGCTGTTGATCAGGCCGGTGTCGGGGTTGTAGACGAGCTGCCAGACGAATCCGATGACGGCCATGGACAGCACGACCGGCAGGAAGAACGCCGTCTGGTAGACCCGGCTGAACCGGATCTTCTTGTCCAACTGCACGGCCAGGAACAGACCGAGCGGCGTCGGGATCACGATCAGCACGACGAACCAGATGACGTTGTGCTGGACGGCCGGCCAGAACTGCGGGTTCTGTTCGAACAGTTCCTTGAAGTTCTGCAGGCCGACCCAGTGGATCGAGTCGAAGCCGATGCCGTCCCAGGTGGTGAAGGCGAGCGCGACGGAGGCGAGCGCGGTCACCCACACCAGGGCGATGTGCAGGATCGTCGGCAGGGTCGCCATCAGGCCCAGCGTGACCCGGTCGCGACGGGTGAGCAGACGGCGGTGCCCGTAGAGGGGCTTGGGTACGGGGGCAGCGCCCGGAGGCGGCGCGGCGGCCGCCTCCGGGTTCTCCTTGGCTATGTCCGTGGTCATGTGGCGGCTCATGAGGAAGCGAAGATCGTCTTCTTCTGACGCTCGATCGACGAGAGCAGGCTGTCGACGCCCTTGGGGTCGCGGATGAACTTCTGCAGCGCGGGCTGCATCACCGTGGAGGTGAAGTCCGGGCGGCTGTCGCGGTCCATGAACTGGGTCAGGGATTTGGCGCCGGAGATCATCTCGTACGCCTTCTTCTGGAGCGGGGTGTACGAGGAGGTGTCGGCGCCGGTGGCGGCGTGGACGACGCTCGGGTCTGCCTTGAGGTAGATGTCCTCGGCCTCCGTGGTGCCCAGGAACTCCAGGAGCTTGACGGCCTCGGCCTTGTTCTTCGGGCTCTTGCTCATCATGAACCCGTCGGTCGGCGCCTCGACGGTGTCCTGGCCGTACGCCGGGTCGATCTCCGGGAAGGCGAAGAAGTCGAGGTCCTCGAGATCGTCCGGGTTGGTGAACTGCTGGCCCACGAAGGTGCCCATCAGATACATGCCGGCCTTCTTCGACGCCAGGGTCTGCGCGGCGTCCTGCCAGGTGCGGCCGACGGCGCCCTCCTGGTGGTAGGGCAGGATCTCGGCCCACAGGTCGAAGGCGGCGCGGACCTTGGCGTCGGTCCAGGAAGCCTTGCCGGCCATCAGGTCGACGTGGAAGTCGTAGCCGTTCTTACGGAAGTTGATCTGGTCGAAGGTGCCGAGCGCGGGCCAGGCGTCCTTGTCGCCGAAGGCGATCGGGACCAGCTTGTCCTTCTGCATCTGCTTGCACAGGGCGACGAAGTCGTCCCAGGTGGTGGGGACTTCGTACCCCTTCTCCTCGAACACGCTCTTCCGGTAGAAGACCGCCCAGGGGTACGTGTACAGCGGCACGAAGTAGTACTTGCCGTCCTCGCCCTTGCTGAGCTTCTGCATCGCCTCGGGGAAGTTCCCGCCGATCTTCTGCCACACGTCGTCGATCGGGGTGGCGAGACCCTTGGCCGCGAAGAACTGCATCCGGTAGCCGGCGAACCAGGTGAACACGTCGTCCGGCGTGCCCTGGAGGTAGGAGTTGATCTGCTCCTGGAAGGTGTTGGAGTCCTTGGTGTTCACGTCGACCGTGATGCCGGACTTCTTCTTGTAGGCCGCGTAGATGTCGGCGAACGCCTTCTTCGGCACCGGGTCGGACGCCTTCGAACCCAGCGTGACCGTCTTGGGGTCGGCGGCCGCGCCGCTGCCGCCGCAGGCGCTGAGCAGGGGTATACCGGCACCGAGAACGGCGGCGCCGCCGATGCCGCGCAGGAGGGTACGGCGGCTCGGGCTCGGGAGGGTGAGACCGGAGGGAGTTCTGTGCATTGACGGCTCCTGGGGGGACAGGGTCCGGTCCGGCCCGAGAATTGGTCGAAACCAATCAGAAATCAACCTGACCGAACACGAGGGTGGCGTAATAACAGCCGCATGTCCGGTCATACGTCAAGGGTCGACGTCACTGTTTGTTGAAACGTAACCGTCATACTCGGGGCAACGGGGGGTCCCGACAGGCAGCGCCACAGAAACCAACAGGATCGACCGGGCCGGGGGCGCCCCGATGCCGTCAGGAGCCCAGGACGTCCATCAGGTGGTCGTCGAGGTCGGCCACCCAGTCCTCCCGCCGCCATGGCCGCAGCCCGTGACGAGCCTTCCGCAGCCGCAGCGCCGGCACCCGGCCGCCGGTCGACGCCGCCGCGGCCACACACTCATGCAGCAGATCGGCCGCCGCGCGCGGCTCCCCGAGCCGGATTCGGGCGAGTGCCTGGTCAGTCGTGACGATGGCCCGCTGCACCTGCTCCCTCGGTGCCGGCAACAGCGCCGCCGACCGGACGAAGCGGTCGTGCGCCGCGGAGGGATCCCCGACGTACAGCTCGCACACGCCCTCGAAACCGCGCAGATGCCCCCCGCGAGAAGGAGGTGGGCGCCGGGTCTTCGGAGTGGTCCGCCTCAATGTCGTACCAGGCCAGTCCGAGCGCGGCCTGTGCGTGCCGCTCGGGCCCGGCCCGAGCCGCGATCTCCGTCCGCAGCGCGTGTGCCCGCGCGCGGACGAGCATGCTCTCCCCCGACCGGGCGGCGCGTACGGCGTGGTCGACCAGGCGCCATGCCTCGTCGATGCCCTGTGTCGAGTACAGCGTGACCAGGGCGTGACTCATGAGCGCTCCGGCCTTCCGCCAAGGCTGCGCCAGTCGTTCTGCCTCGCGCGTCGCTTCCGCGTACAGGGCGCGGGAAGCGCTGTCGTCGCGGGTCTCGAAAGCCGGTCGGCCTGCCAGCGTCGCCGCCGCCACGGCAACTTCCCGGACCTTCGGGACAAAGGGATCGGGGAGCCCGCGCCAAGCACTTCGGCGCCGTCATCCGGAGATAGCCGCGCGGCTTCCCGGCGCGCCCGCTCACCGGCCACCCACCCGAAGTTCGGCCCACACGCGTTTCCCCCACGGCCTCGAGCCCATCCGGTCGTAGCCCCACCGGTCGCTCAGCGCGGCCACGAGAAGCAGACCCCGGCCCCCTTCATCCGTGTCGGGGGCAGGGGTGCGGACCTCTGGCAGCCGGTAGGCGTCCCTGTCCACCACGGCGACGAGGACACGGCCGGGCTCGGGAAGTTCGTAGATCAGCCGAATGCCGCCCCTGCGCGAGTGGACGATCGCGTTCGTCACAAGCTCCGAGACGATCGCCACGGCCGCATCCGCGGCCTCCTGGGGCACGCCCCAGCACTGCATCGTGGTGAGCGTCGCGCGCCTGGCAACGCCCGCGGACTCCTCCGTGCGCTCCAGTGTCGTGCTGTAGCTGGGGTGGCCAGTTGGACGGGGCGTCAGCCGGGTGCCTGCCGGTTGCGCTGGGGGTCTTTCCGTGATCGTCGCCATTCCGGCGGTGCGGGCACTGTCCGAGCGGGCGCGGGAGGTCGCCCGGCTCAAGGCGGCCTGACCCGGCACCGCCGCACGGCCCCGCCTCGGGGTGACGGGGGGCCGTGCGGGGGTCCTTCTGTCTCGACCAACGGGCCCGTCAGCTCGCCCGCCAATACCCCAACGCATGCATCCGATCCTTCGGCACACCCAGTTCCTTACGGACGTACGACGCCAGCGCCCGGGTCGTCACCGTGTCGCAGGCGACCCACACGTACGGATTCGGCGTGGCCGTCAGCAGCGTCGGCAGCGTGGTCCGTACGGCGTCGACCAGACCGGGCCGGGCCACCTGACGTATCTCGTGCCGGGCCGTGTCCGCGTGGCACGGCAGGCCGTCCAGCTCGCCCTCGAACCAGATCGTCGCCGGTGCCGAACCGAGAGCGTCGAGGAGGGAGTTGAGCGCGGGCAGCGAGGCCGGGTCGCCGATCGCGAAGACGTGTGAGGGCTCGGGCCGGGGATGCTGGAAGCCCGTGCCCTGGACCGTCGCCTCGATCGTGTCCCCTGCCTGCGCCGCCCGCGCCCAGTCACTGGCGCACCCCTCGTGGAGTGCGAACTCCAGGCTGAACGTGCCCGCCTCCGGGTCCGGGTCGACCAGCGTGTACGCCCGCTGGTGCGGCTTGCCGGCGTTGTCGAACCACAGCCGGACCCACATCGTGGGGTGGACCGCGTTGGCCTTGAGCAGGCCGCCGTCGGTGAAGTGCAGCCGCCGGTACTCCGGCGTGACGTCCTCGGCGCCGGTCACGGTGAGGACGAAGTCCTTCGCGCCCATCAGCTTCAGGACCGTGCCCTGCCAACCGTGCCCCTGCCCCATGGCGCTCCTTCACATTTCACGTACTATTCCGCCACGACAAACTTAGGGAAGCCTAACCTAAAGCACAGAGGGATGACAGGGTGATGACCAGGTGACCATCGAGATCTACCGTGACGCCTGGGGCATCCCGCACCTGCGCGCCGCCGACGCCCGCGAACTCGCCCGCGCCCAGGGCCGGGTCACCGCCCTCGACCGCGCCTGGCAGCTGGAGGTCGAACGCCATCGCGCCCAGGGCACCTCGGCCTCATTCCTCGGCACGGCCGCCGTGGCCTGGGACGTCCTGGCGAGACGGGCACGGCTGGCGGATACGGCGAAACGTTCCTTCAACGCCTTGGAGCCGGAGACGGCCGACTGGGTCCGGGCCTACGTCGAGGGAGTCAACGAAGGCCTCGCCGAAGGCGCCCGCCGTACGCCCGAGTTCGCCGAGACCGGCCTCACCCCCGGCCGCTGGGAGCCCTGGACCCCGCTCGGCGTCTGGCTCGGCACGCACATCCTGTTCGCCGGCTTCCCCGCGAAGCTCTGGCGGGAGGAGGTGATACGGCATCTGGGGCCGGAGGCGGTGGCGCTGTTCGCCACGGACGGTCCCGGCACCTCCGGCAGCAACGGCTGGCTGGTCGCCGGGGAGCGGACCGTCACCGGGCAGGCCGTGATCGCCGGTGACCCGCACCGGTTCATCGAGGAGCCGGGCGTGTACCAGCAGATACGGCTGGGCTGCCCGGAGTTCGACGTCGTCGGCCTCGCCGTGCCCGGCGTTCCCGGCATCGCCCACTTCGGCCACACCGGCACGGTCGCCTGGGCCATCACCAACGCCATGGCCGACTACCAGGACCTCTACCGCGAGCGGCTGCGGCGCACCGGCGCGGGCGTCGAGGCCCTCGGCCCGGACGGGCGGTGGCAACGGGCGTACCGCGAGACGGAGTTCGTCGAGGTACGTGGTGCGGAGCCGGTACCGGTCGAGGTGATCGAGACCGAGCGGGGGCCGGTGATCGCCGGTGGCCCGGACGGCCTCGACGACGGCACCCTGCTGGGCGGCGCGGCCGACGGTGACGACATGCCACTCGTCGCTGCGGGCCAGAGCGACGGCATGCCACTCGTCGCTGCGGCCCACGGTGACGGCATGGCACTCGCCGGTGCGGGCCAGAGCGACGGCACGCCACTCGCCAGCGCGGCCGACGGTGACGGCACGCCACTCGTCGGTGCGGCCGACGGTGACCCGGATGCCCCGGGCACCCCCGACGCCACCAAGACCCCGGACGCCCCCTGGACCCGCGACACCCCCGACACCCCCGTCGCCCTCAGCCTCCGCCACCCACCCCGCGTCACCGCCGACGTCGGCTTCGCCGCCCTGCTCCCGCTGCTGCGGGCCCGCACGGTCGTCGACGTCGATCGGGCCTTCGACACCTGGGTGGAGCCGGTCAACGTCGTGCAGGCCGCCGACACCGAGGGCGGCACCCTGCACCGGGTGGCGGGCCGGGTGCCGGTGCGGGCCGAGGCCAACCGGGTGCGGCTGGTGCCCGCCTGGGAGCCCGGCCACGAGTGGCGCGGCTGGCACGAGATGCCCCGCGCGGGACTGACGGACGGCATCGCGGTGATGGCCAACCAGCGCGGCCCGTCCACCCCGCTCGGCGTCGAGTTCGCCCCGCCGCACCGCGCCGACCGCATCGCCGCACTGCTGAGCGAGCAGGACCGGTGGTCGGCGGCCGACATGCCCGCGATCCACATGGACACCCACCTCGCCTCCGCCGCGCCCCTCCTCGACCTCCTCGCGACCCTCGACGACCTGCCCCCCGAGGCCGCCGCACTGCGCGAACGCCTGCTGCGCTGGGACCGCCGCATGGACGCCGCCGGCGAGGAGGCCGCCGCCTACGCGGCCGTGCGCGGCGCGGTCGTCCGCCGGCTCGTCGCCCACCCGGCGTTCACGAAACTCACCGAGCCGCCCGCCTACCCGGAGGTCCTCCTCCCCTGGCTGGGCCTCACCGCACGGATCGCGTTCGCCCTGGAGAACCTGCTGAAGGCCGAGGAGCTGTACGGCATCGACCGCCCCGCGATCGTCCGGGCGGCCCTGGAGGAGGTGGCGAGCACCCCGGGCGCGCGGACCTGGGGCGACACCCACCGCCTCGCCCCTTGGCGGGCGCTGCCCAGCACGCCGTACGCCACGAAGAAGTACAGCGAACCGGCCCTGTCCGGCGACCACGACTGCGTGCTGTGCACCTCGGCCGTCCCCGGCCTCACCGACCTCGCCGCGCGCGGCCCGGCCGCCCGGTACGTGTGGGACCTGGCCCGGCGCGAGGACAGCCTGTGGGTGGTGCCGCTCGGCGCGTCCGGCGTGCCCGGCTCGGCGCATCACCGCGACCAACTCCCGCTGTGGACCAGGGGAGACCTCGTCCCGGTCGTCACCGACTGGGCCCGCCTGACGAAGGAGTCCGACAATGACTGACCCGTACGCCGACCGCCCCGCCCTCCACGAACAGACGGTCGACGGCTTCGGCACCGTACGCGTGCTGCCCCTCGACGCGAAGGGCGACGCCGAGGTGGTCCACGGCTGGGTGAGCCAGGAGCGGGCCGCCTTCTGGGGCATGAACGGGCTCACCCGGGACGACGTGGCCGACATCTACGCCCACCTGGACACCCTCGACACCCATCACGCGTACCTGGTGGTGAAGGACGGCGAACCGGCCGCCCTGCTCCAGACCTACGAGCCGGAGGCGGACCGGGTCAGCGAGTGCTACGACGTCCAGCCGGGCGACATCGGCGTACACCTGCTGCTCGCCCCCGCGTCCCCGGGCACCACGCGCACCGGCTTCACGGCCGGCCTGCTGCTCGCCCTCACGTCGTACGTGCTGCTCACGCTCGACCGGCAGCGGGTCGTGGTCGACCCGGACGTGCGCAACGAGAAGGCGATCGAACGCTTCCTGCGGCAGGGGTTCGTGGCGGGGCCGAAGGTCGTACTGCCGGAGGTGAAGCTCCCGGACGTGCACCTGCCGGAGAAGCACGCTCAACTCGCCTTCCTCCCCAGGGCGGTAGCCTTCCCCGCGTGACTCCAGAAGACCTCGTCGCGCACTACGCCATGGAGCCGATCCCGCGCGAGGGCGGCCTGTTCCGGCAGACCTGGGCCGGGCCGGACCGCCCCGACGGGCGCCCGGAGGGCACCGCCATCGTCGCCCTGCTCCGGCAGGACGACTACTCCGCCCTGCACCGCCTGCCCACCGACGAGGTGTGGCACTTCTACCTCGGCGACCCGCTTCAGCTGCTGCTCCTCGACCCCGACGGCACCTCCCGCACGGTCGTCCTCGGACCGGACGTGCTCGGCGGCCAGTACCCGCAGTTCACTGTGGAGGCCGGCACCTGGATGGGCGGTCGGGTCGTCGAGGGCGGCTCCTGGACGTTCTTCGGCTGCACGATGGCGCCCGGTTTCACCTTCGAGGGGTACGAGCACGGCGACGCGGACGAGTTGACCGCCCGCTATCCGGACCGGGCCGACCGGATCGTGGAACTGTGTCGGTCATGAGGTTGCTGGAGGGCCAGGTCGCCCTCGTCACGGGCGCGGGCGGCGGAATCGGCCGGGGCATCGCCCTGCGGTTCGCGGAACAGGGCGCGGCGGTCGCCGTGCACTGCCGTACGTCGGTGGAGTCGGCGCGTGAAGTGGCCTCGCTCGTAGAGGACTCGGGTGGACAGGCCGTCGTACTGCAGGGCGATCTGACCGACGAGGACGAGTGCCGGCGGGTGGTGCGCGAGGCCGCCGAGTGGGCGCAGGGGCGGCTGACCGCGCTGGTCAACAACGCGGCCGTGCAGCCGGTGCGGGAGCTCGCCGGGATGACCGCGGCCGACTGGCGGACGGTCGTGGACACCAACCTCACCAGTGTCTTCGCGTGCACGCAGGCGGCCGTCGAGGTCATGCGGGAGCGGGGCGAAGGGGGCTCGGTGACGCACATCGCCTCCATCGAGGCGAGCGCACCGGCGCCCGCGCACGCGCACTACTGCGCCTCCAAGGCGGCGGTCGTGATGCACGCCCGGTCGGCGGCGCTGGAGTACGGGCGGTACGGGATCCGCGTCAACACCGTCTCACCCGGGCTGATCGACCGGGAGGGGCTGGCGGAGGGCTGGCCGGAGGGCGTGGAGCGCTGGCAGCGGGCGGTGCCGCTCGGCCGGTTGGGGCGGGCGGAGGACATCGGGGACGCGTGCGTGTTCCTGGCCTCGCCGCTGGCGTCCTGGGTGTCGGGGCACGACCTGGTGGTGGACGGCGGGGTCTCGGCGCGTCCCACGTGGTGAGGGCACTGCCGGTGCTTTGAGGCGCCGGGGCGGGCGTCGGTGAGCACATCGGAGCCCGCGTCCGTACGTATCCCGGAAGCAGATCCGACGACGGGGCAGCGATGGGGATGCGCGATGGCGGAGCACGGCACGACGACGGCGACGGCGGCGCGATCCAACGACCCGGACCGATCCAACGCCCCGGACCGATCCGGCGACTTCGGCGGCTGGTGCTGCTGGTCGCCATGCTGGTCCTGCTCCTCCTCGGCGGAGCGGCCCCCGCGTCCGCGCACGCCGCGCTCGGCAGCACCGACCCCCGCGACGGATCCGTCCTCGACTCCGCCCCCCGTCACATCACCCTGACCTTCACCGAGTCCGTCGGACTCCTCGACGACTCGGTCCGGGTGATCAGCCCGGAGAACCGCCCGGTCGACACGGGCGAGGCCGCACACGCGGGCGACCGCGCCGACACCGTCCGGGTCAGCCTGCCCGCCGACCTCGCGGACGGCACCTACACCGTCGCCTGGCGGGTCGTCTCGGCGGACAGTCACCCGGTCTCGGGCGCGTTCATCTTCTCGGTCGGCGAGCCGTCGGCGACGACCGCCGTGGTGACCGGCCCGACCGAGGACCCGGCGACCGCCTCGCTCTACAACGCCGCCCGCTATGCCGCGTACGGCGCTCTGGCCCTGCTCATCGGCGTCGCCGTCTTCATGTCCGCCGTCCTGCGCGGCCCCACCGACGCCCTTCGCAGACTCCTCCCGGCCGCCTGGCTGACCCTCGTGATCTCCACGGCCGCCCTGCTGCTCCTGCGCGGCCCCTACGAACGCGGCACGGGCCTGACGGACGCCCTCGACCCGACCATCCTCAGCGCCACCCTCACCACCCGGCCCGGGCTGGCACTGCTGACCCGGCTCGCCCTGCTGGCGGCGGCCTTCTTCCTGGTACGACGATCGGCCCGCCGTACCACCCCACCCGCACCCGGCGTCGCGCTCTCCGTCGCGCTGGCCGTCACCTGGGCCGCCGCCGAGCACGCCTCCGCCGGTATCCAGGTGCCGGTGGCGATGACGTCGTCCGTGCTGCACCTGCTGGCCATGGCGGTCTGGCTGGGCGGCCTGACGGCCCTGCTCACCGTCCTCCACCGGGCCCCGCACGACCTCACACTCACCGCCGTCACCCGTTTCTCCCGGCTGGCCCTCGCCTCGGTGATCGTCCTCACGGTCACCGGCGTCTACCAGTCCTGGCGGGGCCTGGGCTCCTGGGAGGCCCTGACCGGCACGACGTACGGCCGCATCCTGCTCGCCAAGCTGGCCGCGGTGGCCCTGCTGCTGGCGGCGGCGGACTTCTCCCGCCGGTGGACGCGACGCTGGGCGACGGCGGAACCGGCGCGGGCGCAGTCCGAGGCGCGGGTGCTGGAGACGGTGGGCGGGCCGACGAAAGCGGAGGTCGGCGAGCGGGCCGAGGCCGAGGCGCGGATGCCGGAGACGGTGGGCGGGCCGACGGAAGCGGACGTCGGCGAGCGGGCCGAGGGGGTGGTGAGCGGGGGCGCGGGCGACTCCGCCGACTGCCCGGAAGGCGCCGCCACTCAGGACGACCACCACCGCCAAGCCCTCCGTCGCTCCGTCCTCGCCGAGTTCATGATGGGTGTGCTGGTCCTGGTGATCACCTCCCTCCTCACCATCACCCTCCCGGGCCGCGCCGCCACCGAGTCCGCCGCCGCGCAGACCACCGCGGCCGATCCCGGCAAGCCCACCGCCTCCAGCAACGAGGTCCCCTTCGACATCGGCACCCCGAACGGTCAGGGCAAGGTCCAGCTCAACCTCGCCCCGGGACGCGTCGGCCAGAACCAGGTGCAGGCCGTCGTCTACGGCCCCGACGGCGGCCTCGTCACCGTCCCCGAACTGCGCCTCACCTTCACCCTGCGCGCCCAGGACGTCGGCCCCATCGACGCGGAACTGGAGAACCGGGGCGGCTACTGGGCCACGGACAACCTCCGGCTCCCCCTCCCCGGCACCTGGACCATGAAGATCACGGTCCGGACGACGGACATCGACCAGGTGACGGTGGAGCAGGACGTCCGTGTGGGCTAGTCCGGCGTGACTCCCGTGAGGGTGGCCAGTGCATGGCGCAGGCGGCCGTCACGGGGACCGTCGGGCCAGCGGGCGGCGATGTGGCCGTCCGGGCGGACGAGCAGGGCGCCCCGGGGGCCCACCGCCAGTCGCCCCGCGCGGCGTCCTCCGGTGAGGGACCGAACCAGGCCCGGCCGCCCTCGGGGTAGAGCGGGATGACCGAACCGTGCGCCGGCGGCCAGTACGTAACAGGCCTCCTCAGTCAGATCGGTCAGCTCGACACCGAACCGGGTCCGCGCGTCCGCCGCCGCCGTGGCGAAGTCGCGGTCGTACAGGGTGTCGCGGAAGCGGATGCGGCCGAACTTCGCCGGGAACGCGACATCCGCGATCCTGTCGGCGAGCCCGAGCCGGCGGAAGATCTCCATCGTCCCGGGGCGGAACATCACGAAGGGCCCGGTCCATCGGACCGGGCCCTTCGCTCAGAAGCGGTAGCGGAGGGATTTGAACCCTCGGTGACTTGCGCCACACTCGCTTTCGAGGTCTGTTCGTGCTGGTCAGATGGGTATTCAGGGTCGTTCAACCTCGTTCATTCGCGCTTCCCTGGCCATGTCGTGAACCGCTACGAACGACTCCGACCGAGGCTGAATGAGACGGAAACTGAGACGGAGCCCGGCCCCGCTGACCTGCCCCTTCGCTCCTCTAACAGTCCGGGGGAGAGGCTTCCAGAGCTGCGATCACCACCGCTGGGTCACCGTCGTACAGCACGTGCGCTTCATCGTCCTGCGGAGGCACGAACCGCGCGCGGTAGCGCTGTAGGTCGCTCTCGGAGAAGTAGATCGAGTTTGGGTCGTTGGCGTGGAACTCGTTGCGCTTGCTGATCCTCGCCCACAGCTCTTCATGGCTGGCAGCGAGGTAGACGAGCATGGGGGTCGCTCCGGCGTCGGTAGCGATCGTTCGCCACTTCGCGCGGTCCTCCGGAGTCCAAAAACCGTGGTCAACGACGACATCGTGCCCGTCCTTGAGGTGCTCCCGCAGTTCGACCGCCACGTCTTCGAGAACGGGGCGCTCAAGGGTGGGAAAGACCCCCCGGGGGAAGTCCACGCCGTAGACGCCGTGCCGACGGAACATCTCTTCGTCTGGGCACAGCCGTACGAACCCACGGGCGGTGAGGGCACGGGAAAGAGTCGTCTTACCGGAGCCGGGAAGCCCGGCCATGAGGACACAGAACGGCGGACGTGGGGGCATCGGTCTGATCATGGTTCGGGAGATGGCGGCCACCTCTGCTTCTGCTTCGGGCGTGATTGTGCCAGCCCTGCGGGCCGCAAGCAGTGCATCCAGGCGGTCTTCGAGCACGCTCATGAGCGTGTCGTCCACGACCGTCACGGGTTCACCTCCGATTCCGTACGCCATGTCCGGCCCGGGCCGCCGAGGTCCACGCCGTACTCCACGATGTTGCCCTCACTGTCCACGAACTTGGCTGTCATCACGACTACCGGGTCCGTCGGCAGGTTGTCAGGGTCCAGTTCCAGAAGCCGGGCGTACTCCGGTGTGACCAGGCGCGCGGAAGCGGTGTCGATGCGGTGGCTGATCGGGTGACCGGTCGCCTGGGCAATGAGCTGGAGCGACGTCCCGCCTGTTAGGCGCTCGCTCGCTGCTAGCTGAGGGATCAGCTTCCCGTACCGAGCGGGAATCCACGATGTGCTGTGCGCGACGATGCCGTGCCGGTCCCGGTACACACGGCTGCGGCGCACCACGTCGGAGCCGGGCCGGATGTCCAGTGCTTGCGCCACTTCTTCGGGCGCGGGTACCACGGCCGCCTGATGCGAGTCGGACCGTTCGCCTGCCCCCCAGCTCGACCCGGTCCGGCGTCCCCGGTCCTGCCGCTGCGCCCCGGACGACATCGGAGTCGGCTGGTCCAGCACTTCGGTACCGATGCCGTGGATGCCACGGACAAGCCCCTCGTTGCGCAGCTTGCGCAAGGCTTTCTCGGCTGTCGCCGTACTCACCTTCCACTCTTCCGAGAGGTTCTTGATGCTCGGCAAGAGGGTCCCCGGCTGGAGCTGTCCAGACGTAATCAGCTCCGTGTAGTGGGCGGCAATCTTCGCGTACGGCGCCCGATTGTCGGCCTGGCCTGCCATGTTGCCCGCTCCCTGTCGTCACTTCCCTGAGGTTCCCTAGCTTACCGCTTGACACCGCAGGGAACCCTAGGGAACCTTAGGGATGTGCCCGCCGGTCGGTTCACCGGACAGCGGGTGCCGGACCTCAATGCGCCCTGATTCAGGGCCTATTCGAGGTCAAGGGGCCCGGGACAGAGCGGGCCGAGGGCGCACCCGACCCTTTGCATTCGGGAGGGCTTAGACCGAAAGGTCATGTCTCCATACGCCTACAACGGGGTCATGCCGCGCTACCTGATACGGGCGAGGCACCCCGAAGGAGACATGCACATCGCCCCGGCGTCCAGCCGTGAAGGGCGCGAGATCGAATCTCGCCCGGGGCACTCCGGCCGCTCTATGTGGCCGTTCCGCGCGTTTGGCGCGGCTGATCACCTACAACGGCGCGCGCCCCCGGAGCGGCTACTCCGAGGGCGCTGTTCGGGCCGTTTCACCTGCTAGGGAGACCACGACCCATGAACCACATCGTCACTGTTCAAGACGCTGTTACCGCGTTCGCCGACTTCGTGGAGCCGACGGACGCGGAGCTGGACGCGATCGAGCAGGAAATGCCTGTCATCCTGGCGGACGTCGACCTGTTGGACGCGCACATCGTCACCCTCGACCGCACGCCGACCGAGGTGGACGACCGCCGCATCCGTCGGGCCCGCCGCCGGGCGCTGGCCGCCCGGGTCGCGCTGGGAAACCGCGCGGCCGGCGCGGCCGTTCCGGGGGGTGCTGCCTGATGGCACGCTCCGACCTCACCGAGTACGACCGCTGCGTCATCGAGGCCGCCCGGAAGACGTTGGCGGCTGCGGAGAGCGTGAACCTCCTGGATGGCAGTGCCATGGCCCGCATGATCGGCCGTCTTGAGGTAGCCGTGGAGCGGCTGATCGAGATGGTCGACGAGACGGCCGGCGGGAACGTCGTCCGGTGCCCGGCCGCGCACCCGGAGGACCCGACGCCGTGCGGTGGCCCGGTCGTCGTGACCATCGTCGACACGCAGAATGCGGGCGCCGACGGATGCGAGCACCACGCCGCCCGCATGCTCGCCTCGATCACCGGCGCTCGCCCGGTCGCCAAGCCGGACGCCCCCGCCGGGGTGGCCCTGCGAATCTTCCGCGCCGCGCACCACACCCACCCCTTCCCGTGGCTGGAGGGCCGGTCATGAGCCTTCACCGCAAGGGCCGCGCCGCTCTGGTGCTCGCCCTGGTCGCCGTGGTCGCCATGGCGTTCCGGGTGTCGTGGAACGCGCTGCGGGACATCGCCGGCGCCGTGGGCGCGGACGACACGGCCGCGATGCTGTACCCGTTCGTGGTCGACGGCCTGATGGCGCTCGCCCTGATCGCCACCCTCGTACTCACCGGCGACGCCCGCCGCTTCGCACTGCGGGTGCTCGGGGCGTACACGATCGCCTCGCTGGTCCTGAACTACGTGCACGGGTTGGTCCCGGAGCTGCACGGGCGAACGGTCGATTGGGGTCGACTGGCCGACTGGGACCCGGCGAACTGGGCCCTGGTCCTGCTCGCCACGTCGCTGCCGGTCGGGTCGATCTACTTCGGTTCCGACCTCGTGGCCAAGGTGCTGCACCACCGCCCCGACTCGATCCCGACCGTGAGCACGAATGAGGAGGAATCGACCGATACCGAGAGGAAACGGTCTACGGCTGACCTGCCGGTATCGACCCCGACGCCGATCACTCCGAACGCGACCGTGCTGCCCCGGCCGGTGGCCGTCGGCTTCCTGAAGTCGACGCTCCCGGCCAAGCCGCTCCCCTCGATCGCACCGGCCTCCGCCGCGCCGATCGAGCGGCGCGCGGTGGCTGCGGAATCGACTCGACCGCGCCGCGCCACGGGCCGTGTCCCGGCGGTGGCGAAGTCGACCCGGCCGAAGCGCACCCCGGAACAGTTGCTCGCTGAAGCGCGCAAGGTGACGGCTGATTGGCCGGACGCGAAGGTGACCGGCGAGGGCATTCGCCGCGCCATCCACACGTCGCCGGCGAACGCCCGGTCGCTGCGGGACACGATCCTCGCCGACCGGGCCGCTACGGCGGCTGAGGCTGCGTGATGGCGGCGCTGCCGGTGTTCCGGTGGCGCCTGGCCCCGGACGGCTACGCCACCCGCCGCCAACTCCGTGCCCGGGGCTTACGGCCCGGCGGTCAGGACGTGGCCGCGCAGCTCGAACGGCCGCGCCGCCGCCGAGGGCCGCTGGTCGCCTACCTCTACCGCGTCGACCTCGCCAAGCCGGTGAGGCCGATGACGCCGGGCCGGTGGGCGGCGCTGGCCAAGGCGAACGCCGCCCGCCGCGTCTGCCCGCAGTGCCGGCGCGATGCGGGCTACGTCATCCCCGCCTCCCTCGGGTCCTGCGTGCCCTGCGCCTACCCCGCCGACTCTCCGAGGAGCGTCTGACCATGCGCAATGCCGATATCCGTCGTCTGGACCGAGAGATTCAGGCGACCACGAAGAAGCTCGAAGCGGTCCGCCGGGGTGAGTGGTGGCCGCTGAACGGCAGCGAGCGCCGGGCCATGGCCCGCTCCCTGGCCGTCGGTGGCTACAAGGTGGCCCGGGGCCGTAGCGCGGGCCGTGAGGAGCAGCGCATGGACGCCACCGGCAGCTCTGCCGAGATCCGGCTGAACGCGGAACTGACCGCCCTGCACGGCGAGCGTCAGCGCCTCCTCACCGAGGCCGCCCGCGAAAAGGCCAAGAAGAAATCTTCCGGCTGGTTCTGACCAGCCATCACACCGGGGGTGGCCGCTCTTTCCACGGACCCGGCCACCCCGGCTCTCTCCCTTACTCCCGCCCCCGAAGGGGCAGTCAGGAGCACTTCCAGCATGTCTGAGAACGTCGTCCACCTCCACAAGCCCACAGACCCCCCGACCCCCGACACCGCCCCCACCGTCCTCACGGTCGTACCGGAAGCGCCGCCCGCGCGGCCCGTGCCGCTGTGGGTTCGCTCCGGCCGCGCCATCAAGACCGGCGTCACCCACGAGAAGACCCGCGCGACGGTCCGGGCGGCGGCCCGGCACAGCCTCTACACCTTCAACGGCGGACGGATCGTGGCCCGCCGCGCATGGGACGGCCGTACCGGCTCCCGGTACGAGCGGATGATCCGGGCGGCGGAAGCCGCAGGGAACCTGGAGGCGGCCGAAGAGTGGGAGGAGCGGTTGCAGCGCTTCCGGGCCGCCCGCCACCACCGCCGCATGGACCTGCTCCACTCGCCGGTGGAGGCCGCCAAGGGCGTGGCCGTCGGCGCTGGCATGAGCATCGGCGTCCTGGTCGCGCTCGGCGTCGTGCTGGCCATCAACACCGGCCACGTCGGTGACGTCATCACCCCTCTGTCGGCCACCATCGACTTCATCGCTCTGCTCATCCGGATCGTGCAGGTGGTTTGGGGTCCGGCGCTCACGATCGGCCCGTTCCTCGCTCTGCTCGCCCTGTGGTCGGTGGGCCGCAAACAGCAGGCTGCCCCCGCATGGGCCCTGCCCGAGAACGTCCGCAACAGCGAGGGTGAGCCGATCACCCCGTCCATCGTGGTCAAGGCCCTGCGTGACCTCGGAGTGCCCGCCCTGGCGCGCGCCATCAAGGAGATGGGCGACGCCGGCGCGAGCATGCTCGGACCGATCCGCATCGCCGGATGCGGCGTGGAAGTCGACGTGACCCTTCCTTCCGGGGTGGCCACGAACGAGGTGCAGAACAAGCGGCGCAAGCTCGCCGAGAACCTGACCCGGCACGAACACGAGGTGTTCATCACCATCCCGGAGGCCGCGCGAACCGTGCGGCTGTGGATCGCCGACCCCGGCGCGCTGGACGAGCCGATCGGCCCGTCTCCGCTGGTCACCGATGAGACGCTGACCGCGAACTACAAGACCGGTCGGGCCCCGTGGGGCCAGGATCTGCGCGGGGACGCGGCGGAGCTGAGCGTGTATCAGCGCCACCTGCTGGTCACGGGCCTGTCGAACCAGGGCAAGACGGCCGCCCTGCGGGCCCTGGCGCTGTGGCTGGCGCTGGATAGGACGGTGCAGTTCTGGATTGCCGACCTGAAGGGTGTCGGTGACTGGGCCCCGTTCGACGGCATCGCAAAGGTGCTGATCGAGGGTCCCTCGGACAGCCACTGCATTCAGGCGACCGAGATGGTTGAGGACGCGGTGGAGGAGATGAACCGGCGGATCGAGGCTGTTCGCAAGGACCCCTCCCTCGTGTTCCCGCCGCTGATCGTGCTGGTGGATGAGGCGCAGAAGGCGTTCATGTGCCCGGCCAAGGGCGAGGACGGCCGCCCCTACGGCGGCGCCAAGGCCACCTCCCGCTACTTCATGGCGGTGCGCGAGATCCACAACCAGGGCCGTGCGGTCGACGTGCTGATGTGGCAGGGCACGCAGGACCCCACCGACCAGAACCTTCCCAAGCTGGTCCGCGAGGGTGCCCACACCCGCGCCTCCCTCGTGGTCGGCACCGAATCGCAGGCTGAGATGGCGCTCGGAGCCAAGGCCGTCAACGCCGGCGCCGCGCCGCACCTGCTGCGCCAGGGACTGGACAAGGGCACCCTCGTGGTCGCCTCCGACGGCATCGCCATCCCCGCCGGCCAGTCCTCCATCACCGTGCGCACGCACTTCATCGACGACGAACCGGCCGCCGAGATCGCCGCCCGCGCCAAGGCGCTGCGCGACGGAGTGGCCACCCTGCGCGCCATCGACCCCACCGAGGAGCGCGACGCGCTCGCGGACGTGGCGGCCGTCATCGGCGACGCGGCCCGGATGCGCACGGATGAGGTGCTGAAGCGGCTGCACGCTCTGGACACGGCCGTCTACCGCGAGTGGAACAACGTCCGCTTGAAGCGGCTGCTGGAGGAGCACGGCGAGGAGCCGAAGAAGTCGCACGGGGTCATGGTCGTGCGCCGCGACGACGTGGCCCGTGCCCTCGCCAACCGCGACGCCGACGGTTCCGCTTCCGCCTCCCAGTAGCGGGGAGGAACACCCGTCCGGCCCGGGGAGGCGGGGAGAACTCCCCAATCCCCTCCCCGGGCCCGCCTCCCCGTACTGATCAGCACAAACATCGTTTCGGGGAGGCGGGGAGGCGCCCTGCTCAGACTCCTAAAACACCCCTCCACGCGGCACCCCGAAGGGGGTGCCTCCACCTCCCCGGCCGAGTACCGGAAGGGATTCCGCATGTACCCCGACCACACCCCGCACGTGCCCGCACAGCGGGCCGTGGAAGTCCACCAGCCCACCCCGCTCCCGCCCGCCGTGGCCGTGTCGGCACCGGTCGTGCCAGTGCAGCCCGGCAGTGTTCCGGCGGTGGCCAGCATCGTCCTGCCGGACGGCCGCGTCGTCACCGGCTACGCCATCAACCCCGCCCAGCCCGAGCCGATCGCGGCCAAGCCGGCCGTGTCCCGCACGGCGGTGAACGTCGCCCTCGGAGGCGTCGGATTCCTCGCGGTGTGCGGCGGGCTGATCCTGCTCACCTCGTTCATCGCCGCGCTCACCGCGTTCATCACCCAACTGATCATCCTCGCGGCCGTCATCTTCGGCGGATGGATCGCCGTGCAGCTCTTCAGCGCGAGCGGCCACCAGGGCGGCACCACCGTGAACATCCGCAAGGCGACGTTCAAGCGCAACCACTTCCACGGCTAGCTACGCCAAGGGCGGCCCCCACTCACGCCAATGAATCCGGGGCCGCCCTTGCCAGCCAGAACCCGTCAAGGAACTGGAGATACCCCAGCATGACGCAACCCACGCCCTTTCCGCAGCACACGGCGCTGAGTCTCGCGGCGTCCGGTGTGCCCGTGCTGCCCCTGCGTCGGGGCAAGGTCCCGTTCGGTAACTGCACGACGTGCGCGGACAACGCGTGCGGCGGCCGGCCGAACATGAAAACGCCGGGCCCCTGCCGGTGCCCCGGCGTCTGCCACGCATGGGCCGCCGCCACCACCGACCCGGCGGTCATCGTCTCGCCCGCATGGGCGGCGGCGTGGCGCCGGGCGGTGTGCGTCGGCTACCACCCCGGCGGCGCCGGACTGAGCGTCGTGGACCTGGACGACGCGGACGCCATCGCATGGGCCCGCGCGACCCTGCCGGCCACGCGGACCGTACCGACGACGCGCGGTGAGCACTGGATCTACCGGGGTGCCATGACCTCCCGCAACAAGGTGCGTCCCGGTGTCGACGTCAAGTCGTCCATGTCCTACGCCCGCTACCTCGGTCCCGGCATCGGCCGCGTGGTCGACCTGCCGGACACTGTGCGTGCCCTGGCCGCCAAGACGCGCTCCCCGGCCCGGCCTGTACCGCACGCCGACGTGTCCACACGGTCCGCCGGCGGGCAGTGCCCGCACCGCACGCCCGTCTTCCTGGACCGTGGCATCGCCATGGCAGAGCAGCGCATCACCGAAGCGTCCAGTGCGATCCACGCGACCGTGTACCGGACATTCCTGGCCGTGCTGTCCAAACACGGCAGGTGCGGCTGCCTCACCGACACCCACGTCACGCGGTTGTTCACCGCCGCGCAGGCCAAGGGCGAGACGGTCCGGCACTGCACGGACGCGTGGACCAACGCCCGCACCACGTTGGGGTTGTGACCATGTCCGACGACGAGAAGACCCCGGCACGCGAGATCATCACCGACTACGCGCAGGCGCACTTCCGGTACTTCCGCACCGCCGACGGGACCGTGTACGCGCAGCGCAACGGCCACCCCGTGGCCCGTCCGATCCGCTCGCAGGGCACGACGGGTAGCCACCGGCAGGAACTCATGGTGGGACTGTTCAGGGACGGCATCGGCGTGTTCAACGGCACCGCGATGAAGGAGGCGCTGGACTTGATCGAAGCGTTGGCGCTGACCGAGGACGTGCAGCCGGTCCACATCCGCGTCGCCCCCGGATTCGATGGGGCCACCTGGCTGGACCTCGGGCGCGACGACGGGCAGTCCGTGCGTATCCACCCCACCGGCTGGGACATCCGTACCCCGGACCCGCGCGAGGTGTGCTGGCGCCGTACTCAGCTCACGGGTGAGTTGCCGTTGCCGGTCAAGGACACCGACGGCAAGGGCATCGATCTGCTGATGCGGCTCTGCAACTTCGCCACCGCCGAAACGGAGTGTCTGGCCATCGCGTGGCTCATCGGCTGTCTTGGGCCGACCGTGCCCGTCCCGGCCCCGTTCCTCACCGGACCGCAGGGCGCCGGCAAGTCCACCGGCGGCCGGATGCTCGTGCGGATCATCGAGGGCATGACCGGGGACCTGCGCCGGGCCCCCAAGGACGAGGAGAACCTGATCACGGCGGTGGCGGCCGGCTGGGTCACCGCCCTGGACAACCTCTCCCACATGACCCCTGAGCTGTCGGATGCGATGTGCTGCATCGTGACCGGCGCGGAGAACGTCAAGCGCGCGCTGTTCACCGACGGGGACGTCTTCCGCATCGGCTACCGCCGCCCCCTACTCCTGACCGGCATCGACGTCGGCGTGATCCGGCCCGACCTCGCCGAACGGCTCCTGCCCCTGCGCCTGGAACGCCCCCGGGTGCGGCGCACCGAGGCGGAACTGTGGTCCGACTTCGCAGAAGTACTGCCCGTCATCCTCGGCTCGCTCCTGGATCTCGCTGTGCAGGTGCGGGCGGCGGAGGCGGACATTCCGACCGACCTGCGGATGGCGGACTTCGCGCACCTGTGTGCGCAGCTTGACGCGGCCACCGGTCTGGGAGCTCTCGCCGCCTACCGGGCCAGCCTGGACGACCTCAACGACGACGTCATCGAGGGCGACCTGTTGGCACAGACGGTGCTCAAGCACGCCGCCGGCACGGAACCCGGCACCGAGCAGCGGATGACGTCCGCCGAATGGCTGCACTGCCTCACCGGCCTCTACACCGGCGAGGACTTTCGCCCCCTGCCGAAAGGGTGGCCGACCACGGGCAAGGTGCTCTCTGACCGCCTCAAGCGGCTTCAGCCCACCCTCGCGGCCCGGGGCGTCCTCATCGACTGGGGGCGCACCAACGCCTCCCGCTACATCGAGATCGCGCGGCCGTCCGCCGCGCCGCCAGCGTCTGAGCAGGAAGCGGCCTTCTGACCGCACGGCACCACGACCGCTCACAAGCAAGAGGAGCACCGGCGCCCGGGTGCTCCTCTTGCTGTTCGGCGGCGGCGCCGCCCTGCGAGGGACGCGCCGCGAAGCGGCTCCTTCTTTCACTCTCTGAGCCGCGCACCACAACAGACACCACCCCCTCTTTGTCCTAAGTAGGAAGGCGCTGCGTCACCTGCGTCACCCGGGCCCCGAAAACGGTCGGTGACCTGCCGAAAGGCGGGTGACGCAGACGGCCGATTCCTGCGTCACCCCGCGTCACCTGCGTCACCCGATGACGCAGGTCTGTGTCACCGGTGACGCACCCCCACCGTTCTGCGTCACCGCGAAATCGCAGGCCAGAGCAGCGAATGACGCAGATGACGCAGGTGACGCAGAAATCCGCACCTAGGACACACACGCACCCAGCACCAGCCCCCGAGGACTGCCCACAGGAGTGCCCACATGAGCGTCACCGACCTGGAAACCACCCGGCTCGCCAAAGCCAACGGTCCGGCCCCCGTCCTCCTGACCGTCGAAGAGGCCGCCCGCTGCCTCCGCATCGGCCGTACCACCTGCTTCGCCCTCATTCGCAGCGGAGAGCTGGAATCCCTGCTGATCGGCGGACTCCGCCGCGTCCCCGCCGACGAGCCGGCCGCCTACCTCGCCCGCCGCCGCGCCGAACAGCGCGCCGCCTGACCCATCCCTCACCACCGGAGCGCCACCCCGCCACGGGGCGGCGCTCCGGTCGTTCGTATTCGCCTCAACCCCAAGGAGTCCCGCCCGTGGCGGAAGACAAGAAGCGCACCCGACAGCCCAACGGCCGAAGCTCCATCTACCAGGGCAGTGACGGCAAGTGGCACGGCCGCGTCACCGTCGGCATCCGCGACGACGGCCGTCCCGACCGACGCCACGTCGAACGCAAGACCCGGGCCGAAGTGACCGCCGCCGTGAGGGAACTGGAGAAACAACGCGATGGCGGCACGGTCCGAAAGGCGGGCCGGGCCTGGACCGTCGAGACGTGGCTGACCCACTGGGTGGACACGATCGCACCACTCGCCGTTAACGAGAACACGATGGTTGGGTACGGCGTCGCCGTGCGGAAGCACCTGATCCCCGCCCTCGGGGCGCACCGCCTGGACAAGCTCCGCCCGGAGCACATCGAGCGTTTCTACGGCGCCATGCAGGCGGACGGCCGGCGAGCGGGAACGATCCATCAGATTCACCGCACCTTCCGCACCGCCTTGAACGAAGCTGTCCGGCGTGGCCACCTGACCCGCAACCCGGTGCAGCTCGCCAAGGCCCCTCGCCTCAGCGAGGAGGAGATCGAGCCGTACACCGTTGACGAGGTCAAGCGACTGCTGCGAGCCGCTGACGGCCGCCGAAACTCTGCGCGCTGGGCCGTGGCTCTTGCCCTGGGACTGCGACAGGGCGAGGCGTTGGGCCTGAAGTGGACCGATGTGGATTTGGAACGCGGCGTGCTGATGGTTCGTCGGAGTCGTCGCCGACCGCGCTACGCCCACGGGTGTGGCGACACATGCGGCAGGAAAGCCGGGTACTGCCCGCAGAGGCAGCGCACCAACCCGGAGACGGCCGACACCAAGTCACGCGCGGGCCGCCGTGCGGTTGGTCTGCCTGCACAGCTTGTGGACCTGCTCAGGGCTCATCGGGTGAAGCAGGAAGCCGAACGGGCGGCGGCCGGCGACAAGTGGACGGATCATGGTTGGCTCTTCGCCACCCCGGACGGACGCGGCACCCCGCCCCGAACGGACTACGACGACTGGAAGGAGCTGTTGACCGACGCCAAGGTCAGGGACGGTCGGCTGCACGACGCTCGGCACACGGCCGCCACGGTCCTGCTGATCCTGGGAGTCTCCGAGCGTGCCGTCATGGGGCTCATGGGGTGGTCCACCACGGCCATGGCCGCTCGGTATCAGCACATGGTGGACTCGGTCCGCAGCGATGTTGCGCGACAGGTTGACGGGCTGATCTGGAGGCCGGACCAGGAGCGGCCCGACGAGGGCGACGACGGGGCCGCCGGGGTCCTCGTACCGGCCAACTGAGACGGAAACTGAGACGGAAAGCGAAGGGGCGCCCTGTGAGTAAGACAGGGCGCCCCTTCTACCTGCGGTAGCGGAGGGATTTGAACCCTCGGTGACTTGCGCCACACTCGCTTTCGAGGCGAGCTCCTTCGGCCGCTCGGACACGCTACCGAGGGAGACCTTACAGCAAGGTGGTGCGTGCTCCGAAATCCGTTTCCGCCGGTCCCCGGGGGCCGGGGCGGCAGCGGCCGTCAGCGGGCTCTCAGTGGGCTCTCAGCGGGCCCGGAAGAAGTCGGTGAGCAGCCCCGCGCACTCCTCGGCGAGCACGCCCTCGATCACCTCGGGGCGATGGTTGAGGCGCCGGTCGCGTATGACGTCCCAGAGGGAGCCGGCCGCGCCGGCCTTGTCGTCGCGGGCGCCGTAGACGACCCGGTCCACCCGGGACTGCACGATCGCGCCCGCGCACATCGTGCAGGGTTCCAGGGTCACGACCAGCGTGCAGCCGGTCAGCCGCCATTCGCCCAGTTCGGAAGCCGCCCGCCGGATGGCGAGGACCTCGGCGTGCGCGGTCGGGTCGCCGGTGGCCTCGCGTTCGTTGTGTCCGGCGGCGAGCACGGTCGTGCCGTCGGCGGCGAGGACGACCGCGCCGACGGGGACGTCTCCGCCCCGGACCGCCCGCCCGGCCTCGTCCAGGGCGAGCCGCATCGCGGCCCGCCAGGGGTCGCGCACCGGGTCCGGGACCGTACTCGGGTCGGACGGGGTCAGCGGACGGTCTCCAGCGTCTCCGAGGCGCCCAGGGACTCGGCGATCTCGGTGAGCGCGTCCTCCGTCAGCGACAGCAGTTCCTTCTCGCTGACGCCGAGGTCGTCGAGGATGCCGGTGTCGCCGACCGGGCCGTGCGGAACGGCCTCGGCGGAGCCGCCGTCCTCCTCTCCGTCGTCGGCGTCGTTCTCGGGCTCACCGTCCTCGGTGCCGTCCAGGTCGAGGGCGTCCAGGTCGGTGGCGTCGTCGGCCGGCTCGCGGCCGAGCAGTTCGTCGGTGAGCAGGATCTCGCCGTAGCTGCTGCGGGCAGCCGCGGCGGCGTCCGAGACGTAGATACGAGGGTCGTCCTCGCCGTCGATGCGGACGACGCCGAACCAGGCGTCCTCCTGCTCGATCAGGACGAGCACCGTGTCCTCGTCGGGAGAGGCTTCCCGGGCCAGGTCGGCCAGATCCGACAGGGTTTCCACGTCGTCGAGCTCTGTGTCGCTCGCTTCCCACCCGTCTTCGGTGCGCGCGAGCAGTGCGGCGAAGTACACCGTGACTCTCCCACTGGTCATAGGCGTGCCGGTTGGGGGTCCCCCCGGCGGAGGTTGCGGGCGGGGAGAGCTCGGGCTCCGAGCCCCGCCCACTCGGAATCGTGGCAGAAACAAGGCGTTCAGGGGACGTCTTCGGCCCGCTGTGTCCGGCTGTTTTGATCGCATGTCCGCGAACGACTCACCAGCACACTCGTTGCCGCCACCAGCGGATCGTACGCGGCTTTCGGCCGACGCCACGCACGCCCACCCCCACAACGACCGCGGGAAGCGCGGTTCTTCCCGCCCCGGCGCGGGCCACGGGAACTACCAGCGGAACGTTCGCATGCGCATCGCGTGTCGCAGCCGGGCGGTCTTGGCACGGCGCGGCTGGACGCGGTCACGCAGTTCCCGGGCTTCGGCGAGTTCCCGCAGAAACTGCGCCCGGCGCCGCCTCCGCTCGGCGTCGGTCTGCTGCGCGCTCGCGTCGGCCCGGGACGCCTGGTCGGGCAGCTCTGGCAGGTCGGGCATAGGCACACCACCCCTATCCGTCCCTCTCACCTTCCCCCGGATGGCCGGTTTGACGCCAGGGAGTGCAGGCACCGAAGCGCGGTTACTGTTGTGCCCATGCGTCTCCACGTCGTCGACCACCCCCTGGTCGCCCACAAGCTCACCACGCTGCGCGACCAGCGCACCGACTCCCCGACCTTCCGCCGGCTCGCCGACGAACTGGTCACCCTGCTCGCCTACGAGGCCACGCGGGACGTGCGCACCGAACAGGTCGACATCACCACCCCGGTCGCCACCACCACCGGCGTCAAGCTCTCCCACCCGCGCCCGCTGGTCGTGCCGATCCTGCGGGCGGGTCTCGGCATGCTGGACGGCATGGTCCGGCTGCTGCCGACCGCCGAGGTGGGCTTCCTGGGCATGATCCGCAACGAGGAGACGCTCCAGGCCTCCACGTACGCCACCCGCATGCCGGAGGACCTCTCCGGTCGGCAGGTGTACGTCCTGGACCCGATGCTGGCCACCGGCGGCACCCTGGTCGCGGCGATCCAGGAGCTGATCAAGCGCGGCGCCGACGACGTGACGGCCGTGGTCCTGCTGGCCGCCCCCGAAGGCGTCGAACTGATGGAACGCGAGCTGGCGGGCACCCCGGTGACAGTCGTAACGGCCTCGGTCGACGACCACCTCAACAACCACGGCTACATCGTCCCGGGCCTGGGCGACGCAGGGGACCGCATGTACGGCGCGGCGGAGTAGCGGCAACCTGAAAGCGCCCCTTAAGGGGCGCGGGGCTCTGTCGATATGCGGCTCCGCCGCGTGGGCGCGACCAGCCACAACGCACCCGCAGCCGCCCCACAACGGATCCCCCTACGGCGAGACGGCGCTCAGCACCCCGCCTTCACCCCACTCGCCGCCGGCCGAGGCGCGGCCAACTCGGCCAGCGCCCGGTCGGCAACCGGCTTCTCCGCAAGCTCCTTGAAGCCATCGCCGATGATGAGATCGACCGCCTGCCCCTTACGGGCCGCATCCGTGCTGCGCCCGGCCGCAGGCAACTGCGTGCCAAGCACCGGCAGCGAGGTGTTCACAGCGGAGACGGGCCCGATCAACAACCCCGTGCCCTTCACCTTCTTGTCCCACTGCTTCGGCGCGTTGCCCACCTCGCCGATCCTGAAGCCACGTTTTTTCAGCTCGTCGGCGGTCTTCTTGGCCAGCCCGCTACGGGTCGTGGCGTTGAGCACGTTGACGGTGACGGCCCCCGGCCGCGGCACGGCCACGGCCGCGCTGGGCGAGGGGCTCACCTTGGTGGCGCAGTCCGCCTTGGTCCCGGCCGCCGAGGCCTCACGGCCGCCGGTGAAGACGTCGACGAGTTGCAGAGTGCCCCAGCTGAGAACGCCGATCACGACGACCGACGCGGTGACGATGAGTACGAGCCTGCCGCGCCGACGGGGTGGACGCATCCGCGGGTACTTGTCCCCCGTGATCCGGTACTGGCCGCCCATGCCGGGGGGAGTCAGCATGCTCATGAGCGCAGCGTAGTGCGCCTGGGCGGCGATGCCTACTAGATGATCATCAGACGCCGCTCAGGAGAACCCGAAAGGGCCAAGCCATGGCCGGCCGGTGCCGTTCCGAGAGCCCGCGCGGGGTGGGTCAGTCCAGCTCGAGGACGCGCGCGTGGAGCACCTGGCGCTGCTGGAGCGCCGCCCGCACCGCGCGGTGCAGGCCGTCCTCCAGATACAGGTCGCCCTGCCACTTCACGACGTGCGCGAAGAGGTCGCCGTAGAACGTGGAGTCCTCGGCGAGGAGGGTCTCCAGGTCGAGCTGCTGTTTGGTCGTCACGAGCTGATCGAGGCGGACCGGGCGCGGCGCGACGTCCGCCCACTGCCGGGTGCTGTCCCGGCCGTGGTCGGGGTACGGCCGGCCGTTTCCGATGCGCTTGAAGATCACACGGAAAGCCTACCGGTCAAGACGTTCCGGGCGCAGCCATGGAGAGGGAGTGCAACGCTGGAAAAGATGCCGTAAACCCGGGCGAAACGGAATAGGGGCCTGACATGAGTGACAGCGAGACCGTGCCCGCGGCCGCCAACCCCGACGCGCCCGGCAGTGCTCACGCCCTCCCGCAGGAGGCCCTGAAGATCGCCGCCGGGTACCAGTTCACCGGGCCGGCGCTGGATCTGGGCGCCCTGCTGTGGGACGGCCGGTGCCTGCCCGACGCCCAGGTCCGCATCCCGCTTCCGATGCTCAACCGGCACGGGCTGGTCGCGGGCGCCACCGGCACCGGAAAGACGAAGACGCTCCAGCTGATCGCCGAGCAGCTGTCCGCGCAGGGCGTGCCCGTCTTCCTCGCCGACATCAAGGGCGATGTGTCGGGCATCTCGGCACCGGGCCGACCCAACGACAAGATCCGCTCCCGCGCCGCCGAGGTGCACCAGCGGTGGACGGCGAACGGCTTCCCGGCCCAGTTCTACGCCCTCGGCGGCATCGGCCACGGCATCCCGCTGCGCGCCACCGTCACCAGCTTCGGCCCGGTCCTGCTCGCCAAGGTCCTCCAGCTCAACCAGACCCAGGAGCAGTCCCTCGGCCTGATCTTCCACTACGCCGACACCAAGGGCCTGGAACTGATCGACCTCAAGGACCTGCGCGCGGTCGTCGCCTTCCTCACCTCCGACGAGGGCAGGGCCGAGCTGAAGGCCGTCGGCGGGCTGTCCTCCGCCACCGCGGGGGTGATCCTGCGTTCGCTGACCGCCTTCGAGGCGCAGGGGATGGGCTCCTTCTTCGGGGAGCCGGAGTTCGACACGGCGGAGTTCCTGCGCACGGCTGAGGACGGGCGGGGTCTGGTGTCGGTCCTGGAGCTGCCCGCCGTACAGGACAGGCCGCAGCTTTTCTCGACGTTCCTGATGTGGCTGCTCGCGGACCTCTTCCACGACCTCCCCGAGGTCGGCGATATCGACAAGCCCAAGCTGGTCTTCTTCTTCGACGAGGCGCATCTGCTCTTCAACGACGCGTCGAAGGCGTTCCTGGACTCGATCACCCGGACCGTGCGGCTGATTCGCTCGAAAGGGGTCGGCGTCTTCTTCGTCACCCAGACCCCCAAGGACGTGCCCGGCGACGTCCTCGCCCAGCTCGGCAACCGCGTCCAGCACGCCCTGCGCGCCTTCACTCCCGACGACCAGAAGGCCCTCAAGGCGACCGTCAGGACCTTCCCGGACTCCGCCTACGACCTCGAGGAGCTCCTCACCGAACTCGGCACCGGTGAGGCGGTGGTGACGGTGCTCAGCGAGAAGGGCGCCCCGACCCCGGTCGCCGCGACCCGGCTGCGCGCCCCGGAGTCCCTGATGGGCCCGATCGAACCGGCCGCCCTGGACCGGGCGGTGACGTCCTCGCCGCTCTTCGGCCGGTACGCGCAGGCGGTGGACCGGGAGTCGGCGTACGAGAAGCTGGAACAGCGGGCCGCCGAGAGGCCCGCCGCGAAGCCCGCGCCGGCGCCCGAGCGGCCGAGGGAGTCGGTCGTGGAGCAGGTCGTCGGCAGCGGCGTGTTCAAATCCCTGGCGCGTTCCATCGGCACCCAGATCGGGCGGGAGATCACCCGTTCGATCTTCGGCACGGCGCGGCGGAGGCGGTAGACCCGCCTCCGCCGACGGCTCAGCGGCCCCGCTTCTTCGGCGGCCGCTGCGGCTGTTTGGTTTCCTTCAGTTCTGTCTTGGGCGCGTTACGCATGGCCTCCGCGCGTACCAGGGCGCGCAGAACGGCGTACGGATCCGAGGGCATGGCTGTGCCTCCTTGCGTAGTACCGACTGACCTGGGTGGGGGGAGGGCAGGTCTGTCAGCAGCGCAGGACCACCGAGCGCAGGGTCCGCAGTGGATACGGCGGCCCGGTCGGCGCCTGTGGTGAGCGGACCTGCGTGGTCCGCACGGGCGGCGCTGCCGGTGGTGCCGGACGCTGCGGCACCACGGGCCGGTGCGTGCCCCGCGCCGGCGGCCGCAGGGCCGTGTCGAGCACATCGGCCTCGGCGACCTCTCCCGCCACGGCGGCGACGGGCACCGCCGCCGCCTCCGCGTGCGCCATCGGCAGGAGCAGCGCGAGCAGCAGCGCGAGCATCCGTGGCCAGGTGCGGCGGCGCACGGCGCGGCGGGACTGCGGGGGCGTGCTCACAGCAGGTCATCTCCCCGGCAGGCGTACGGCGTCCGTCGCACGGCTGCCGTAAACCGCCCGCTCGGCGTAGCGGTGAGCCGCGGCGACGTGCCGGATATGCCGGGCGGACTCGGCGACGCGCAGGGAGACACGGTCATGGCGATCACACCTCGCGTGGGACCTGGCGGGCGCGGACCCGGATGCGCAGTGCTGTGACGATCTCGACCAGGCCCACCGCGACCAGCCAGCACCCGCCGACCACCGTGAGGACGGCGACCGACTCGAACGGCGAGGCGATCAGGACGATCCCGGCGAGGAACGTGACCGCGCCGAGGACGATCTGCCAGCCGCGCGCCGGCATCGCCGGGTCGGAGGCGGCGGCCAGCGTCTGCGTGATGCCGCGGAACAGCCAGCCGATCCCGATCCAGAGCGCGAGCAGCAGGATCGACTGCATGGCCCCGCGGAAGCAGAACAGCCCCAGCAGGATCGACAGGGCGCCGCTGACGAACGCCAGCACGCGCAGGGAGGTCGTCTTGTGGGTGCCGAAGGCGGAGACGAGCTGGAGGACGCCGCTGACGAGGAGGTAGACACCGAAGAGGACGGCGGCGGCGAGCAGCGAGGCGCCGGGCCAGACGAGGACCAGGACGCCCAGGATCAGGGACGCGACGCCGGTGGCCAGGACGGCCTGCCAGGCCGCCCGGGACAGCATGTGCAGCGGTCCCTCGAAGGGCGGTTCGGGACCCTCGTGCGGCGGCCTCGGCGCGTGCGGGTCACGGGTGGCGTGGACGCGCCGGTCGTCGAACTCCGGTCCTCGGGGGGACCCGCTCGGTGGCTCGGTCATGCTCCATGCTGGGAACGCGACCGAGCCTCCCGCACGCCGGAGCGGTCCAGTCGGCTGACGCCGGGCGCTACTTCTTCGCGGCCTTGGCCGCCTTCGCCGCCGCCTTCATCTCCTGCTTGTGCGCCCGCACCTTGGCCAGCGACTCGGGCCCGGTGATGTCGGCGACGGACCGGAACGACTTGGGCGCGCCGTAGTCGCCGGCGGCCTCCCGCCACCCCTCGGGGGTCACGCCGAGCTGTTTGCCGAGCAGCGCGAGGAAGATCTGTGCCTTCTGCTTGCCGAACCCGGGCAGTTCCTGGAGCCGCTTGAGCAGTTCCCGCCCGTCGCCGACGCCCTGCCAGACGGCGCTCGCGTCACCGTCGTAGTGCTCGACGAGGTACTGGCACAGCTGCTGGATCCGCTGGGCCATCGACCCCGGGTAGCGGTGCACGGCCGGTTTGTCGGAGAGCAGCGCCGCGAACGCCTCCGGGTCGTACGCGGCGATCTCGTGCGCGTCGAGGTCGTCGGTGCCCATCCGGTTGGCGATGGTCGAGGGTCCCTTGAACGCCCACTCCATCGGGATCTGCTGGTCCAGCAGCATCCCGACCAGCGCGGCGAGCGGGGACCGCCCGAGCAGCTCGTCGGCCTCGGGGTCCTGTGCGAGGTGAAGGGTGACGTCCATGGACCGATGATCCCGCGTCGGCCACCGCGCCGCCTCCCCGTGCGGGGCCCGCACGGTTCGTTCAGCGCGCCGTTGGTCGTCAAATACGACCTGAAGCTACACTCACGGCCGGCAAACAGGCGTTCCAACAGGCACAGCAGGCGCAAGGGGAGGCCGCGGTGGCGGTGAATTCCAAGAAGATCGCCGTCTACGTACTCGTGGTCTTCGTGCTCTACCTGATCATCACTGACCCCGAGAAGGCCGCGGAGTACGTCCAGATAGGGTTCGAGGGCATATCGGACGCCGCCAAGGCCATCGGCGACTTCATGACCTGGGTCGCCAACGGAGGAAAGTCATGATCCGTCACCTGGTCCTGTTCAAGCTGAACGAGGGCGTCGAACGCGACGACCCCCGCGTGGTCGAGGGCGTGGAGCGCTTCCGCGCCCTCGACGGGAAGATCCCGGAGATTCGCTCCTGGGAACTGGGCTGGAACTTCAGCGACCGCCCCATCGCGTACGACTTCGCCATCAACTCGTCGTTCGACGACCAGGACGCCCTGCGCCGGTACGTCGAGCATCCGGAGCACCAGGCGGGCGTCACGCTGTGGCGGGAGTTCGCCACCTGGGTGATCGCCGACTACGAGTTCTGAGCCCAGGGCAGGCCCGGCCCCGCACTGTTCCGGTGCGGGGCCGTTTCGCGTCTTATACCCCAACTCTCCCTCAACACGGCGTTATGCGGTGCTTGCACACAGTGCACATGTCTTGTGATGCTATGACCGCTTTTGACGGATGAGTTGATGGATCACGAGGTGGAGTTGACCGTGCCGGCCAGTACTGCGCCTCAAGCCCCGCCCCAGGAGACACCTCCTCCGGAAACACCCGCCCCCGCCGCCGACCCGGCCCCCGAACCCGCGCCACAGCGCAGCAGCCGGGGCGCCGACACCAGGGCGCTCACCCAGGTGCTGTTCGCCCAGCTCAAGACGCTGGAGCCGGGCACGCCGGAGCACACCCGGGTGCGCGGGGCGCTGATCGAGGCCAACCTCCCGCTGGTGCGCTACGCGGCCGCCCGGTTCCGCTCCCGCAACGAGCCCATGGAGGACGTCGTCCAGGTCGGCACCATCGGCCTCATCAACGCCATCGACCGCTTCGACCCGGACCGGGGCGTGCAGTTCCCGACCTTCGCGATGCCGACCGTCGTCGGCGAGATCAAGCGGTACTTCCGGGACAACGTCCGCACGGTCCACGTACCGCGCCGGCTGCACGAGCTGTGGGTGCAGGTGAACAGCGCCACCGAGGACCTCACCACCGCCTTCGGGCGCTCCCCGTCCACCGCCGAGATCGCCGAGCGGCTGCGCATCACCGAGGAGGAGGTGCTGTCCTGCATCGAGGCGGGGCGCTCGTACCACGCCACCTCGCTGGAGGCGGCCCAGGAGGGCGACGGACTGCCCGGACTGCTCGACCGGCTCGGCTACGAGGACCCGGCCCTGGACGGCGTGGAGCACCGCGACCTCGTACGGCATCTCCTCGTCCAGCTCCCCGAACGCGAGCAGCGCATCCTGCTGCTGCGCTACTACAGCAATCTGACGCAGTCACAGATCAGCGCGGAACTCGGCGTCTCCCAGATGCACGTCTCCCGGCTGCTCGCGCGCAGCTTCCAGCGCCTGCGTTCGGCGAACCGCATCGACGCGTAAAACGCGTAACCGATAGACCCCGTCCGGCGCAACCGCCGACGGGATCACCGACGCACCCGCGAATGGAACCGGCGCACAACCGAAAGCGGGATCGACGTATCACCGTCGAGAGCGAATCGTTCACCAGGCACTTTGCCGACGGACGGGACCCGAAATGCCGTCAGACCCCCTTCTTCCAGGGCGTATTCGCATCTCGCATGTCGACATGTCACTACAGCGTGTTGCCGACATGTGACATTCTGCCGGAAGCGCGTTTGCCGGTGCCCCGGCGCCGGTATTCAGGTGAAGGCTGCGCTCCTCACGAGGAGCGCCCGCCGCGACCGTCCCGCGACCCAAAGGGGGTGGCATGTCCGCAGAACAGGGCAGCTCGAAGGTGCTCACGCTCACCAAGAGCGAGACAGCGCCCGAGGCGCTCGACGCGCACGACGCGCTCGACCCCATCGATGACGTCTCGGCCCTGGCGGCCGCGCCGACCCCGGCCCTCCCGGCCTCCTCGGAGGCCATCGACACCCGCACCTTGTCCCGCTCCCTCTTCCTCCGGCTCGCCGCGCTGGACGAGGACAGCCCGGAGCGGGCGTACGTCCGGGACACCCTGATCGAGCTCAACCTCCCCCTCGTGCGCTACGCGGCGGCCCGCTTCCGCTCCCGCAACGAGCCGATGGAGGACATCGTCCAGGTCGGCACGATCGGCCTGATCAAGGCGATCGACCGCTTCGACTGCGAACGCGGGGTGGAGTTCCCGACGTTCGCGATGCCGACGGTCGTCGGCGAGATCAAGCGGTTCTTCCGCGACACCTCGTGGTCGGTGCGGGTGCCGCGCCGCCTCCAGGAGTTGCGCCTGGCCCTGACCAAGGCGAGCGACGAGCTGTCCCAGAAGCTGGACCGCTCCCCGACGGTCACCGAACTCGCCACCGTGCTCGGCGTGTCCGAGGAGGACGTCGTCGACGGCCTCGCGGTGGGCAACGCCTACACGGCCTCCTCGCTGGACTCCCCGGCCCCCGAGGACGACGGCGGCGAGGGCTCCCTGGCCGACCGCCTCGGCTACGAGGACAGCGCGCTGGAGGGCGTCGAGTACCGCGAGTCGCTCAAGCCGCTGCTGGCCAAGCTCCCGCCCCGCGAGCGCCGGATCATCATGCTCCGCTTCTTCGCCAACATGACCCAGTCGCAGATCGGCGAGGAGGTCGGCATCTCGCAGATGCACGTCTCCCGCCTCCTGACCCGCACGCTGGCCCAGCTCCGCGAGGGCCTCATCTCCGACTGAGGGCTTCCTTCCTGACGCAGCGTCAGCCACACTGGCGCGATGCTTCCCAGGAGTTGGACCCGTGGCCGCCGCCGCGCTGTGATCGGCGTGTCGGCGGCCGTCGTCTGCGCCGGTGCGGCACTGGCGGGGTACTCAGGAGGCGGCGCCGGCGACGGGTACGTGGCCGTCGGCGCGGGCGGCGGCCCGTCCGGGCGTACGGCGGCGGCACCGACGGAGGGTGTACGGCTGGTGCCGCTCGACGGACCCGGGACAACGCCCGGCGCGGACAACACGCCGCAGGACACGCCGAGTTCAGCGCCGGCAAGCCGGGATCCGGAGCCCGCACCGGGCAGGAGCAGCGCTCCCGCCTTCACGAGTGGCACCAGCAGCCGCACGCCGTCGGCGGACGGGGGGAGTCCCGGTCACCCGGAGGCGCCTCCGCCGGCCCCAAGTCCCTCCCCCACTCCCACGGCTCCAGCCGGACCCGCCGAGCTGTCCGTGGGCGCACCCGTGCGGGAGCCCACCGACAAGCGCTGGTGCGAGAAGGTGACCGTCGCCTTCCACAACACCGGCGGAACCGCGGTGCGTTCGGGCACGGTCACCTTCGGCACGCACGTCATCGGCGCGCTCGGCATCGACTGGGGGACGATCGAGTCGGCCGAGGACCTCCCGGTACCGATCGAGGCCGCCGCGCGCACCGAGAGGACCTGGACGGTGTGCGTCGAGTCCTGGCGGGTGCCGCTCGGTATGCACATCGAGACGCGGGACGTCTCGGTCGAGTGGGCCTGAGAGGCCGCTACCGCTTCGGCACTACTTCAGCGCGAGCCAGGCAACCGCGGCGACGATGGCGACGGCCGCCACGATGCCGACGATCAGCCCGATCCGCGGACCCGCCGGAGCGGCCGCCTGCTGCCGATTCCGGGGGCCCTGGGGGCCCTCGTCGACGAACGCACGGAACATCTGAGTGCTGCCTGCGGGGTCGTGGTTGCCCTGGGGACCCTGGTTGTTAGCCATGGCCCGAGACCCTAGCGAAAACGCCGGGGGCGCCCAAGTGGGGGGCGTGCGGTCGTCCCATGGGCCCCGACCTGCACGTTTACGCTCGCAATACTTGCCTTTGCCAAGTTTTTATGGCTGAACCCCTGATTTAGTTTGCCTGTGGCAACCAACTTTTCTATGGTTGCTCTAAGCAACTGAACCGGGAGAGGTCATGGCAGAGCGGGCGCAGTACGAGGAACTGGCGCGTCAGTTCAGCGCCTTCGGCGCCGTCAAACGGGAGATGGGGCGGATCCTGCCGGCCGAGTGCCCCGGCGGTGCCGCCGCCGTCCTCACGCTGCTCGGCCGCCACGGCGACATGCGCATGAGCAGGCTCGCCGAGCTGCTCAGCGTGGACATGTCGGTGACCAGCCGCCACGTCGCGCACGTCGCCGAGCGGGGCTGGATCGAGCGCTCCCCCGACCCGGCGGACAAGCGCTCCCGCATCCTCCGCCTGACCCCCAGCGGCCGGGACCAGCTCGACGAGCTGTCCCGGCGGACCACCCACCTGCTCGCCGGGCGGCTGAGCGACTGGACCGACGACGAGGTCGGTCAGCTCATCCAGCTGATGACGCGGCTCCGGGCGAGCTTCGACGACTGCACCCGTACACCCGCGAACACGTAGCCGACTGCACCCGTACACCCGCAAACACGTAAGAGAAAAGGAAGCCCATGGCAACATCCACACCAGCCGGTGTGCGGGCCCACGCCAAGCACGGGGGAGGCGCCCACGGCGGCCACGGCTCGCACGGCTCGGGCGCCCCGATGACCCACCGGCAGATCATGGAGGCGCTCACCGGGCTGCTGCTCGGCATGTTCGTGGCGATCCTGTCCTCGACGATCGTCTCCAACGCCCTGCCCGACATCATCAAGGACCTCGGCGGCGGCCAGAGCGCCTACACCTGGGTGGTCACCGCGTCGCTGCTGGCGATGACCGCGTCCACCCCGCTGTGGGGCAAGCTCGCGGACCTCTTCTCCAAGAAGCTGCTCATCCAGCTGGCGCTGGTGATCTTCGTGCTGGGCTCGGCTGCGGCCGGTCTGTCGCAGAACCCGACGATGCTGATCACCTTCCGCGCGGTCCAGGGCATCGGCATGGGCGGGCTGTCCTCGCTGGCCCAGATCATCCTCGCCGCGATGATCTCCCCGCGCGAGCGCGGCCGCTACAACGGCTACCTCGGCGCGACGTTCGCGACCGCGATGGTCGGCGGCCCGCTGATCGGCGGGGTCATCACCGACACCGACTGGCTCGGCTGGCGCTGGTGCTTCTACGTCGGCGTCCCCTTCGCCGTCATAGCCCTGATCGTGCTCCAGCGCACCCTGCACCTGCCGGTCGTCAAGCGGCGGGTCAAGGTCGACTGGGCCGGCGCCTTCTTCATCACCGCCGCGGTCTGCCTGCTGCTGGTCTGGGTGACCTTCGCCGGTGACAAGTACGACTGGGTGTCCTGGCAGACGTACGCCATGGTCGGCGGCACCGTCGCGCTGCTCCTGATCTTCCTGCTGATCGAGACCAGGGCGAGCGAGCCGATCATCCCGCTGCGGCTGTTCCGCAACCGCACCATCACGCTGGCGTCGCTCGCCTCGCTGTTCGTCGGTATCGCGATGTTCGCCGGCACCATCTTCTTCAGCCAGTACTTCCAGCTGGCCCGGGACAAGTCGCCGACCATGTCCGGCGTCCTGACCATCCCGCTGATCGGCGGTCTGTTCATCTCGTCCACCGTCTCCGGCCAGGTCATCACCCGCACCGGACGCTGGAAGGCGTGGCTGCTGGCCGGCGGTGTGCTGGTGACCGGCGGGCTCGGCCTGCTCGGCACCATCCGGTACGACACCGAGTACTGGCACGTCGCGGTCTACATGGCGCTGCTCGGCCTCGGCGTCGGCATGATGATGCAGAACCTGGTCCTCGCCACGCAGAACCAGGTGGCCCCGAGCGACCTGGGCGCCGCGAGCTCGGTCGTCAACTTCTTCCGCTCCCTCGGCGGCGCCGTCGGCGTCTCCGCCCTGGGCGCGGTGCTGACGCACCGGATCAAGCAGTACGTCGAGGAGGGCGCGTCCGCCCTCGACCCGCAGTCGGCCGCCGCGCTGGCCGGTTCGGACTCCAGCGGCAGCATCCCCGACATGGACGCCCTGCCCGGCCCGATCCGCACCCTGATGGAGAGCGCGTACGGCCACGGCATCGCGGACGTCTTCCTCTACGCCGCGCCGGTCGCGCTGCTCGCGCTGCTGTGCTCGCTGTTCATCAAGGAGGTCCCGCTGAAGACCAAGGGCGCGCTGGCGCAGGCCGCCGCCGATCAGGCCCCGGCCCAGGCCGCCGCCCCGGCCGAGGAGTTCGTCCCGAGCCGGGCGGTCGTCGCGGACACCGAGGCAGGCCCCGACGGCACGCGGCGGCCGGCCGCCGCGGTCGCCGTGGCCACCGAGTCCCCGGTCTCCGGCGGCATCCCGGTCCGCGGTTACGTCCGCGGCGCCGAGAACGCGCCGGTCCCGCAGGCCGCCGTCACGCTGATCTCCCTCGCGGGCCGTCAGCTCGGCCGCTCCGTCGCGCAGGCCGACGGCTCCTACGCGGTGGACGCGCCGGGCACGGGCTCGTACGTCCTGATCGCCTCCGCCGACGGCTTCCAGCCACAGGCGTCCACCGTCGTGGTGAACGGTGAGCCGGTGGCGTACGACATCCTGCTCAGCGGCACCAGCGGGCTGACCGGTGTGGTGCGGGCCGCCGGGAGCGCGCTGCCGGTGAAGGACGCGATGGTGATCGTGACCGATGTGCGCGGCGACCTGCTGGCCAGCCAGACCACCGGTGAGCAGGGCGAGTTCGGCTTCGCCGAGCTGGTGCCCGGGCCGGTGACCGTCGCCGTGAACGCCGCCGGGTTCCGGCCGCGCGCGCTGCCCGTCGAGGTGGGCGGCACCGGCGTCACCCGGGTCGAGGTCGACCTGGACGCCGGGGCCCAGGTGCAGGGCGTCGTACGGGCGCCGCACGGGCCGCTGGCCGACGCGCGCGTGACGCTGGTCGACGCCGCCGGCAACGTCGTCGGCACCGCGACGACCGGGATGGACGGGGCGTACGCCTTCACCGACCTGGACGGCGGCGAGTACACGGTGATCGCGACCGGCTACCCGCCGGTGGCGACCGCGCTGACCGTCACGGGTACCGGCGTCGACGCCCACGACATCGAACTCGCCCACCCCGGCGAGTAGTTCACGAGAGAAACAGCTCCGGCCCGTGGCGGGTGCCCCGTCACGGGCCGGTTCCAGTACAGGGAGTTGCGAAGGACATGGGACTGACCGCGAGGATCCGTACCCGGGACGGATGGGCCGTGTCGCACGCGGTCGTCACCGTGACGGACGCGAGGGGCACGCAGGTGCTGCGCGCCGAGGCGGACGCCGAGGGCGCGGTGCGGGACCTGACGCCGCTGGAGCCGGGGGCGTACACCGTCGTCGTCACGGCGGTCGGATACGTGCCCGCCGCCGCGAGCGCGATCGTCACGGCGAGCGGGCGGGCCGAGGTCGGCACGGTGACGCTGGCCCGGCAGGGCGGGGCGGAGCTGCCGCCGCCGGGGCCGTGGACGATCGACCCGGCGCACTCCGGCGTGGCCGCCGTCGCCCAGCACCTGGGGATCTCCAGCGTGCGTGGCCGGTTCACGGACTTCGCCGGCACGATCGAGATCGCCCCGGACGACATCACCAAGTCCCGGGTCGCGGCGGTCATCCGGGCCGCGACCATCGACACCGGCAACGGCATGCGGGACCAGCATCTGCGCTCCCCCGACTTCCTGGACGTCGAGCGGCACCCGGAGATCGTCTACCGCTCGACGGGCCTCACGGCGGCCGGCGCCGACCGCTGGACCGTGCACGGCGAACTCGCCCTGCACGGCGTCGTCCGCCCGGTCGACCTGGACCTCGCCTACCTCGGCACCGGCCCCGACCCGTGGGGCGGCACCCGCGCCGCGTTCCGCGCGACCACGCAACTGCGGCGCGAGGACTTCGCCATGCACTACAACCAGGTGGTGCAGGCGGGCATCGCCGCCATCGGTACGACGCTGAAGGTGGAGCTGGACGTGCAGGCGGTGCAGGGGGAGTCGCTGCCGGTGGCCTGAGCCGTCCCGTCAGGCCGGGGGCTGTGCGTCCACGAGCCGGCGGGCGAGGTCGCGCAGCTTGATGTTCTCCCGCTGGGAGGCCCGGACCAGGCTGTCGAAGGCCTCCGCCGCGTCCATGTTCATCCGCTCCATCACGATGCCGGTGGCCTGGCCGATCAGGTCACGGGTGCGCATGGCCTCGGTGAGCTGCTCGCGGACGGTCGCGGAGTCCAGGGCGATGCTGACGTGCGCGGTGAACAGGCGGCCGATCCGGGTCGCCACGTCGTCGAAGGCGTGCGGCTTGCGGGCGTAGGCGGTGAGCACGGTCAGGCTGCGCTTGTCGGCCCGCAGCCGCAGCGCCAGCGCCGAACGCAGCCCGAGACCGGCCGGGCCGTCGCCACCCTCCTCGGCCTCGCTGTCGGCGAGCCGGACGACGGGGGCGTTCCACAGCCGCGTCCAGTACGGCGGACGGGCACGGTCGCTCCGCGTGCCCTCGGCGGCGCGGACCAGCTCGTCGCTCCAGGCCGCCGTACGCCGGTGGCCGTCCCGTTCGATCACGGAGATCGCGGCGTACTCGGCGCCCGGCAGCAGCCGCACCGCGAGCCGTACGGCGGTGTTCAGGGTGGTGTCCGGGGTGAGGGTCTCGTGCAGTTGCTGCGCCGCCACCGTCAGGGCTTCGGCCAGCTCGAAACCAGCCGGAAAACGGGGCAAACCAGAAAACTCGGACGCAGTCACCACGAACCTCTTCAGCGAGCGCGGCCAAAAGGCCGTGCGCAGGAGAGCTCCGCAGCACATTCCCGACTGCGAGCACAGGACGGACAGCACTTTATCCGCTCTGTTGCATTCGGGTGACGCCCGGCCGACGGTACTCCTGGCAGGGTCAGCCTCCGCGGACCCCGCTCCCCGTAGGCTGCCGTCCATGGCACCGAACATCGCGACCAACACCCGCGTCTCGCTCGACGAACTCCTGGACTTCGTACGCCCCCGCCATCACGCCCTCCTGATCACCCGCCGCGCCGACGGCAGCCCCCAGGCGTCCCCGCTGACCTGCGGAGTCGACGACTCGGGCCGGATCGTGGTGTCCACCTACCCGGAGCGCGCCAAGACCCGCAACGCCAAGCGGGACCCCCGGGTCAGCGTCCTCGTCCTGAGCGACGACTGGAACGGACCGTGGGTCCAGATCGACGGCACCGCCGAGGTCGTCGACGCCCCCGACTCCGTGGAACCGCTGGTGGAGTACTACCGCAACATCGCCGGGGAGCACCCGGACTGGACGGAGTACCGGCAGGCCATGCTGAAGCAGGGCAAGTCGATCATCCGGGTCACACCGGAGCGGTGGGGGCCGGTGGCCACCGGTGGATTTCCGGCGCGGCTGGTCGAGGGCGACTAGTAGTGCTTCGTTAGGTTCTGGCTCTGCTTCGGGGTGTGGTGAGGGGGCGGCCGCAGGTGGTGCAGGTGCCGGTCCAGCACCTCAGCAGGTCCTGAAGGGCACCAAGGACCTGGTAGAGGGTCAGGCCGGCGCTTGGGCTTTTGGGTCGAGCCGCCTGAGGGTGAGGAAGGCCTGGGCGGCGGTGACGAGGGTGACGTGGTGGTGCCAGCCGCGCCAGGTGCGGCCTTCGAAGTGGTCCAGGCCCAGGCCGTGTTTGAGTTCGCGGTAGTCGTGCTCGATCCGCCAGCGCATCTTGGCCCACCGCACCAGGTCGGCGATCGGAGTGGTGGCGGGCAGGTTGGTCATCCAGTAGCCGGTCGGCTCGTCGGCTTCTTCGGGCCGTTCGACCAGCAGGGTCCGCAGCGGCAGCACACCGTCCCACCGGCTGCGTCCCCCGGCCTGTTCCTGGGCGGTGCGGCAGGCCTCCTTGCCCGAGGGCCGCACCGGAAGCACCGCGAAGTGCGAGGTCATCGCCCCCTTGCTGCCCTGCCTCCAGGTGACCTCCTCGAACACGGCGGTTTCATCAACGAGGCCGGGCAACGGGCAGGGCTTCTCGCGGTAGCGGGGCAGGGTCGGTGGTCCCAGCCCGCCATAAGCCGGCTGATACGGCTCGGCGTCGGCAGGCCGCGCGATCTCCTTCGGGTCGACGGCCATGACGTAGGTCCAGGCGCGTTCCTCCAGTGCGAGCCGGAAGGAGACGCTGCGGCCATAGCCGGCATCGGCCACGATCACCGGCACCGCCAATCCCTGCCCGGCCAGCCGGTCCAACAGGCCCAGAGCCAGGTGCGTCTTGGAGACATGCCCGACCTCCACGGGTATCCCAGCGCGCTGCCGCCGACCATCGTCGTGCGCCCACTCCTGGGGCAGGAACAGCTCCCACTCCAACGGGCACGATGCTGTGTCGGTGGCCGCGTGGACGCTGACCGCGACCTGGCAGTTCGCCCGCTTGCCCAGCGCTCCGCAGTACTGCCGGGCCACCCCGACCGACGCCGTGCCGCACTTGGGAAACGACACATCGTCGACCACCCACACCTCAGGGCGGATCGCCTCGCACAACCGCTGGGCGATCCGCCGCCGCACCGGCAGCGGGTCCCACGGCGACTGGTTCACGAACTGCTGCAGGGCCTGCATGTTGCCGTCCGGCAGCCGCTCGGCCATCGGCTGGATCGACTTCCGCCGGCCGTCCAGCATCAGACCCCGCAGATAACAATCGCCCCACCGCCGCTGATCCCGCCGCGGCAACGACCCCAAGACATCGGCAACGAACTCTGCTAACTCACCGCGGAGCCGTTCCACTTCCCCCAGCTTCACACCACGAAGATGCCCACCACCAGGCGAGATCACTCGACGTAACGAAGCACTACTAGGGCCTGTCCGGCGGATCAGGTCGCAGGAAATCCGCGGTGACTCATCGGCGCAGGTGAGCGGGGTTTGGTGCGCGCAGCTGCAAGGCGGAGGAGGGAGTCGACGCGGAGCGTCGGCGACCGACGACAACGCGGCAGATGGGGGTGCCAAACCCCGCGTCTGCGGCATGATCCGCCGGACAGGCCCTGGTTACCCCCGTTCGACCATCGCCTCGATGCCGGACACCAGCAGGTCCAGGGCGAAGGTGAAGTCCCGGTCCATCATCTCGGCGACCGTGTCGCCGCCACGGGCCGCCATGATGTCCTTGGACTCCTCGATGACCTCGGCGGTCTCAGGGACCTCACTCACCGAGCTCATGGAGTGCTGGAAGTAGTCGTCCGGGGTCATGCCGGTCTCCGCGACGCGGGCGAAGAAGTGGCCCTCGATCGTGCCGTAGCCGTACACGAACTGGAAGACGGCCGAGATGGCACCCGTCACGCGGTGCGGGGGCAGCCCCGTCCTGCGGATCACGCGCTGGACGACCCGGGAGAACGCCAGCGAGTTCGGCCCGATGTTGAGGTACTTCCCCGCGAGCGGCGACAGCCAGGGGTGGCGCACCAGCAGCGCCCGGTACTCGGTGGCGAGCGCCCGCAGCTGGTCGCGCCAGTCCTCGTCGGCGTCCGGGTCGGGCAGCCGCAGCTCGCCGAAGGCGGCGTCGAGGGCGAGTTCGAGGAGGTCGTCCTTGGTGTCGACGTACCAGTAGACGGACATCGCCGTGACGCTCAGCTCGGCCGCCAGCCGCCGCATCGAGAACTTCGCGAGCCCCTCGGCGTCCAGCAGCCGCACGGTCACCTCGGTGATCCGCTCCCGGTCCAGCCCCGACGGCTGCCCACCGCCCCGCCCACTCCGGCGCGCCTTCCCCTCCAGCCACACACTGGCCCGCGGAGCCCGCCCAGCAGCCGCCTTCGCCATCGGCGCACCTTTCCTCGACAAGGGGTTCCCTGCTCACAAGGCTAGGCTGCAACGCCTTTCTGCTCCGCCCGCCTCAACAACCCAGCCGCCACAAGCCCGCCCAGCAGCACAGCAACAGCCCCCACCAACTGACTGGTCTGAAGCCCGGACGAGAACGCCTCAGTAATCTCCCGCCGCTCAACCTCGGACCCCGCCGACGCCAACGCCGCCGGCAACGAACTCGCCGCCACCGGAATCAACGCAGCGAACCGGGAGTTGAGCACAGCCCCCAGCACCGCAACCCCCAACCCGTTGCCGAACTCCGCGAGCGTGCCGTTGATCCCGGCCCCCACCCCCGCCTTCGCGGGCGGAATCGCGCTCATGATGGCGTGCGCCATCGCGGGGTTGGCGATGGCGCACCCCACCCCGATCAGCACCAGCCCGAGCAGCGTCCCGGCATACCCGCCGGAGGCAAGCATCGCGATCGCCACCAGCCCGCCCGACATCAGCACCATCCCGAGCCCGATCGACACCGGCGTACCGAGCCGCACCGTCCACTTCGCCGACAGCCCGGAGAAGTTGAGCACCACCACGACCAGGGCGAGCGGCGCCGTGCGCAGGCCCGCCTCCAGCGGCTCGTATCCGAGCACGAACTGCAGATGCTGCGTCAGCAGGAACAACGCCCCGCCCATACCGAAGGTGATCAGCACCGCACCGGCCACCGCCCCCGTGAACCGCTGGTCCCGGAAGAAGTGCAGATCCAGCATCGGGTACGGAATCCTGCTCTCCCACCAGGCGAACAGCCCGAGTACGACCACCGCGACGCCCCCGCTGACCAGCACCTGCCCGGACGTCCACCCGTGCTCAGGCCCGGAGATGATCGCGAACACCAGCGAGCCCATACCGATCGTGGAGAGCAGCGCGCCGAGCAGGTCGGGCCGGTCGCCCTGCGGGTTCTTCGACTCCGGCACCAGCGCCACCACCGCGACCAGGCCGAGCGCCACGACCGGCAGGTTGATCAGGAAGATCGCGCCCCACCAGAAGTGGTCCAGCATGAACCCGCCGATCAGCGGCCCGGTCGCGAAGCCCAGCGCGTTCACGGCACTCCAGATGCCGATCGCCTTGGGGTGCTCCTCGGGCGCGAAGATCTGCATGGCCACGGCGAGGGTGGTGGTCAGCAGCAGCGCGCCGCCGACGCCCATCCCGGCCCGCGCAGCGATCAACTGCCCGGTGGAGTCGGCGAGTCCGGCCACCAGCGAGCCGATGCCGAACAGCGCCAGACCGGCGATCAGCATCTTCTTGCGGCCGTAGCGGTCGGCGGCGCTGCCCGCGGTGAGCAGCAGGCCCGACTGCACGAGGGAGTAGGCGTTGATCATCCACTGGATGTCGGAGGTGGCCGCGCCCAGCTCCTGGGTGAGGGAGGGGATCGCCACGTTCAGGACGGTGTTGTCCAGCAGCACGGTGAGCTGCGCGAGGCAGATGACACCGAGGATCAGCCAGCGTTGCGGGTGACCGGCGGGGGTCCGCTCCGGGGCCTGCACGTTGGAGGTCGTCGACATGCTGTACACCGTAGAACACTTCCTATACGGCGTACAACGCCGTACAAGAGAATTCCCGCCGTGCGAGCGAGCGCACGGCGGGAAAAGGGTGAGTACGGGACGCGCGGGCGTCAGCTCGTCGTCGGCTGCGTCAGGTCGTAGAACGTGGCCGAACCGACCGTGACCTCCTTGAAGTTCTCCTGGACCCACGAGGTGATCTGGGACGACGTGCCGTCGCTGGAGCCGCCCATGCCGCCACCGCCACCGCCTCCGGCGATGAAGTAGTGGATCCTGCCGTCCGCCACGTACTGCTTGAACTGGGCCAGCGTCGGCGACGGGTCGGTGCCGTTGAAGCCGCCGATCGCCATCACGGCCTCGCCGGTGCCGAGTTGGTAGCTCGCGGCGTTCTGGGCACCGATGGCGGCGGCGGCCCAGGTGTAGTCCCCGGCGTTCTTCTCCAGCAGTTCCTTGGCCTCGTCGGAGACGGAGGCGCCGTTGAGGAGACCGCCGACGCCGCCCATGCCTCCGCCGCGCTCGCCCATCCGGCCGCCGCCGGGGAAGGTGTTGCCCTGCTGGTTCTGGCCGTTCTGGCCGTTCTGGCCCTGCTGGTTCTGGCCGGGGAAGCCTCCGGTGCCGCCGGTCGGGGGCTGGCCCATGCCGCCGCCCTGGCCCTGCTGACCCTGACCCTGCTGGTTCTGACCACCCCCGGCAAGCCGCCCCCACCGGGACCGCCACCCATACCGCCGCCCCCACCGGGACCGCCGCCCCGGCCACCCGCGACCGCCGGACCGGCCGTCACGATCGAGCCGGTGTGACCCTCACCCAGCGTGGTGAGCGCGTACGCGGTCGGACCGGCCAGCCCGGTCACGAAGCTCAACGCCACGACACCAAGGGCGAGTCGGCGCCCGAGCCGGTTCGCGAAGACCAGGCCCAGCGCCGCGACCAGCCCGCCCACCAGCACGAGCCACTTCAGCCAGGGGTAGTAGTCGGAGGAGCGGTTCAGCAGGACGTACCCCCAGGCCGCGGTGGCCGTCGTCGCGGCGGCGAGGGTCAGCGACACCCAGGTCCGGCCCCGCTCCTGCCACAGCAGGGCCGCGCCCATGCCGATCAGCGGGGCGATATAGGGGGCGAGGGCGACGGTGTAGTACTCGTGGAAGATGCCCTGCATGAAGCTGAAGATCACCATGGTGATCAGCAGCGAGCCGCCCCAGAGGAGGAAGGTGGCGCGGGTGGTGTCCGTCCGCTTGAACTTGCGCGTGAGGACAAGGGCCGCCACCAGCAGGATCAGCGCCGCCGGGATCAGCCAGGAGATCTGGCCGCCGATGGTGGAGCCGAACATCCGGTCCCAGCCGGTCTCGCCCCAGCCGCCGCCCCGGCCGCCGCCGACGCTGCCGGTCTCCTCGCCGTTGATCCGGCCGAGGCCGTTGTAGCCGAAGGTCAGCTCCAGGAAGGAGTTGTTCTGCGAGCCGCCGATGTAGGGGCGGGAGGACGCCGGCCACAGCTCGACGATCGCCACCCACCAGCCGCCCGCGACGACCATCGCGAGCCCGGCGAGCAGCACCTGCCCGAGCCGCCTGCGTACGGTCGTCGGTGCGAGGACGACGTAGACCAGGGCGAGCACCGGCAGGATCAGGAACGCCTGGAGCGTCTTGACGAGGAAGGCGAGTCCGACCGCGACTCCGGCCCACACCAGCCACTTGGTCTGCGCCTTGTCGAGCGCGCGCTGAGTGCAGTAGACGGCGGTGGCCATCAGCAGGGCGAGGGCCGCGTCGGGGTTGTTGAAGCGGAACATCAGCGCGGCGACCGGCGTCAGCGCGAAGACCGCCATGGTGAGCAGCCCGGCGGTGGCCGGGAACCGGCGGCGCACGGAGGCGTACAGCACACCCGCCGTCGCCACCGCCATCAGCACCTGCGGGAACAGGATCGCGAAGGAGTTGAGCCCGAAGAGCCGCACCGAGAGGGCCATCGGCCACAGGGAGGCCGGGGGCTTGTCGACGGTGATGGCGTTCGCCGCGTCCAGCGAGCCGAAGAAGAACGCCTTCCACGACTGGCTGCCGGCCTGGACGGCCGCGGAGTAGAAGGAGTTGGCGTATCCGGAGGCGGTGAGGTTGTAGGTGTACAGCGCGCCGATGACGAGGAGCGTGGCGAGGAAGGCCGGGCGCGCCCAGCGGGGGTCCTCGGGCCGGCCGCGCCAGAGCCGTCGTACGAAGGGCTGCCGGGGTTCGTCGGACGCGGGTTCCGTCGGCAGGCCGGCTGCCGGGGGCCGCAGGGTGGTGGTCGTCATCGTCAGTCCCTCGGATCGGTGTCGTTCGGACGCACCGGCTGCAGTCGCAGGGTGGCGTCCCCCCAGGTGGTGTGGTTCGCGGCGGCACCGGCGCGGAACTGGTACGGGCTGTACGGCTCGGCGGTGTACGGCTCGCTGGTGTACGTCGGTACGGGGGCGGGCTCCGGATCGCGCCGTTCCGGGAAGACCCACGCCCGGAAGAGCAGGAACCGCAGCACCGTCGCCGCGAGGTTGGCGGCGATCAGCACGGCCAGCTCGGTGGAGTGGCCGGGGCTGGTCGTCGCGGTGTTCAGGGCGGCGAGCGAGCCGCTGGTGAGGGCGAGGCCGATGCCGAAGACGACCAGGCCCTGCGCCTGGTGCCGGACGACCCCGCCGCGGCCGCGCACCCCGAAGGTGAGCCGGCGATTGGCGGCCGTGTTGGCGATCGCGGAGACGAGCAGGGCGAGCGCGTTGGCGACCTGGGAGCCGGTGAAGCCGCGGAAGACTGTGTAGAGCAGCAGGTAGAAGAGGGTGGACAGGGCGCCGACGACACAGAAGCCGAGCAGCTGCCGGGCCAGTCCCTTGGGTACGTCGGTCAGCTCGCGGTCCCGCGGATCGTCACCGAACGGCCGTGCGAGCCGGTCCAGTGGTAGCGAACCGGTGGCCAGGGCCCTGCCCACCCGCCACACGCCCCTGAGGTCCTCGGTCGCCGTCCTGACGATGTGCACCGTCGAGTCGGGGTCGTCGACCCAGTCGACCGGCACCTCGTGGATCCGCAGTCCCGCCCGCTCGGCGAGCACCAGCATCTCGGTGTCGAAGAACCAGCCGGAGTCCTCGACGAGCGGCAGCAGCACCTGGGCCACATCACGCCGGATCGCCTTGAAGCCGCACTGGGCGTCGGAGAAGCGGGCCTGGAGCGAGCCGCGCAGGATGAGGTTGTAGGAGCGGGAGATGAACTCCCGCTTGGCGCCGCGCACGACCCTGCTGCTGTGGCTGAGCCGGGAGCCGATCGCCAGGTCCGAGTGGCCCGAGATCAGCGGCGCCACCAAGGGCAGCAGCGCGTTGAGGTCGGTCGACAGGTCGACGTCCATGTAGGCGAGGATCGGGGCGTCGGAGGCCGACCAGACGGTGCGCAGCGCGCGGCCGCGGCCCTTCTGCTCCAGCCGGAAGGCCCGGACCTCCGCCAGCCGCGCCTCCAGCCGCGCGGACACCTGCGGGGTGGTGTCGGTCGACGCGTTGTCCGCGATGGTGATGCGGAACGGGTACGGGAAGGTCCGCGTCAGGTGCTCGTGCAGCCGGAGCACACACGGCTGGAGGTCCTTCTCCTCGTTGTAGACGGGAATCACTACGTCCAGGACAGGCGTACCGGCGTCTCCGGCCGGGAGGTGCTCCCGCGCCGGCAGGGTGCCGGGAGAAGAGTCGGTTCGCATGCGAACGACTCTTGTCAAACCCCCTGTTGTGCCGGTGTGGTGGCGCTGTGGTGTGCCTGTGAGTGCGGTTGCCAGTTCATTTCGGGAGCCGGCAGCGGGGCGAGCGCGGGCAGATGCACCGTGAACACGGTCCGCCCGGGCACGCTGTCCACGGTCACCGCACCGCCGTGCGCGGCCGCGACGGCCTGCACGATGGCGAGCCCCAGGCCGGTCGAGCCGGTCGAACGGGAGCGGGCCGAGTCGCCGCGCGCGAACCGTTCGAAGACGTGCGGGAGCAGTTCGGGCGGGATGCCCTGCCCGTCGTCCTGGACGTCCACGCACAGCCAGTGCCCGTTCTTGCGGACGCGTGCGGTGACCGTCGTACCGGGGGGTGTGTGCGTACGGGCGTTGGCGAGCAGATTGACGAGGACCTGTTGGAGGCGGGCCGCGTCGGCGGACACCAGGGCCGGCTCGTCGGGCAGCTCCAGCCGCCAGTTGTGGTCCCTTCCGGCCGCGCGGGCGTCGCTGACGGTGTCCACGACGAGCGGTACGAGGTCGGTCTGCTCGAACTGCAGCGGGCGCCCCGCGTCGAGGCGGGCGAGCAGCAGCAGGTCCTCGACGAGCAGGGTCATCCGGCCCGCCTCGGACTCGATCCGCCCCAGCGCGTGCCGGGTGTCGGGCCCGACCTGTTCCCTGCCGCGCCTGGTCAGCTCGGCGTACCCGCGGATGGAGGCGAGCGGTGTCCGCAGCTCGTGGCTGGCGTCCGCGACGAACTGCCGTACCCGCGTCTCGCTCCGCTGCCGGGCGTGCAGCGCGCCGTGCACATGGTCGAGCATGCGGTTGAGCGCGGCGCCGACCTGGCCGACCTCCGTGCGCGGGTCGGTCTCGGACTCGGGAACGCGTTCGCTGAGGTTGACTTCGCCGGTGTGCAGGGGGAGTTCGGAGACCCGGGTGGCGGTGGCGGCCACCTTGCGCAGGGGGCGCAGGGCCACGCCGACGATGGCGGCGCCGGCCAGCAGGGCCGCGACGAGGCCGGCGGCGGTGACACTGACCTCGACGATGATCAGGGTGCTGATCGTGTTGGTGACGGTGTCGGTGGGCAGCGCGACGAGGGCGTTGCCCCGGTCGCCGGTCATGTACGTGACGCGGTACTCGCCCAGGCCCGGGACGTCGACGGTGTGGATGCCGCTGGTGGGCACGTCGGCCAGCGCGGCCGTCTGGGCGGCGGTGAGCTCGACGGCCTTCATCCGCTCGAAGCCGCCGCTCGTGGAGGACTCCTCCTGGGCGACGACCGCCCTGGTGATCGTGCCGTCGTCACTCACGACGGCGGCGACGGTGTCGGCCTGCGTCGGGCCCTTGGTGACGAAGTTGTCCAGCCGCTGGTCCGTCGTCTCGGACACCGGCGATCCGCCCGGGTCGCCCAGCCCCCGCTCGCCGCCGTCCGGCTGCACCAACCCGACCGGAGGGCCCGCCGCGCGCCGGGCGGCGTCGGTGACCTGCCCGTCCAGCTGGTCGTACAGATGCGAGCGCAGCGCCACCGTCGTCACCGTGCCGATCACCGCGCAGACCACCGCGATGAGCGTCACCGCGGAGACGACGAGTCGCGTCCGCAGGGTGCGCGGCTGTGCCGCTCGCCGCCGCTGCGTACGCGGCTGTCGTCGCCGGGTCATGACGCGGCGGGCTTGATCAGGTAACCGGCCCCGCGCCGGGTGTGGATCATCGGCTCCCGCCCTGCGTCGATCTTCCGTCGCAGGTACGAGATGTACAGCTCGACGACGTTGGCCTGCCCGCCGAAGTCGTACGACCACACGCGGTCCAGGATCTGCGCCTTGCTGAGCACGCGCCGCGGATTGCGCATGAGGAAGCGCAGCAGCTCGAACTCGGTGGCGGTGAGGTGGATGTTGTCGCCGGCCCGCGTCACCTCGTGGCTGTCCTCGTCGAGGGTGAGGTCCCCGACGACGAGCACGGAGTCGGACCGCCGGTCGGCGGCGCCGGACCGCCGGATGAGCCCGCGCAGCCGCGCGACGACCTCCTCCAGGGAGAACGGCTTGGTGACGTAGTCGTCCCCACCGGCGGTGAGCCCGGCGATGCGGTCCTCGACGGCGTCCTTGGCGGTGAGGAACAGCACCGGCACATCCGGCAGCTCCCGCCGCAGCCGGCCGAGCACGGCCAGCCCGTCCATGTCCGGCAGCATCATGTCGAGTACGACGGCGTCGGGCCGGAACTCGCGCGCGGTCTGGACGGCACCCTGGCCGTCCCCCGCGCTGCGTATCTGCCAGCCCTCGTAACGCAGGGCCATGGACAGCAGCTCGGTGATGGACAGCTCGTCGTCCACTACAAGCACCCGGACGGGGCTCCCGTCCGGCCTCAGCAGTTCGGTGCGCCCCTGGGGCGAGGTCGTGGTCATGGCGGACACCTTGTCGTCCGCCTCTGAGAGCCCCCTTTCGACTACCTGTGATTTGCCTGAGAAATCCACAGGGACCTGACAGGCGACGCCTGGGAATCCCTCACGGGGGTGTCTCGTGGACGACGGGGTGGGGGCACGGTCGGGGTGCCGTGGGCACGGTCGGGGTGCCGTGGGCACGGTCGGGGTGCCGTGGGCACGTCAGAACAACCCGTCCTGTGAAGCCCCCACCTCCCGGAACTCCCGCAGGGGGAAGGAGAGGCGACCCCTTCGGACCCCATGCCCCCCTTGGCCCGCGTGCGAGGACACCAACTCCCACCCGCTCATGAGCCGCGTATCCAGCACCACGACGCGCCCGCCGACGTCGAGATGCAGATCGGGCCCGGCGGCAGCGACCAGCTCACCGCTCACCTCCCCACCGGCGACCAGCTCACTCACCTCCCCCACGGCGTCCGGCACGCCCGCCGGCCCGAACGCCCCCACATGATCGACGGGCCGGAGGGGCAGCCGCGCCAGCGACTCCGGCCACCCGGGAAGGGCGGTGGCGCGCCGGTGCAGCTCCTCGATCTCGGCCGCCCGCTCGGCCTCCGTCCCGGGCAAGTGGGCCCGCACGACCCGCTTGGCCGCGTACGGAATCCGATCCGGCACCCGCAGGGCGGCCCGCGCCATCTCCTCGGCCCGCCGCGCGGCCATCAACGGCCCCACCCCCAGCCAGCTGAAACAGACGGCCCCCTGCTCCAGCAACCGAGCCTCCCCCCGCTCGACGGCAGTGATCCCGACCTTCACCATCCCGGGCCCGAACCACGCCAGATACACGCGATAGGCCCGTGGATCGTCCGGCACCGCGTCGGCGGCAACGGAGTGCGCCCGATCCAACCGCGCACACTCCTCGCACCGCGCCCCGATGCTCCGCCCCGGCACGACGGCCCCGACGGGACACACATGGCCCCGCGCTCCCACACACGCCCGCACCCCTCCTTCCGCGACCCCGAAGCTCACCCACTTCCCCCACGCCAGCGCACTGCGCCGCCCGCCACTCCACTCGAGCACGGGACCACTGCCCGCCCACCGCAGTCCCGAGCACTTCCACACCTGTGCCATCGACTCCGAGCGTAGGCGGACCCACTGACAACGGGCCGGTTCACGACGGCAGGCCCGGTCACCTCTCACGCACCCGCAACGTCGGGAAAGTGACCATCGAGCCAAGCGGGAGCCGTCATGTTCACCACGTACCTCGTCCTCACCCTCCTCACCGCGACCGCGACCTCGTCCGCGGCCGTCGCCAACCTGATCGGCCACGACTACCCCAAAGCCCAGGCGGACCGGCTCCGCGTCCCCCACTCCTGGATCCGCCCCCTGGGCACGCTCCTGGCAACTGCGACCCTGGGCCTCCTGACCGGCCTGGCCATCCCCCCACTGGGCACCCTCACCGCGGCAGGCCTCGTCCTGTACTTCCTGGGTGCCCTCTGGGCCCACATCAAGGTCCACGACCGCCAACTGGGCCCCTGGTCGGCGTACTTCGGCCTGTCCCTGGCGACACTGGTGCTGAGCATCGCCCACCAGGCCCAGTGACGCCGGGAGCCGTGCCGGGCGAGCCACAATGCCCGTTGCCGGCCAAATCCATGACAGCCCGTCACTTCCGCACGGTTCGGGAACCGATCGCCGGAAGGGTCCAGGGATCACGGAGACCTGGTCACGGGATGATTCCGGCCGGCCGGCGTCCGGGGGAGTCGGTGACCGTATGTGGCAAGGTATGCCGACGATTCACGCCGACGAGGTGGATCGTCGCACGTCGAACCTCCAGGAGCACCACCCATGAACGGAAAGCGCCGCAGACTGCTGCTGGCCGCCATCGACCCCATGCTCGAGCCCGGGGAGCGGGTCGAGGTCACGACCATCGTGAACCTGAGCTCCGTCTCCGTGCGCCGAACGGCGGCGTTCGCGGCAGCCTCGGCGATCATGAGCGGCGGTGGAATGGCGGTGATCCCGGCGCCGACGCCCATGTACCTGGCCATGACGGACCGGCGCATCTTCATCTTCCGGGCGAACCCGACCTTCGCCCGGCCGGAGGAGCACCTGATGACGATTCCGCGCGCCGGACTCGTCCGCACGGACATCAAGGAACGTCTGCTCAACTCGTCCTTCGTCGTCTCCTCACCGGAGAGCGAGCAGGGCCTGAAGATCATCTTCCCGCTGATCGGCCGCAAGGAGCGGAACGCGATAGCCGCCGCCCTGCCCCTGGCCGGCCGATAGCCGACTCCGACCCGGTGCACCGGTCCGGTCCGGCGTTGAACAAGCCCGGCGCCCCGACATCCTTGAGCACGCTCACCGGCGTGGTCCACGGTCCGCGGGAACTGGAGCGCGACTGCGAGATCGGGCAATGTCCCGATCCGTAGGCGCGCACACCGCCGACCCGTGCCCGCGGTGCCTGGTTGAGCAGGTCCGACCGGGCAGCCTCGTGACGGTCGCGGGGCGCGATGTCGTCCACTACGTCTGCGCGCGATGCGGGCACTCGTGGTCCCGCCCGGTCGAGAACGACCTGGAGGTGTACGACACCGTCAGAGCGGACCTCGACGACAGGACGCTCTATGGCGCGGTCTGGCAGGTGGACGACGATCGAGTCCAGCTGCGCGATACGAGCAGTGGGCAGCTGCTGTGGGTCGAGCGCTGGCGGGTCATCCTCTACTGAGGCCCGTCCGGCCCGCCAAACCGGCCCCGTCAGCTCCCGCCATACCCCGGTGACGCAGATGCCCTCCGCAATTGCCTCTGTCACTTTCTGCTACGTTGCGCGATGTGTCCATTACGCAGCGTGCATCGACATTGCCGTCGCTCGGACCCCCAGGTCCCTTCCCAGACGCACCTCTCGTCGATTCACTCGACCGACAGTGGCTGCACTATGCGTTTCTGTCTTCGACGGGTCAGGCCATCATTGCGAACCTGTCGGTCCTCGGCCCCGATCAAGGTCGAACACCACAGGCCGCACCACAACGGATGGCCATCCTGCTGACTCACCGGCGTGACGGCCGCTGGGATTCCACCCAGTTCAACGCCACACACTCCGAGCGTCCCTGGTCCTCGTTCCGGCTGTCTCCCGCTGCCACTACCGACCACCCGTTCCACGTGGCAGGCCACGGACGCGGCCCCACGGTGACCCTGCACCTCAGCAGGACCAGCAGGCCGTGCACCTCGCAGTGCGCGCCCTTCGGCAACGGTGGACACCTGCGCTGGCAGTCGGAGCCCGGCGTACGGGCAACGGGCTCCTGGACCACCGGTGACGGGTCGCTCAACGCGCCACCGGAGTCGATGGAGACCATGCTCGGCTACCACGAGCGGGTGCGAGGCCGGTGGAGCTGGCCCGAACTCGGCGGGTGGGTGTTCGGCTTCGCCAACGACGCCGCCGAGTCGGGTCAAGCGGCGACAGCACCGCCCGCCGCCGTGGTGTTCACCCTTCTCCAGCCCACCGCGCCCAGCGACGCGACGAACGGCTCCGTCATGCTCTGGCGGCGCGGCCGGCTGCTGCGGCACTTCCCGCGTCGGAGCCTGCAAGTAGCGGTGCAGGGGCTCTTGGACCGCGATCGGGTGGTCCTCGTGCCGCCGCTGGCCGGGATGCTGGGTACCCCACCGGCCGCCCCGGTGCCCCGTCGTCTGTTGATCACCGGGATCTGCGGGCAGGACCGTGTACGCCTGGACTTCCACGCCAGGACCGCCGCCCGGATCGCCAACCCCTCCGAGACCACACTGCGCCCCTTCAGCGTGCATGAGGTACTGGGGGATTGCAGGGTGGAGGCCGTGGTGTCCGGACGGTCGCTGGCCTTCGAGGCCGGCGCCGTGGTGGAGTTCGCCGGTGGCGCCCGATGACGGAGACCCTGACCGAGAACCGTGGGGCAGGAGTCCCCTTCACCGGGGCCCGGCTGCTGACGGAGACACTCCAAGCGCTGTCCGATCGGGCGCCCGCGATCGTCGCCGCGGCGGCGGAGCAGCTGCGGGGCACCCGCCTCGGCCTTTCCTTCGGTGACGGCAGCGCCGCCGTGCTCACCGCACAGCACAGTCGGCTCATCGTGCGCGCCCCGGCACCGACGACGGAGGTCCCGGACGTCGAGGTCGTCTTCGACAACCGCGCGATGAATCTCGTGTTCGACCTCCAGCTGCGGCCCATCGACCAGGTGCTCCCGGACAGCCTCGACATGCGGGGTGACAGGGAGAAACTGCTCGCGGTCCAGCGCGCGTTCGGCCTGCTGTCACAGCGCGCGTCCGGTCTGCGCTTCATCCAGGAGCTGTGGCGCGACTACCGCGAGCAGGCACCCTGGTTGTGGGGCGAGACGCATTCAGCCGCCCCCGTCCCGGGGCCGTACGCGCCCAGTGGCTGGCAGGCCTTGGACTATCTCGCGCGCCGTACCCCCCAGGACGTCGTACCGCGCGCCGGCGCCCCGGCGTTGGTGGGTGACACCGTGGTCGCGGCGCCGCGACTGCTGTGGGACGGGGCGCGACGCAAGAGTTCACCCTGGTGGGAGTCGCAGGCGGTGAGCGACGCCGACCTGATGCAAACCATGGCGGTCTGCCGGGCGAGGACGACCGAGGAGATGCGGGGTTTCATCCCGGACCGCGAGCCCCGGGCTGCCCTGTACACGCCGATGCGGTCCTATCCGGAGCGGCAGGGCAAGGGACTTCGGCCCACACTCACCATCGCCGCCTGCGCGGCACTGGGCGGGCGCCCGGAGGACGCGGTGCGCATGGCGGCCGCACTCGAGTTGTTCCACAACGGCTTTCTGGTGCACGACGACATCGCGGACGAGTCCACGCATCGCCGCGGCCTGCCGACCATGCACCAGGAACTCGGCCTCGGCCTCGCGGTCAACGTCGGCGACGGACTCAACCTGCTCGCCGTGGACGCCGTACTCGCGAACCTTCAGACGCTGGGGCTCGCCCGCACACTCGCCCTGATCCACGAGGCCATCCACATGTGCCGGGAGTCCATCGAGGGACAGGCCATGGAACTCGGCTGGATCCGCTGGAACCACGTGCCCAAGGACGACGGCTCCTACTTCACCATGAGCACGAAGAAGACCGGCTGGTACACCTGCATCAGCCCCTGCCGGATCGGCGCGGCCTGCGCGGGCGTCAGCGACCCCGCACTGCTCTCCCGCTTCGACGAGGCGTTCCGCCTCATCGGCATCGCGTTCCAGATCCAGGACGACGTGCTCAACCTCGTCGGCGAAGAGCACCTGTACGGCAAGGAGCCACTGGGCGACCTGCTGGAGGGAAAGCGCACGATCATGCTGATCCACCTCTTCCGAGAGGCCGAACCCGCGCTGCGTGCCCGCCTGTCCGACATCCTGCGCCGCCCACGGGCCGACAAGACGCAGGCCGACGCGGAGGAACTGCTCGCCGCCATGCGGACGCACAAATCCATCGAGTACGCCGTCGATCTCGCGAGTGTCCTGGCCCAGGAGGGCATCGAGCGCTTCGAGAACGACCTGGATTTCATCCCCGACAACGAAGGCAAGGCCGTGCTGCGTCAGATCGCCCACTACGTCACGAGCCGACCGCTGTGACCGCCGAGGACATCCTGCCCCTGCCCGAGCAGGACACGCGCCTGCTGGCGCTGCTGGACAGAGGCAACAGCCGTACGAGAGCCGTGCTGTGCACCCTCGCCCGCCACGGCGTGGCCCTGCGTCTCACGCAACCTCATCGCGCGGACACCCTGTTGCAGGCACTCGCGCCCTGGCCGGTCTTCAAGGCCGGGCAGTTCCTCTTCGACCTGTTGGAGTGGGAGGACTTCATGACACACGGCCCTGCCCCGGCACTGATGTCCGAGGCGGAGCTGCGCGGGGCCCTGGACCTGCCGCTGAGATGGCTGACGACCATGTTCGACGCGCCCTCCGAGGTCCCGCCGTCGCCTTTGCGGCATACGGCCTCCACTCTCGACCTGCCGCTGCGGTGGCTGTCCGTCACCGCACGCGCGGCCTACGACGGGCTTGTCACCGACCTCACCCACGCCCTGGCCACGGGCGACGACACCGCGGAACCCGTCGAGACGGACGCGGACCCGGCAGGCCCGAATGAGGCTGCCGAGTCCGCACCGCCGCCACTGGAGGGGGGATTCCACCTCTATACGGACGTCACGCTGGGCTTGGTCCAGGTCGCGGGCCCCCTGCTCGCCGGCAACAGAGGGGTCAGCTGACGAGTCCCCTCAGTTTGATCTGCTCCCCCTTGCCGATCCGGGCGCTGCCGTCCTCGTACACCCCGGCCGACGACTTGCTCCCGTCGGGCCGGACATGGAGCACGTACTGGATGCTGCCCCGGTCACTGGCCGACGTGAACGCGTGCAGGTTGCTGCGGAAGGTCATGGTCCGACCCTCGTCGGCGAGTTTGCCGTTGATGGCCCACGGCGGTTCGGTGGGCATCGGGTCCTGCTGCAGGACCCGCCCGTAACTGGCGTCCACCTGGCCGGTGAACTTCCACCCGGTCGGCGCGTGGAACACCTGCTCGACGTTGTCGGCACGCACCGGCTGCCCCGGGATCGGGCTCATCCCGATGTTGATGGCCTCGATGTCGTGGTTCATCGGCATGCCGGACTGCTTGAGGAACAGCGCGGTCTCGTCGGCGGCCTGAACCGTGGTCTTGCCGTTGTTGGTGCCTCCGCCGTTGGTGGCGACGACGGTCAGCGGCAGGGCGAGCGTGTTGTCGCGCGGGTGCGTCTCGTTCACGTACGAGATCGCGACCATCGCGGTGACGGGCCCGGCGGCCGTGCCGGTCGCACGGACGTCGAACACCCCGTAGAGGGCGTCGGTGTACGGAAGCAGCTTCTTGTCGGGGAAGTTGCGGGTGCACTGCTGCGATCGGTCGTCGGCACACTCCAGGCCCGGCGGCAGCTGGAGCGTGACGGTCACTTCCTTGCCCTCGGCCGTCTGCGGACCACGGTTGCGCACCATCACACCGAGCCGGATGACCTCGCCGGAGTGAACGGTGCCGGGATTCACGGCCTCGCCGTAGAGGTCGGCGCCCTTGGGCACGACGACGTTCGTGTCGTTGCCGTGCTTCATCCCCATGTCCGCGGCCTTGATCAGGGCGCGGACCCGGTTGTTGAACTTGTCGGCGATGTAGAGATTGCCGGCGTCGTCCAACGCCAGGGCACAGGGGCCATGGAGGTACGCCGCCCTGCCCTTGGCACCGTCGCCTTTGTATTCGGGTGTCGGCGGCGTACCGGCCACCGTGTGCACCCTCTTGTCCTTGACCGAGACCACCCGCACGGCGTGGTTGAGGTAGTCGGCGATGAACACGTTGCCCGCGGTGTCGATCGCGAGTGCGCAGGGCCAGCTCAGCTTCGCCGCCTTGGGCTGCACTCCATCAGCCGCGTTGCCACCGCCCGGATCTCCCGCGAACGCGTGGATCCTGCCGGTGGACATCTCCACCCTCCGTACCCGGTTGTGCCCGAGGTCGGCGATGTACAGGTCACCGTTGCCGTCGAAGGCGAGGCCTGCCGGGAAGGACAGCAGGGTTCCGGTTGCCTGGACGCCGTCCGCCTGGTCGGTGGCAGAGGTGCTGCCCGCCACGACCGAGAGTTCCTCCCGCGACTTGTCGAACTTGTAGACGAGGTGGCGGTCCGGGTCGGAGAAGTACAGATCGCCGTTCCGGTCGACGGCGAGGCCGGTTTCCCAGTTCAGGGCGAGCGTGACGTTCGCGTGGCCGTCGCCCGCGATGACGTCGAAGGTGGCCGACTCGCCGATCGTCCCCTGGGTGGCGTTGACCCTGAGGATGCGCTGGTGGCCGACGTCCGCGACATAGAGGTTGCCCTCACCGTCGAGCGCGAGGCCGTTCGGGCCACTCAGGAGCGTCGAGAGCGCCTCGCTGCCGCCGTTGGTCTTCGCGGCACCGCCGCCGAGCACCGTGGTGATCTCGCCCTGCGGGTCGACCTTGCGCACCTTGCCGTGCAGGTTATCGGCGATGTAGACGTCGCCGGAGGGCGCGACGGCGAGCCCGTGCGGCCAGCTGAGCACCGCGTCGGTGCACTTGTGGCCATCGCCGTACGGGGCGACGGTCGCGGTCCCCCCGCCGGCGAACGTCCATAGGGTGTTCGCGGACTTGGTCTCGTACTGCAGTGCGGTCCTGCTGATCGTGGTCGTCATGACGTGGATTGCTCCTTTCGGGCACAGACCGTGCCCGGGAATCGAACACATTCGCCCTTTTGGAACACCTGGGCGAATGTCACTTCATGCAATCACAGGAACACTGAGAGTGCCTGGCCAGGTCAGACCTTTCGTGTCATCTGCGCCTGGTCGCACGAACTTCAGTCGCCCGCGAACCACAGGCAACTGCCCGGGGGAGCCACGCGCTGCCCAAGCATCGGCGAGCACCCCCGACGTCGTGTCGTCTGTGAGGGAGTGCTGTGAGGCATACCCCTCCGGTCAGGTGGTCCAGGCGGCACGCGACGCGTTGCGGGCCGCACTCACCCACGCCGTGACCGAAGAGGAGATCGGCAAGAACGTGGCGAGGATTGCGTCGCGGTGCGGTCCTCGGACTCACCTGGAAGTCGATCGACTTCGAGACGGGTGAGCTGTACGTGGATCATCAGATCCAGCGGGCGGGCCGTCAGATCCTCTCCGGATGCGCCGGGCCCAACAGACGGGCGCGGCGACCGGAAGGCGGCCGGTCCCTGAACCGTCGTTGCCGTCAGGGTTGCCGTCACTGGTGGGAGGCGCCTGCACGCTCTACGGCGTTGGAGTCGGTTTCCTGCGCCGGGCGAGGCGACGGGCAGCCACCCAGAAGTTGATCAAGAAAATGGCTGACCCGGCTATGGGCCAGCCTATGGAACCGCCGTTGCGGTAGGTCTCGATACCCAGTATCAGCACCATCACGCCGAACGCCAGGCCCAATAGATCGAGGACGACGTCTGCCCATCTCACGATCTTCGAAAGCTTGATCACGGCCCGATCGTGACACGCGAAGCATCCACGGCCAAGGCAGGGCCCGGCGCGGCCATTTCAACCTGTTCCGATGAAGTAGTGCACGCGGTCATAGTCCATGACGGCGGCCCGCCCCCGCTGTAGGAGCGACCAGCTTCGGTGTCCTGATGGGCCCCCAGCTTGGAAAGCTGCGCCGGAGCGGCCACGGAGCCTGACTAGGCTGCCTTGGGGTCGGGCTCCTGCGCGTCCTCGAACGGCAAGGCGTCCTGCCCGAAGTCAGGGGCCTGGAAGGGATTTGTCGTCGGAGGCGGCGATGCTGCACCGGAGCAGCGGGGTTGCCCGTCCGGGGCGGAGAACAGCGGTGTCAGATCGATGAGAGGTCTCTCTTTCGGTACAGGTCCCTGAAGGGGCCTGGTGTGCCGTGGCCGGGCACAGCGGTCCTACAGCTTGGTCATCTTGGTGTACGGGCTCAGGATCCGCATTTGCGCCGAGCCGAAGTCCACGAGCGCAGCGATCCCGTCCTCGATGCCGATGACCCGGCCGAGACCGTACACGTCATGCGTGACTTGGTCGCCCATGGCGAAGTGCTTGGGAGCCGGTGTGGCCGGGACCTTGAAGGGGCTGGTGGGCAAATGACGCTTCGATCCCGCAGGTTTTGTCATGGCTCAGTATGAGCCTACGCGTATCCCGCTCGCTATGGCCGTCGGCACAGATCCGGAAGAGAACAACCGCGCCACACCACTGACCTGCGGGTTCGCGACCTGGTGAAGGCGAGAATCGGCCGCGGGTCTCCTTCGCTGACCGTGGCGGCACGAACCTCAGACGACCACAGCCGGCCACCAGGGCGAGTGGGCCGACCGATCAGGCGCGCGTGCGCTGCGCGTCCTCCGCACTCGCAGATCGCCATGACGACGGAGGTCTACGGAAACGCCGAAGGCCCCGGATCTCTCCGGGGCCTTCGACCTGTGCGCACTCGGCAGGATTCGAACCTGCAACCTTCTGATCCGTAGTCAGATGCTCTATCCGTTAAGCTACGAGTGCTTGTCTGTGTTCTGTTTTCCCCGCCGCTCCCGTTCCTTCCGGCCCGCTCGCGGCGACAGGAAGAACATTACATGACTGCCGCCGCCATGTGAAATCCATTGGCCGCACCCCTTGTGACCTGCGGAAATGCGTCTGACGGGGTCCGGAACGACCGAAGCCCCGGTCCGGGGGACCAGGGCTTCGGTGAGGTGCGGAGGCGGAGGGATTTGAACCCTCGATGGGCTTTAAGGCCCAAACCGCATTAGCAGTGCGGCGCCATAGACCGGACTAGGCGACGCCTCCAGCACAGCCTCTCGCGCAGGCGCGAGTGGTGTGTGCAGATGATGACACAGTCGAGCGTGCTGTCACCAATCGCCCCCCACGGTACTAGGCAGGCGGCCCGCAGGGCAAAGGGCTTCCCCGCCGGTCGGGGCGGGTGCCGAGCGCCGGGGGCGCACAGGCGCGCAACGTCCGGGGGCGTGGGGCGTTAGTCAGGTCATGTTGCAGGTCATGAGTCTCTCGCTGCCCCGCCTCGCCCTCGCCGCCGGCGCCTCTCTCGCCGCCCTCACCTCGCTGTCCGCCGCCCCCGCGGACGCCGCCGTGCCCTCGCCCTTCCTCGGCCAGCACCGCGGGCTCCACCACACCGACGCCGATCACCTCACCGTCACCGTCAGTGGTGTGAGCAGTGGTGCGGATGGGAGCTTCGAGGTGCAGTGCCATCCGAGTGGCGGGAGCCACCCGGACGCGGGCGGGGCGTGTCGGGCGCTGGAGCGGGAGACCCGGTGGGGGCGGGACGTGTTCGCGCCGGTGGCCCGGGACAGCATGTGCACCATGCAGTACGGCGGGCCCGCCACCGCCCGCGTCACCGGCACGTGGGCCGGGCGCCCCGTCGATGCAACGTTCGACCGCAGCAACGGCTGCGAGATCGCCCGCTGGGACCGGCTGGTCCCGTTCCTTCCCGAGGCCCGCGCGTAAGCCCCCGTGCTCCCTTACCTCCAACACCACTCCGGAACACCACTCGGGCAACACGTAAAGGTCCGGCGTAGGGGGCGCGAACGGCGCGTGGCGTGGGTGTGCGGGGTCGGGTGACGCGCTTCCGTTCCGTGTCACTTCGTCGTGCGACCTCTCTCGCATCCCGCGTCGCGAGCACAACCCCAGCCCTTAGACTCCCTCGCGTGACACGTCGCGGGCCGGTTGGCAAGATGGCCCGAGCGGTCGGCAAGGTGCGGTAACAGGAGGGAAGCGTCTCGTGAGCAGCAGGCCATCCCGAGGCGCTGCTCGCCTCGCAGCCATACTGGACGCGCTGCCCGACGCGTTGGTGCTGGTCAACGCAAACGGGACCGTCGTCAACGCGAACACCATCGCGCTGGAGGCCTTCGAGGCGCCCGGGACCGCGCTCGTCGGGCGCGGGCTGCTCGATCTGTTGCCGCAGTTCGACTCCAAGCTCATCCCGGGTTCCATGCGGAGGCCCGACCACATCGACCCGCGCGGACGGACCAAGCCGACCCGGATGATCGCCCGGCGGACCGACGGGAGTGAATTCCCCGTCGAGGTCACGAGCGCGAATCTCGAGAACGGTCAGCAGGCCTACGGCAGTTACGGCTACGCAAGTGACGAGCTGCTCATGCTCGTCGTGCGCGACCTCTCCGGCACCGTCGACACCGAGGCCGAGCTGGCCCGCTCGCAGCGGCAGACCGAGATGATCCTGCGGGCCGCGTCCGAGGGTGTGGTCGGGACGGACACCGACGGGCGGATCGTGCTCGTCAACCCGGCCGCCGCGCAGATCCTGGGCTACCGGGCCGGCGAACTCGGCGGCAAGGAGCTGCACAACCTCGTCCTGCACTCGCGCGCCGACGGCTCGCCCTTCCCGTACGAGGAGTCCGCGCTCGCCGACACCCTGCGTTCCGGGCGCAAGCACCGGGTGCGCGGGCAGGTGCTGTGGTCCAAGGGCGGGGACAAGGTCTCCGTCGACCTCACGACCGCGCCCGTGCGGGACGGCGACCAGCTCGTCGGCGCCGTGATGACCTTCGCCGACCGGCGGCCGTACGACGTGCTCGCCGAGGAGAAGGCCGCCGTCGAGAAGCAGCACGCCGAGGAGCTGGAGCGGCTCTCCGAGGAGCACGCCTCCGACCTCACCGCCCTGCGCCAGCAGCACGTCACCGAGCTGGAAGAGCTGCGCGAGCGGCACACGGAGGAGGTCGCGGCGAGCGAGGAGCGGTACGCCGCGCTCGCCGAGCGGGAGAAGGACCGTTACGAGGCCCTGGCCGGGCGGCACGAGCAATTGCTGACGCTGCTCGGGCGGTCGTTGCGCGGGCCCCTCGACGAACTGCGCCGCGACCTCGCGGCCCTCGCCGCGGACGACGCCGGGCAGCTGTGGCCCGAGGCCAACCAGGTCCTGCACCACCTCTCCGCCGGCTACTCGCGGATCACCCAGCTCATCGACAACGTCCTCGGCTACCAGCGGCTCGACGCGGGCACCGAGGAGATCACGCGTACGAAGGTGATGCTCGACGCGGTCGTCGCGGCCGGTGTCGACGGGGCCGTCGAACTCGTCGGGCCGGGGCGCGTGCAGTTCGCCGTCCACGCGCCGCCCATCGAGGCCGAGGTGGACCCGCAGCGCCTCGCCACCGCCCTCGCTCATCTCGTCGCCGACGTGGCGGGTGTCGACGCGACCGGCAACGCGCCCGCGTCGGCGGGCGGTTACCTGGACAACACCGTCGTGGTCGCGGCGGCGCAGCGCGGCGAGGTCGTACGGATCGAGGTGCGCGGGCCGTACGCCGGGGGAGACCCGGTGCACGAGCCGATCGTGCGCGGGATCGTGCGCGCGCACGGCGGCGTGCTGCAGACGCACGAAGTGCCGGGTATGAGCGGCAGTGCCTACGTCCTTGAGGTGCCGCTCGGCGGTGGGGCGGGGGCCGTTGCCGCTCCGGCCGCGCCGGAAGCCGCGCCCGAGGCCGCCGAGGAAACCTCCGGCGGCGGGCGGCGGCGCGCGCGGCGGGCCACCACGGACGCCTTCCTGGAGAGCGAGGTGCCTCAGACCGACGAGGCGGAGGGCGCCGCTCCCACCGGGCGGCGTCGGCGGCGGGCCGCGCCCGAGGTGGCTCAGGCGCCGGGTGACGCGGGTGAGGCCGGCGGCGGTACCGGGCGGCGGCGCGGGCGGCCGGCCGAGGGCGCCGAGCTCGCCGTGGCGGACGGTACGGCGGACGGCGCGGCGGCGGACCCAGTGGCCGAGGGCGCTGTCGTCACGGCCGCCGAGCACGCCGCGGGCACCGCGGCGGCCGCGAACGGACTGGGCGGGACGGTTCCGCCGCAGGGCGTGCCCGCGTCCGGTGGCGGTCGGCGGGCCCGGCGTGCGGCGGGCGAACAGCACGCTCTGCCGGCGGCGTTGCCCGCGGCCGGGTCAAAGGCCCCTGCCCCTGACGCATCTGCCTCGGTTGTTCCGGCCGGGGCCGGTTCCGAGGTGCAGCAGCAGTCGACCGGGCGTCGGCGGCGGGCGCTCGCGGCGGCGCAGGAGCGGGCCGCCGCGCAGGAGGCGGGTCCGCGCACGGTGTTCGCGCTGCCGCCTGCCGAGGCCGATCGAGGGGCGGCTCAGGCGGCTCCCCCCGCGCCCGGGCAGCCTCAGGGGCTGGGCCCGGCGGCCGTCCAGGTGCCCGGGCAGGCCGGTCCGGTGCAGGCGCAGGTGCCGGGCCAGGGCACTCCCGGTGCCGTGCCCGCCGACGATCACGGCCGTCATGACGCCGTACCGCACGACCAGTCCGACGACCACACCCCACCGCAGCCGCATCCGGCGAGCGCGCCGACGGGGCGCCGACGTCGGGTCGCGGCCCCGCAGGCCGAGGGGAACGGGGCGCCCGCGCAGGCGATTCCGGCCCAGGCGATTCCGGCCCAGGCGACTCCGGCCCAGGCGACTCCGGTACAGACGGCTCAGCCGAAGCCGCAGGCCCAGCCTCAGCCCCAGGTCCAGGCCCAGTCTCAGACCCCGGCCCAGTCCGTGCCCGCCGTCCCGGCGGCCCAGGGGCAGAACGTCCCCGCGCAGCAGCCGTCCGGGCAGGTCACCGTGCCCGCACAGGGCGGCGCACAGCCGGTCGCGGGCCGGCCGACCCCCGGCCCGCCCGTCCCGCAGCAGCCCCAGCCGCAGCCGGCCCAGGCCGCCGTACCCCCGCAGGCCCCGGCCCCCCAGCCCCTCCCCGCCGAGGCGGCCCCGGCTCAGAGCACCACCCCGCCGCCGCAGCAGTGGCCGGCCAGCGCCGGTGCGGACGAGACGCCCGGCACGGGCACCCCGGTGCCTCAGCCGGCGAACGCGGCCGGGAGCCCCGTACCTCCGACTTCGACTCCCGAGCAGGCGCCCCCCGCCGCGCCACAGCCACCGGCCCCCGGCGCCCCGCTGCCTCCCGAGGCGGCGGCCGGTCCGACCAGTGCCACCCAGGCGCGGATGGCGCAGCCGCTGCCCGCCGAGGCCGGCGCCGGTGCCGCCGCGCCCGCGGATTCGAACGCCACGCAGGGCCGGGCGATCAGTGTGCGGACGCTGGGGCAGGGTGTGCCGTTCACACGGCAGGCGGCGCAGGTGCAGCAGCCGTCGGCCGGGGCGACTCCGCCCCCGCACCAGTCGTCGGGCGGTGGTCGGCGCCGCAAGCTGGGGACGCCGCCGGAGCCGGCCGCCGCACGCCCGCATCCGCAGGGCGAGCAGGCCGCCGCCGCCCAGCAGAAGCAGTCCTCGTTGGCCGGGCAGTCGCGGCTCGCCGGGCCGGCGGAGGACGCCGGACGGTCGTACGCCATAGGCGCGCCGGACGAGAACGCCGACGAGGGGCCCGAACCGCTGGACGGTCCCGGTGGGGCCGTCGAGGTGGCGGATCCGCCGCTGCCCCAGCCGATGGACGACGAGCTGCCGCCGGAGCCGCTCGACAACCCGCGTCGGCTGCTGGTGTGGCCCGCGCCGGACGTGTCGACCCAGCAGGCGCTCAGCGACCGCGGCTACCGGCCGGTGATCGTGCACTCGCGCGAGGAGGTGGACGCGCAGATCGCCGCGTTCCCGGCGGCGCTGTTCGTGGACCCGCTGACCGGTCCGATCACGCGCACCGCGCTGCAGTCGCTGCGGCAGGCGGCGGTGGCGGCGGAGGTGCCGGTCATGGTGACGGCCGGGCTCGGGCAGGCGACGCGCGAGGCGGCGTACGGCGCCGATCCCGCCGTGCTACTGAAGGCGCTCGCCCCGCGTGACAGTGAGCAGCACCCGCCGCGCGTGCTGCTCATCGAGGAGCACGCGGAGATCGCGCTGGCGCTGACCGCGACGCTGGAGCGGCGCGGGATGCAGGTGGCGCGGGCGGCGAGTGACGCGGACGCGGTGACGCTGGCGGGGCAGTTCCGGCCGAACCTGGTCGTGATGGACCTGCTGCAGGTGCATCGGCGGCGGGCCGGGATCGTCGACTGGCTGCGCGCGAACGGGCAGCTCACCCGCACCCCGCTCGTCGTCTACACGGCCGCCGTCGACCAGGCCGACCTGCCGCGGCTGGCCTCCGGCGAAACGGTGCTGTTCCTCGCGGAGCGGTCCACGAGTACGGAGGTGCAGGGCCGGATCGTGGATCTGCTGGCGCGGATCGGGACGAACTGAGCGACGCCGGTCAGTCCGGGGCGGCGGCGGTTTCGAGGGCGTGGACGACGGCCTGTTCGTCCCGGCCGTTCACGGCCTTCTCCAGGCTGTCGTCGGCCCGGCGGGAGAAGCGTTCGCCACGTGCCACGTCCTCCTCGCTCAGCACCCGGCCGCACCATTCGCCCCGCCCTGCCGTGCGGTCGTCGAACGGGATGGCGGCGCCCTCCCCCAGGACGGCCCACCCGTCGGCCGTCCAGCGCACGGCGAGCAGGTAGGTGTGGTCGAGCTCCAGGCGGGGTGCGTAGCCGGCGGTCCGCTTGCTGCGGTTGCCGCTCGCGCGGTGGACGCGCCAGCCGGGGGCGGTCAGTTCGAAGCCCTCGTCGAGCGACCGGTCGGCACGCGGGGCGGACCAGAGGACGTCGTCCGCGCGGAAGGTGACCGTCCGGTCGGTCTGGTAGCGGTACGCGCCCTTCTCGAACTCGCGCCGGTTGGTCTCCTCCTCGCCGACCGGGGTGGCCACGACGACATGGTCGGCGTTCTCGACCCAGTCCTGCGCCGTCTGCGACGGGTAGGGATCGGCGCTCACACCGCAGCCGACCACCGTGTCCAGACCGCCGCTGCCGATCAGCAGGGCTCCGGCGACTCCGGCGAGGGCCAGCAACAACGCGACGGGGCGGTGCGGGATGCTGCCGGCTGAATACGTCAGGTCCATGACGTTCTAGACGATCAGTCAGCCGGTCGGGATGCGCCGGGTGTTCTGCGTTCTTGATCACTTCGGCGGTGCCCCGTGGGGCGCGGTCTCAGCGTGCCGTCAGCCGCCGCGCCGCCTCCTTCACCGACGCCCGCAGCCGCTCCCGGTCCGCATCCTGCGTACCCACCAGGATGCGCCTCATCTGCGGGACGACGGCCGCCCAGTTGGCCAGCGCGGTCAGCAGGAAGAGCAGGTCGGGGGCCGGGATGGTGTCGGTGACGACGCCCCGCTCCTGGCCGTCCCGGATCATGGCCACCTTGCGGGCGTAGTGCTCCTGGCGTTCGGGCTCGTCGGGGAGTTCGGCGGTGCCGTACTCCAGGCCCTCCCAGAACAGCAGGCGCAGCAGTTCGGGATGGGCGGCGTGATAGTCCATCAGGCGGTCCATCCAGGCCTCGATGTCGTCCGGGTCGACGGGGACCGAGACGGCGAGGTCGAGCATCCTCTTCTCCAGGACGTGGGTGAAGAGCTCCGCCTTGTTGCCGAAGTAGGCGTAGATCAGCTGCTTGTTGGCCTTGGCCTTGGCGGCGATGCGGTCGATGCGGGCGCCGGCGATGCCATGGCGGGCGAACTCGGCGACGGCAGCGTCGAAGATGCGGGCCTTGGTGGCCTCGGGATCCCTGACTGGCATGGGCACAGGGTAGCCGGGGAGGTAACCAACTGTTTGGTTGACGGGGAATGCGCGGGCGCCGCAGACTGTTGCCCTAATCCAACCAACCAGTTAGTTGCTAGAGCGGGCTCGAAGGGTCCGACTCGAAGGAGTCCTCCGCTGATGCCGTCAGGAACCTCGGCAACCACCGCGACCACCGCGACCACCGCGCCCACCGCCGACCGGGCACAACCCACCACCTCCGGCCAGGCACAACCCGCCACTCCCGGCCAGGCACCCCCGACCACCCCCGCGAAGAGGCCGGCACCCCTCGCCCCCACCCTCTTCCTCGCCCTCGTCGCCGTCTGCAGCGCCGTCACGGCCGCCAACATCTACCTCGCCGCCCCGCTGCTCCCCCTCATCGCCCGCGACTTCGGCTCGACCCCCTCCGCCGTGGCGTGGATCGCCTCGGTCGCGCAGTTCGGGTACGCGATCGGCCTGCTGCTGTTCGCCCCGCTCGGCGACACCGTCAACCGGCGCCGCCTGGTCACCGGCCTGACCGTGGTGACCACGGCCGCGCTGGCCGCCTCCGCCGCGGCAGGCGGCTCCGCCACGCTCGCGGTCGCCGTGTTCGTCGCGTCCGCCGCGACCGTCATCCCCCAGCTGCTGGTCCCGCTGGTCGCCGAACGCGCCCCCGCCGCACGCCGCGCCCGCCATGTCGCCGCCGTGATATCCGGCCTGTTCGCGGGCATCGTCGCGGCGCGCGTGGTCGGCGGACTGGCCGGGCAGGCCTTCGGCTGGCGGGCGGTGTTCCTGGGCGCGGGCGGGCTGACCCTCGTCCTGGGCCTGGCCACGGCCCTGGTCCTGCCGTCGGAGCGGCGCCCGCGCGCCGGCCATCTGCTCTCCGGCATCCCCGCGCTGCCCGGCCTCGTCCGCCGCTCGCCCGACCTGTGGCGGGCCTGCGTACGGCAGGCGGGGATGTTCGGCGCGTGGAGCGCGCTGTGGACGTCGCTGGCACTGCTGCTGACGGGGCCGTCGTACGGGCTGTCCATCGCCACCGCCGGGCTCTTCGGCCTCTTCGGGCTGACGGCCAGCGTGGTCGCCCCGCTGGCCGGCGGGCTGGTGGACCGTTTCGGCGCCGCCAGGGTCGTGGGCTCGGCGTATCTGCTCGCGGCCGTGTCCCTGCCGCTCTTCTGGCTGGGCGGGCAGGTGATGTGGGCCGTCTTCGTGGCCGCGATCGCCGTGCACGCCGCCCTGGTCGCCTCCCACGTCGCCAACCAGACCCTGGCCCTCACGACGACCTCGACCCCGGCCACCGCCAACACCGCTTATGTGGTCTCCGGCTTCGCGGGCGGCGCGATCGCCTCGGCCCTCGCCGGGACCGCGTACAGCCACTGGGGCTGGGGCGGCGTGTGCGCGGTGGCGGGGGTGTGGCTCCTGCTGGGGTGGACGACCACGTCCGTACGGCGGTGACGGCCGCCGCCGTACGGACGTACGCGCCGCTCAGAGCCGGGTGACGTCCAGCTCGCCCGCCGCGTACTGCCGGCGCAGCACCTTCTTGTCGAACTTGCCGACGCTGGTCTTGGGGACGGTCGGGATGATCGTCCAGCGCTCCGGGAGCTGCCACTTGGCGATCCCGCCCTCGTCGGCCAGGAAGGCGCGGAGGGCTTCGAAGTCGGCGGTGGCGCCTTCCTTCAGGACCACCGTGGCCAGCGGGCGTTCGCCCCACTTGTCGTCGGGGACGGCGACCACGGCGGCCTCCGCGACGTCCGGGTGGGACATCAGGGCGTTCTCCAGCTCCACCGAGGAGATCCACTCGCCGCCGGACTTGATGACGTCCTTGGCGCGGTCGGTGAGGGTGAGGAAGCCGTCGGGGCTGATGATGCCGACGTCACCGGTCTTGAGCCAGCCGTCCTCGCTGAACTTGTCGGCGGGGCGCAGCGGTTCGGCGCCGGGGCCGTTGTAGTAGGCGCCCGCGATCCAGGGGCCGCGGACCTCCAGCTCGCCGGCGGACTCGCCGTCCCAGGGGAGGCGTGCGCCGCCGGGACCGGTGAGGCGGGCCTCGACGCCGGCCGGGAAGCGGCCCTGGGTGAGTCGGTAGCCGAACTCCTCCTCCGTGCCGACCGCGTGGGCCGGCGGGCGGGCGACCGTGCCGAGCGGGGAGGTCTCCGTCATGCCCCAGGCGTGACAGACCCGCATGCCCAGCGTGTCGAACGCCTCCATCAGCGAGGGCGGGCAGGCCGAGCCGCCGATCGTGACCTGGGTGAGGGTGGAGACGTCACGGGGCCGGGCGGTCAGCTCGGCGAGCAGGCCCTGCCAGATGGTGGGGACCGCGGCGGCGTGCGTCGGCTTCTCCCGCTCGATCATCTCGGCGAGCGGGGCGGGCTGCAGGAAGCGGTCCGGCATCAGCATGTTGACGCCGGTCATGAACGTGGCGTGCGGCAGGCCCCAGGCGTTGACGTGGAACTGAGGGACCACCACGAGCGAGGTGTCCTCGTCGGTCAGGCCCATCGACTGGGCCATGTTGACCTGCATGGAGTGCAGGTAGACCGAACGGTGGCTGTAGACCACGCCCTTGGGGTCGCCCGTGGTGCCGGAGGTGTAGCACATGGCGGCGGCCTGGCGTTCGTCCAGCTCCGGCCAGTCGTACGCGGTCGGCTTGCCGGCGATCAGGTCCTCGTACTCGTGCACCTGGGCGGTGGCGTCGGCGAGGACGGAGCGGTCGCCCGGGCCGGAGACGACGACGTGCTCGACCGTCTTCAGGTGCGGCAGGAGCGGGGCCAGCAGCGGGAGCAGGGAGCCGTTGGCGATCACTACCCGGTCGGCGGCGTGGTTGACGATCCAGGCCAGCTGCTCGGGAGGCAGGCGGAGGTTGAGGGTGTGCAGGATCGCGCCCATGCTCGGGATCGCGAAGTACGCCTCGACGTGCTCGCTGTTGTTCCACATCAAGGTGCCGACCCTGTCGTCGGCCCGGACCCCGAGGTCGTCGCGCAGGGCGTGCGCCAGCTGGGCCGCGCGGGTGCCGATCTCGGCGTAGGAGCGGCGGTGCGGGTCGCCCTCGCCGGTCCAGGTGGTCACCTGCGACGATCCGTGGATCGTGGACCCGTGGGTCAGGATCCTGGAGATCAACAGCGGTACGTCCTGCATGGTGCTCAGCACGGCGTCCTCCCGGGGCGACATTGCCTACGCGGCGGTAAGGTGTGCGCTGATTCTGCGCACGTACCGAGCGGTATGTCACTAGATCCGGACGATCGATCACATCACGTTGCCGAACACAAAGGCGCGCGATAGAACAACGCCCAGCTCACTTCACCGGACGAGCCCCAGTTCGGGATCCTCGCGCAGCTTGCCCAGCGCCCGCGACACCGCCGACTTCACCGTGCCGATCGACACGCCGAGCACCTCGGCCGTCTGGGCCTCGCTCAGGTCCTCGTAGTACCTGAGGACGACCATCGCCCGCTGCCGGGCCGGGAGTCTCATGATCGCCCGCCACATCGCGTCGCGCAGCGCCTGCTGCTCGGCCGGGTCGTCGCCGCCGGGCAGCGGCTCCGGCTCGGGCAGCTCGTCGCAGGCGAACTCGTCCACCCGGCGCTTGCGCCACTGCGACGTACGGGTGTTCAGCAGCGCGCGGCGGACATAGCCGTCCAGCGCGCGGTGGTCCTCGATGCGCTCCCAGGCGACGTACGTCTTGGTGAGCGCGGTCTGCAGCAGGTCCTCCGCGTCGCTCGGGTTCGCGGTGAGCGACCGGGCGGTGCGCAGCAGCACGGGCTGGCGGGCCCGGACGTACGACGCGAAGGACGGGTACGAGAGGGTCTGCGTCCGGGGTGCGGCCGCGTTCGAGGCGGTGGTGCAGACGGGTGTGGTCATGGCTCCCAAGCTAGGTTCCGGGCCCCCTCGACCGGATCGCCCGCAGGTCCCGAAGAGGGGTCCCCCTCAGGGTGTAGAGGTGGGGCTGGCTGCACCTCCTGGAGGTGGACGAGGGGTGGAGTCCTACTGCGGGTGTGTCCCCTAAGGGGCGCGTGGGGACTTGGGGGGCGCGTGCAGGGCGGGGCGGGGGCGCCTGTGCCGCGCTCACCTCTCGGCCGTCAGTACCAGCCCCGACGTCGGCACGCCCGTCCCCGCCGTCACCAGCACGCGTTCCGCCCCCGGAACCTGGTTCACGGACGTGCCGCGCAACTGTCGTACCGCCTCCGCGATCCCGTTCATGCCGTGCAGGTACGCCTCCCCGAGCTGCCCCCCGTGCGTGTTCAGCGGCAGCCGCTCCTCGGCGACAAAACCGGCCGCCTCGCCGCGCCCGCAGAACCCGTACTCCTCGAGTTGCATGAGGACGAAAGGGGTGAAGTGGTCGTACAGGATCCCCACGTCGATGTCGGCCGGACCGCACCCCGCCGTCCGCCACAGCCGCCGCGCCACCACCGCCGCCTCCGGCAGCCCGGTCAGGTCGCCGGCGTAGAAGCTCGTCATCTGCTCCTGCGCGCGGCCCGCACCCTGGGCGGCCGCCGCGATCACGGCGGGGGCGTGCCGCAGGTCCCGGGCGCGTTCGAGGGAGGTGACGACGAGGGCCTGGCCGCCGTCCGTCTCCTGGCAGCAGTCCAGCAGCCGCAGCGGTTCGGCGATCCAGCGGGAGGCGGCGTGGTCGGCGAGGGTGATCGGGCGGCCGTGGTAGTACGCCGCCGGGTTGGCCGCCGCGTGCCGACGGGCCGTGACGGCGACCGGGCCGAAGGCCTCCTCAGGGGTCAGCCGGTAGGTGTGCAGATACCGCTGGGCCGCCATCGCCACCCACGACGCGGGCGTCAACAGCCCGAACGGCATCACCCAGCCCAGTGCCACGCCCTCCGCCGACGGCTCCCGGTGCCGTACGCCGGAACCGAAGCGGCGGCCCGAACGTTCATTGAACGCGCGGTAGCAGACCACCACCTCCGCCGCCCCGGACGCCACCGCCAACGCCGCCTGCTGCACGGTCGCGCACGCCGCGCCGCCGCCGTAGTGGACGCGGGAGAAGAAGGACAGCTCGCCGATGCCGCACGCCCGGGCGACGGTGATCTCCGGGTTGGTGTCCATGGTGAACGTCACCATGCCGTCCACGTCGGCCGGCGCCAGCCCGGCGTCGTCGAGCGCCGCCCGCACCGCCTCGACGGCCAGGCGCAGTTCGCTGCGCCCGGAGTCCTTGGAGAAGTCGGTGGCGCCGGTGCCGGCGATCGCGGCCTTCACGAGGTGCCCCCGGCGGGCAGGGTGACGGTCACCGTGCCCGTGACGTGCCGGCCGATGCCGTTGTCGCCGCTCACCCGGACCACGGCCGTCGGTCCGTCGATCGCCTCGACACGGCCGGTCAACACCATGGTGTCACCCGGATAGTTGGGCGCGCCGAGCCGGATGGCGACCTTGCGCAGGACGGCAGCGGGGCCGAAGTGGTCGGTGATGTAACGGCCGACCAGGCCATTCGTGGTCAGGATGTTCATGAAGATGTCCGGGGAGCCCTTCTGCCGGGCGAGCTCCGCGTCGTGGTGCACGTCCTGGTAGTCCCGCGAGGCGATCGCCCCGGCCACGATCAGGGTGCGGGTGATCTCGACCTCCAGCGGAGGCAGCTCGTCGCCCACGTTCACGTTCACTTTCACGAGAGCCCTCCCCGGAACACGGGCAGCACCAACTCGTCGTCGTACCGCCGGAACTCCAGCCGTACCGGCATCCCGATCCGCACCTTGTCGTACGGCACCCCGACCACGTTGCTGACGATCCGCACGCCCTCCGCCAGCTCGATCAGGCCGACGGCGTAGGGAGGGTCGAAGGCCGGGAAGGGCGGATGGTGCATGACGACGTACGAGTGGACCGTGCCGTCCCCGGCCGCGCGGACGGTGTCCCAGTCGAGGCCGCCGCACGCGCCGCAGCCCGGGAGCCAGGGGAAGCGCGGGGTGCGGCAGTCGGCGCAGCGCTGGATCAGCAGCTCGTGCCGCTGGACGCCCTCCCAGAAACCGGCGTTGTCACGGTTGACGACGGGGCGGGGGCGGGGCTCGGCCGGGGCCTTCTTCGGGCGGGCGGGGGCGTACTTGAGGATGCGGAAGCGGTGGGTGCCGGCGAGTTCTCCCGCGGCGTGGACGCGGGTGCGGGTCGTGACGAAGTAGCCGGTGCCGAGCTTGGTGGTCTTCCTCGCCGACACCGACTCGATCACCGTGTCGAAGGTGATCTCGTCGCCGGGGCGCACGGGGCGCAGATACTCCTGCTCGCAGTCGGTGGCGACGACCGAGGTGCAGCCGGCCTCGTCGAGCAGGCCGAGGAGTTCGTCGTACGCCGGGGTCCGCGTCGTAGCGCCGGAGCGGTCGTGGCCGGAGAGGCCGGCCATCGTCCAGGCCTGGAGCATGGTGGGCGGAGCGATGGCGTCGGGGCCGGTGTACGCCGGGTTGGTGTCGCCGAGGGCCTCGCACCAGTGGCGGATCATGGGCCGGTTGACGGGGTCCTTGCCGGTGCCGAGGAGGGTGGCGGGGCGGCCCTCGTAGGCCTTGAGGCGGGCGAGCAGGTCGTCGTCGTCCGGGTGGTCCCTGCCGTTCATGGCCGTCGTGTCCCCTTCCCGCGTGAGATTTCTGACTGTCCGTCAGATACAGGGGACTGTCAAGGCCGGTGCACGCCGGTGAAACGCCTGCGCGGCGGTGCCGGAGCACCGCCGCGCGGACTGACCTTGTTCACCCCACTGAACACACCCCACGGGAGTCGAGGGGACCGGCGCCGGTGCGCCGGCCCCTCAGATCACCACCAGGGGTAGAAGTTGACGGCGACGTTCTCGTTGCCCTGCTGGACGGCCGTGTACGCCGAGTCGTCGACCTGCGCGGTGTTGCTCTGGTTCGAGGCGCCCGAACCGACCGCCTGCTGCTGGGTGGTGGACGAGTTGCCGTTGTTGTCGTCGCCGACACCGCTGCCGATGATGCCCGCGAACGCGTTGGTGACGGAGGCGGACGATCCGTTGTCCGCGAAGGAGCCGTTGTCCGCCGTCGCAACACCGGCGAAGAGGGCGGCTGCGAGCGGAAGGGCGGAGAGTGCGGCGACAACGCGGGCGGTACGGATGCTTGCCATGTTTCTTCCTCCAGTAGCAATACGCCCGGCCGGACGGCCTTGAGCGCGTGAAGTACAGCCTTTACCAGGGCAGTTGGCCGACCACCCTGGCGGTGTGAGCTCGACGTCGCGTGATCAGGATTGCCCACCGAATCCCCGGCGAACCACCCCGGAAGCCGTGATTCGCCCTCAAGCGTGATGACAAGTCGATAAACCCCTTAGGCCACGTTGGCCCCTCGCATCAGGGCACACAGGACGCCTCCGCCCCAAGCGGCACAAGGGCTGAAGCGTTCCGCCGGCTTTTCGGACAATCTCGCGCCCCCCGGCGCGTCGCACGCCCCCCTCTTCCCTTCTTCGAACACTCGTACGAAAATGAATCCATGGCCACCATCGACCGGCAGGCCACGACGCTGGCCCTCGCACACGCCCTGTCAGCCGCCGAACGCGGCCTGGCCGTCATCCCCCTCTCCCGGACCAAACTCCCGGCCCTGCGCTCCCCCCACCGCGCCGACCCGGCGGCCCCCGCCTGCCACGGCGAATGCGGCCGTTTCGGACACGGCGTGTACGACGCCTCGACCGATCCGCGCAGAATCCGCGAACTGTTCGCCGCCGCGCCCTGGGCCACCGGCTACGGCATCGCCTGCGGCCTTCCCCCACACCACCTCATCGGCATCGACCTGGACACCAAGTCGGGTACGGACTCCTCGGCCGCCCTGCGCGAACTCGCGTTGCGGCACCTGTTCACGATCCCCGAGACGGTGGTCGTCCTGACCCCCAGCGGCGGCCGCCACCTGTGGCTGACCGGCCCCCCGGACGTCGCCGTCCCCAACTCGGCCGGCCGCCTGGCCCCCGGCATCGACATCCGCGGCGCCGGCGGCTACCTCGTCGGCCCCGGCTCCCGCACCGACCACGGGACGTACGGCACGGCACCGGGCACGGCCCACCTGGCCCCCGCACCCTGCCCACCGGCCCTGCTCCGCCTGCTCCTCCCGCCCCCACGCACGCCCGCCCCACCACACGGCCGGACCGGGAACAGCGGGGGCCACGGCCAGGGCCTCGTCCAGTTCGTGCTCGCGGCACACGAGGGCCAACGCAACACGCGCCTGTTCTGGGCGGCCTGCCGCGCCTACGAGAACGGCCTCGCCCCCGCCCTGGTCCCCGCCCTGATCGAGGCGGCCCTCGGGACGGGTCTCAGCGAACGGGAGGCACGCGCGACGATCGCGTCAGCGGCCCGACTGACAGGGGAGCGGCCGTGAGGGCCGGGTCGTCAAGGCCGCGAAAACCAGCCGGCCTCTGACCTGGGCACCCAGGTCAGAGGCCGTTCGACTGCGCGGTGTGTGTGGGATTCGAACCCACGGTGGCTCGCGCCACGACGGTTTTCAAAAGCGCTGCGCCCCAGAATGGGACCTCGTTTACTTGACTACGACGTCAGGGGGGATGGGCCGCGGCGCCGGGCCGACGGGGGTTTCGCTGTCCGTGCTGCCGGTGCTGCCCGTGGGTGGAACCGGCGACGTGGAAGTGTCCGGGGTGGAAGTGTCCGGGGTGGAAGTGTCCGGGGTTGTGGTGTCGGTGCTGTCAGGATGCGAGTCGGGCTGTTTCGGCTTCTCCGGGCAGTTGGGGCCGTTCTTGCCGTTGGTGCCGGTGCCATCGGTGCTGCGGCCGCCGCAGTTGCCCCTGCCTCGGCCGCCGGTGCCGATGCCGCCGGGGCTGGTGCAGACTTCGGCGTCGCCGCCGGTGCCGTTGCCACCGGTAGCGTCGCCGGCGCGGCAATGTTTGTCGCGGTCATCGTGGCCGGCCTTGTCCTTACGTTCCTTGGTGTGCTTGTCGTCCTTCTTATGGTCGCCGGTGACCATCGCCGGGGCCGAGACCGCAAACGCGGTTCCTGCCGGCACCAGGGCGCCGCCGGTCAGGAGGGCGGAGGTGACCACAATGGCCAGGCGGCGCGTCCAGATACTTTCCTTCATGAGGTTTACTTCTCTCTCCAGTCTTTCCAGAAATACGAGAAGGGGGCTCGGACTTCCTGGGTTGTTTGGTATCCGGTACCGCGTTGCGCGGCCTGTGCCGTAGTGCGGGTTCTTGTGATCCGGATGATGTCAGTGGTCCGGCCGGGCGGCATGACCCTGCGGCTGTGCCGCCCGGCCGGACTGCGACCTAACTCGCCTTCTGCGGCGCTACGGTCTTAATTCGCCACGGCATCACCGCCCTTGGCCTCGCCGCCATTGGTGGATTCCGCGTTACCGCCAGTGGCCTTGCCGCCATTGTTGGTTTCGGCATTACCGCCAGTGGCCTTGCCACCATTGTTGGTCTTGGCAGCGCCACCCTGAGCCTCGCCACCATTGTTGGTCTTGGCAGCGCCGCCCTGAGCCTCACCGCCATTGTTGGTTTCGGCATTACCGCCGGTGGCCTTGCCACCATTGTTGGTTTCGGCATTACCGCCAGTGGCCTTGCCACCATTGTTGGTCTTGGCACCACCACCCTCGGCCTCGCCACCATTGTTGGTCTTGGCAGCGCCGCCCTGAGCCTCACCGCCATTGTTGGTTTCGGCACTACCGCCGGTGGCCTTGCCACCATTGTTGGTTTCGGCATTACCGCCAGTGGCCTTGCCGCCATTGTTGGTCTTGGCACCACCACCCTCGGCCTCGCCACCATTGTTGGTCTTGGCACCACCACCCTGAGCCTCGCCACCATTGTTGGTTTCGGCATTACCGCCAGTGGCCTTGCCACCATTCTTGGTTTCAGCCCTGCCGCCGGTGGCCTTTCCGCCATTGTTGGTCTTGGCGTCGCCGCCCTTGGCATCGCGCTGCACCGTTAGCTTGTCGGTGAGGCTCACAGCCGACGTGGTGGGGGCCTGCACTGCAGCGGATGCCGGGAAGGCGATACCGCCGGAGATCAAAGCGGCAGCCACCACCGTCGCGAGGCGAAAACCGCGGCGCCTGGAAATTGCCTCGTCGGTACCGTACTTACGGGTCATGACTTTTCTCCTTCGATGAAGAGGGATGTGTTTGCCGTGCCTCGGGAATTCGAGGCGGGGTGGCGGTAATTAGTTCCACCGCCCTGTGCCGCCCCGTCTTCTTTCGGGTGGGGCCGCACATCCAGTAGGCCCGATCGGTACGGTGTGGGCACGTTCCGATAATTCGGGGCTTGACAGCATGGCGCACACCGGTCAACAGCCATGCCAGAGGGAGGAAGACACGACTGAGAGGCGGAAGTCCAGAACCAGGATGGGGAGACCGTCCACGCCGACGGTTTCTTGAGCGTGCCGGTGTTCCTGCCGAAGAAGACGGAGACTTGGCCCCTTAACAAAGGGCCCTGAGGACGACGAGGTGGACTTCCGCGACGCCCCGAACCCGGAGCAAGCGGCCGACTTGACCGATGCCGTCCGGCAGCTCGGCGCGCGCGGCCAGCACCTGGCCGCCTTCTTCGGATGCCTCTACTACGCGGCCATGCGCCCCTCGGAGATTGCGGCCCTGCGTGCGGGGCACTGCACCCTGCCCAGGGAAGACTGGGGAGCTGGTGCTCGCCGGCAGTCGTCCCGGGGTCGGATCGGGGTGGCCCGACTACGGGAAGTCGTACGAGCAGCGTGGGCTCAAACGCCGGCGCGTACCGCGACCAGGTCCGTTCCGATCCCGCCTGTCCTCACCACGACGCTTCGAGAGCACAAGGAGCAGTACGGGGGTGGCCTCCGACGACCGACTCTTCCGGGCCGCGACGGGCGGGCGCGTCCGGTCCACGGAGTACTGCGGCCTCTGCGACGCTGCCAGGCTCAAGGCGCTACAGCCTCACCGCACTCTTCCGCTTCTACGCGAAGATCCTCCGAGGCCGGCAGGACCGGGCGAACGCCCTCATCGAGCAGGGGCTGAGCGGCGGCTGAGTCACAGATCCTGGCCCGCACATGGCCCATACACGCTGGTCAACACCAGGATGCGGGCGGGCCCCCGATTCGGAGACCCGCCTCTGCGTGCAAGCGGTGGGTGTGGGATTTGAACCCACGGTGACTCGCGCCACGACGGTTTTCAAGATCTCTCGCCGATCATGGGGGTTGATCGCTCCGCCGCAGGTCAGGCGGGTGCGAGCACCCCGGCGGAGCCGTCGTCATCGTCGTCGTGCCCGCTACGTGCCCCTGGGGCGGGGTCGTGCCCGTCGAGCCAGGAGTCCGCGGCTTCGGCGACCTGGTCGTCGCGACCGGCGACCGGCCGGGCGTAGTGCCGGGTGGTGACGCTCGCGTTCGAGTGGCCGAGCCGGTGAGCGGCGGTCATCACGCCGTACCGGTCGGCGACCCACGTCCCGTGCGAAGCGCGGAGATCGTGCGGGGTGACGTCGGTCAGCCCGGCCGCCGACACAGCGGGGTCGAAGTACGCCTTGCGCCACTGGTTGTAGCGCAGCGGCTTGCCGCCAGGCGTCGTGAACAGGAGCGCGTCATCCCCGCCGGGCAGGCTCTCGATGTGCCGACCGAGCCGCTTGGCGAGCGACGGGCCGACTCGAAGGAGCCGCTTCTGATGCGACTTCGGGGTGTCGAAGACCAGGGCGCCGTTGGCTTCGGCCAGGTTCTCGTCGACCAGGACGAAGCCGCCCGACACGTCGATGTCCACCCGCCGGAGGGCGAACGCTTCACCGACCCGGAGGCCCCCGTACGCGAGAAGCGCGATCAGCAGGTCATGCGGCTTGGCAGCACTCCGCACAATCCGGGACGCCTCCAGCGGGGTGAGGATGTGTGGCTCCGTCTGAGGCATCCTCGGCAGCTTCACGCCCCGGCACGGCGTCTGCGGGATCAAGTCGTTGTCGACGGCCGCCCGCATGATCTGCGACAGGACCCGGTACGCCTGGCGGATGCGCGAAGCGCTGAGGCCCTTCGTCTTCATGCCGCCGACCCACTCAGCGATCGTGATCGGCCGGAGGCTCGACAACTCGCGATCCCCCAACGCCGGATTGATCAGTGAGTTGATCAGGGACCGGTACGACGCTTGGGTCTTGTGCTTGAGTTGCGGGGAGACGGCAGCGAGCCAGCGTGCCGCCCAGTCGCGCACGGTCGTCTGTCCCTCGGCAGGGTCGAGCCAGCGCCCCTCTTCGATCTCGATACGCTTCTTCGAGAGCCAGCGGTCAGCGTCCGTCGACGTGGCGAACGTCCGGTCCGCAGGCCGGAGTACGCCGTCAGGCCCGGGATACCGGGCTTGGAAGCGGCCGGACGGGAGCTTGCGGATACGACCGAAGGTCCGGCGGGACTTGCGCTTGCCCGGCATCAGGCAGCCCTCCTCAGACCCGTCGGCCGCAGGACGATCGGCTCCACCGTGTGGGCCGTCACGTAGGCCTCGACCGCGCTCTCAGGGATGCGGACATGGCGGCCGACCTTCACGAAGGTGATACGACGTTCCTCGATGAGACGACGGGCGAACCGCACGCCCGTGCCGAGGCGTTCGGCGACTTCCTGCACGTTGAGGAGTCGGTCCATGGTCACCAGCCCTCCTCTTCAAGGCGCAGATCTGCGGCTACCTCGCGTGCGGCTTCGCGGCTCTGCTGAAGGTCGCGGTGGATGTTGGAGGCCAGCCAGGATTCGCCGGGTGTGTGGCCGTGTCCGGCGTAGGTCCAGTGGGCGAGGGTCAGGGTGGTTGCCTCTTCGTCGTCGGGGTCGGGCAGGCCGAGGGCTTCGCGTTGTTGGGCGGCGCGGTAGTCGGCGCGGACCTGGCGCAGGGCGCCGAGGGTGGTGGAGTAGCGGCGGGACTTCGTAGAGAAGTGGCCGCGGAAGCCGAGCATGTGGGCCCAGTCGCGCAGCTTGCGGTCCGGGTAGAGCGGGTGCAGGTCGAGGCAGGCCTCAATGAGCCGACTCGGGTGGTCGGGCACGCCGAGCAGGATCAGCGCTTCCTTGTTGCCGATCCGGCGGTCGACGGTGCCAGTGGTTTCAGCCGCCTTGGTCGCGTACTTGGCGACGTAGGAGGCCACGGCCTGTTCGGTGATCTCCTCGCCCTGGCCGAAGGCGCCGATCGGCTGGACGTCGAGCTGAGTGCCCCAGCGCAGCGTGCGAGCCGGTTGCGTGATGGCCGGTTGGTCGGGGTCCGGCCGATGCGAGGCCGGGGGCACGTCGACAGCCACGCGAGCGGCGGCGGCATGGATCGCGTCGGTGAGGAGATCCAGCGTGGCCCAGGCCGGGGGCCGGGAGTCCGGCCCGTCGGGACCGTCGAAACGGATCACGGCGTGGAAGTGCACGGCCCCGCGCTTCTGGTACTCGGCCACCTTGCCGAAGGACACCCGGGACTGTTCGCGGGCAGCCTTCTGCGTGAGCCCGGCCCGGCGGGCGATCTCCCGGCGGAGGTAGATCGTGAAGTAGCGCCACAGCTCGGAGGCGTGGTTGTTCCACAGCACCGCGCCCGCGTAGTCGTACGACGCCGGATCCAGCGGCGTGCCCAGTTCCGGGGCATCCTCGGCGTGGCGTTGGCCGCACCGGCAGGCCCGGGTGCCGGGGCGGTTGTGGACGGGGCCGAAGGAGGGGGCGGTGAGGGTGGCGAAGACGCGGGGGTGGTCCCGCACGGTCTCAGGGGTGCCCTTGGCAGGGTCTCCGGTGAGTCCCGCACGGATGAGGTGGTACGTGTCTCCGGCGTAGGTCCAGGCGCAGGCCGGGCACCGGGAGGCACGCCGGTTGCCGCAGGCGATGCGGAGCATGCCGCCGGGCTCATGGTCGGTGGTGTAGGCGTGGAGGACTGTCTTAGTGGCGGGGTCGATCGTCTTCGTGCCGCCGGTCAGGCGGATCGGGTCGGAGCAGCCGCCAGTGCGGCGGATCTGGTCCTGCCAGCGGTCGAAGTCGGCCGACCCGGCCAGCCTCAGCACGTCGGCGAGGGTGGCCGGGTCGAGGCCCGCCAGGGTGGCGGCGTTGGTCACGCGGGCACCTCCGGGGTGTCCATGGTCATGGCGTCCAGGGCACCGGCGGCCTCGGTCGCGGCGGCGGCCAGGTTGCGGAGGGCCTCGGAGGTACCGGCGGAGGCGATCAGCGCGATCTCGAGGAAGTCGCCCCCTATGCGGAGGCTGACGAAGGGGTTGGTGCTGTCTGCGAAGGGTGTGACGCGGAAGCGGGTGTCCGGCTCGATGTGTGCCGAGGTGGTCAGGCTCTTCACGCCGCCACCTCCTTGATCTGGCCGAAGGCGGCGCGGTGGGTGTGACCGGTGCCCTGGCAGGCGTGGCAGACGACGTGGAGCAGGACGCGGGAGCCGTCGCGGTGGCGGTCGCCGGTGGTGATGGCGACGACGGGGAAGCCGTCGCAGTGGTGGCAGACCGGACGGTTCGGGACGCGGGCAGGCATGATGAGTGGAGCCCTTTCGGATCGATGGGTCTGGAAGTGGTGCAGGCCGTCCGGGGCGGCGGATCTTTGGCGAGAGAGCCGCCCCGGAGGGCGTTACTTGCTGAGCGCGCGTGGTGCCTTCTTGCGCTTGGAGGTGCGGCTGATCGTGTAGCCGATGCCGCAGCTCGCCGACAGGACCGAGACGATCGACGCTGCGATGATCTGGGTGACGAAGGCGATCACCAGCAGCACCGCGATGGACCCGGCGGCGATGACGAGGGTCAGCACGATCGGGCCGGTGTAGGAGCGGGGAGCTTCCTGGATGATCACGACGCGGCGCAGGTCGGTGCCGGGCGGGATCTGCCGGTAGAGGTCGGCGGGGATGTGACCGGCGCGAAGCTGTTCGTCGGGCAGGCGCATGGGTCACTCCTCAGGGGTTGCAGCGGTGGGTGCGGGCGGCGAGTTCGGCGGCCGAGCGGTCGCGGTGCTCGGTGGAGAATCCGCACTTCGGGGCCGTGCAGGCGGCGGTGTGCCGGGTCTGGCCACGGCCGTTGTGGAACGTGCCGACCTTGACCGGTCCGATGCGGTTCACGTCGTAGAAGCGGTTCGGGCGCACGGTGGAACCTCCTTTGGGTCAGGCGAGTTGGGCGGCGATCGCTCCGGCGAGGTCTTCCGGGATGCCGAGGCGGGCGCGCAGGGTGGCGGTGTCGATGTCGCTGCCGGTGCGGGTGCGGTGCTCGGTGGCGACCTTGCGGGCGTGGTCGATCAGTGCCGGAGGCACCGCAGGAGCGGATGCTTCGGGCAGAGCCGGTGTGGGCTCGGGGGTGGTGATCGGTTCGCGCTCAGGGAGCGGTTCGGGGGTGGGGGTGGGGGTGGGCGCGGGGGCCGGGGCTGCGGGCGCCGGCGGAACCGGCACCCGGTCCCCGGCCGGAGTCGGCGAGTGAGCCAGCAGAGTGCCGCCGAGGAACGCGAGCGCGGGCCATCCGGCGACGAGGATGCGCAGCCAGGCCGGGACGTGGTCGAGGTCGAGGAGTCCGGCGGTGGCGATGTTGGCGCCGAGCGAGGCGACCAGGGCGACCAGGAACCAGAACCAGGCCAGCCCAGACCGCTCCGTACGGAGTCGGCGCCACACGGCGACCAAGAGCAGGTCGACCGAGACCGGGTAGGCCCAGGCCTTCCAACCCGTCTGTCCAGCGGCTTCGGCGAGGTCGTGCAGGTGGGCGAAGGACAACGCACCAGCGATCACGGCCTGCACCAGCACGGCGTCAAAGCGGAGTGCGCGCATGTCCTCACCTCCTTCGGGGAGTTGAGCCGGGGGCGGGGCAGGGATCATGTGTCCGGCCGCCCGGCCCGGCGGGGGTTCAGTCGTCGGCGGGGATCTGGCCGGAGCCCATGCAGCCAAGGCAGATGCCGGACTGTTCACCGGCGTAGCGGCGCTTGCGGCCGACGCGGACGGGGCGGGAGACCTCGGCGGTGCCCTTGCAGGGCGGGCACTGCTTGGTCGTGGGCTTGGTGGTCTTGCGTGCCATGGGCGATCTCCGATCCGGTTTCGGCATGGCTCGGGTAGGGACTTGGCGCGAAGCGGTCGCGCCGACCGGGGGTAAGCGGGAGCTACGGGGCCACGAGCGGCGGCGTGGCGGGCATCGGCGGCACGGCACGGCCGACCGGCCGGAACGGGGCCAGGAACGGCAACTCCGGGGTCAGGTATGCGAATTCACGGCAGACAGTCGCCGCCTGATCCGGGGAGACCTCGGGAGTGCGGATACGCGACCAGTAGCCGGAGGCGTCACCGGCCACCGCCACACCGGGGCGGTCCGCGCGGATCCCGAGCACGGAGACCACCGCGTCCGGGGCGATATCGCCGAGGCCCATTTCCGCCGTCTGCTTGTCGTTGACGCGGTGCACGACCCGGCCGGTGAGCTGCGCACGCAGGGCGGTCGCGCCCTTGCCCAGGTCGGAGCCGAAGCGCTGCCCGCACGCCTCCAGGTAGATGCCGACCGCGCGAGCCATCTGCCCGAGCCTCACCAGTTGCATGACCATGTGATCGCGAGCCGGTTCGTCCTTCTTGGACGTCACCAGGAACAGCTCCGCCACCTCATCGATCAGCACCACCAGCGGCACCGGCCGAAGCTCTTCGGGCAGCTCCCACACGTCAGAGACCCCGTAGAGGGCGAGCAGGTCGAAGCGGTCTTCCATCTCCCCGACCAGAGCGTCGGCCAGGTCACCGGCACTGTCCCGGTCAGTGGCCAGCGCCGACAGACGCGGCGCATATCGGCTCTGCTCAACACCACGCTTGCAGTCGATCCCGACCAGGCCGACCGGGAGCTGCGCGAGTCCCTTGATCAGGTTGCGCTGATACATGGACTTGCCGGACTGGTTCGCGCCCAGGGTCAGGGCGTGCGGGATCTTGCGGTAGTCCCGCTCGAAGACCGTGCCGTCCTCCCGCAGCGCCACCGGAACGACCAGGCCACGAGGTACAGCCTTGCGCGGCATCCGCACCCGGTTGAGCACGTCATAGCCGGTCATCCGCAGCTCTACGTAGCCGGGCTTAGTCTCCGCGACGATCACCGAATGCACCCCGAAGGCATGCCGCAGGCGCACGGCGGACGCGGCCACGTCGGCCGGTTCCAGCCCGGCGGGGAGCCGGAGCGTCACCCGCAGTCCGGTCGAGGTCGGGCGGACCCGGCGGACCTTCGGCGCCACCGGCCGCACCTCACGGCGGGCCACGTTGCGGGTCATGAACGCCCGCAGGCGGGACGGCTGCACCGTCAGCCCGCACACGTCCATGGTGGACCGGTAGGTCCAGGTGAATCGGCCCCACGTGGCCGGGAGGCCGACCAGCGACCAGTACACGCGCGGCGCACGGTACTTCGCGAGGCGGACGCCACCGGCACCAGCCGCAACGCCTCCCAGCTCCAGCCAGGTCGCGACGTCGGCCATGGTCAGGCCCCCAGCGGGGTGACCGCGACCGCACGGAACGAGATCCCGTGCCGCTTCTGGCCGTTGAACTCGTTCTCCCAGTCACGCGCCCTCAGCCCGGTCACGGCCACCGGCATACCCGGCGTCAGCCCGTCCGGGAGACCGGTCTCCGGGATGGTGACCTGGTAGAGGTTGCCCTCACCCTCGTCCGAGACCAGCAGGCCCACCGTCGAAAGGCCCGCACCGGTCTCCCGGTCAATCGCCCGCTCACCGGTCTTCTGGTTGACCAGCTTCGGCGTCGGCGCGGTCGCCACGAACACCACAGCGGTCGAAACATCGATCTTGAAAGACGGCATGAGCACATCCCTCGTTCAGGAGGCCGCCCGATGCGACCTCTCTAGACATCTCCAGGAAAGCGCACATGTCTAGAGACGTCAAGAGAGATGTATAGAGACGTTTCTGGAACCGGATTGGGACTACACACACAGGGCAGGCGCCTCGCACATGACCTAGGCTGTCTAGAGAAGAGAGGAGGGCTCCCTAATGGCCACCACCGACGACGACCGTCGGCCGAAGTACCAGCGGATCGCGGACTCTCTACGCGAGGCGATCCAGTCGGGCGAGTACAGTCCCGGTGATCGGCTTCCGGGAGAGAACGACCTCATGGCCACGCACAGCGTGGCTCGCATGACGGCACGTCAGGCCTTGGGTGTGCTCAAGGACGAGGGCCTTGCCGAGTCCCGCAAGGGCGCTGGTGTGTTCGTACGGTCCTTCCGCCCCCTGAGGCGCCGAGGCATACAGCGCCTCTCGCAAGAGCAGTGGGGAAGCGGCCGATCCATCTGGTCTGCCGACATCGAGAACCGCAAGCTTGTCGTGGATCAGGTGACGGTCTCGGAGGAGGCCGCGCCCGAGCAGATCGGGCAAGTGCTTGAGCTGGGGACTGGGGACACCGTCTGTGTACGGCGTCGGCGGTTCGTCTTGGATGGGAAGCCCGTTCTTCTCGCGACGAGTTATCTCCCCACATCAGTGGTCGCAGGTTCAGCGATCACGCAGGAGGACACAGGCCCCGGCGGCACGTACGCCCGTCTTGCCGAACTCGGCTACAAGCCAGTGCACTTCCGCGAAGAGATCCGCTCGCGCATGCCCACGAAGGACGAGGCGGAGCAACTGAGCATCTCCGCAGGCACCCCGGTCATCCTCATCTGCCGGACCGCGTTCGCGGACGAAGGCCGCCCCGTGGAGATCAACGAGATGACGCTCGACGCCGCCTCGTACATCCTGGAGTACGACTTCGACGCGTGACCCAGCGGGAGCTGTTACAGGTTTCTCTACCTCATCAAGTGCCCGCGCAAAGCGCGGGCTGGCCCCTTGGGGCGGCCCCCACACGCCTTCGGCGCAGGGGCCGCCCCCTGGGGCCGCAGCGAGCTACGGCCCATGAGTAGATCACCGCATAGCGCGGCAACGCTCAGAGCAGTGCCTCCGGCGGGGGCGCTCAGGCTCCGAGATGGCGGGGGCGCCGTTCGCGAGTGCCGGCGGAGTTGTGGCGTGCGCGGGGAGCTCCCATCCCGTCTGCCATCGACCCAGGCAGAGCCGAGCAGACGCAGCTCATGGCGTCCAGGTCGTTCGTACAGTGGCGCGCTCCACCTGGACGCCATGAGCCACGCCCGCTCCACGGTGTGTGGGTCGACGGCAGACGGGATGGGAGCTGGGGTGGGTGGTGGGTTGCTGAAGGGCTGCACGGTCATGCAGGCCCGGAGAAGTGCAACCCACCACCAGAGCTACTCAGCGGTGGTGCCACCAGTAGAGCGCGAGTGTCCCGACGCCACTCAGGCTTGCCTTGACGGCCACCCGGACCAACTCGTCGCTGGCAGAGCGCACGAGGCGACGGAAGTGGCGACGTGCCGAGCGCTCCGCGAGAAGGGTGTGCACGCGGTCGCGAATTCGACGGATGGCCTTCGAGACCGGACGGCTTCCAGCCCGCCGCCTACACTGCCCATTGTTGGAAATGTTGACCTCCTCAGTCGACGTTACTGACGGTGATGGCGGCCTCCTGCTTAGGACCAGGGGGTCGTCGCCGTTTCCGGCGGTGACCTGTCGACCGCGGAACTGACCCTAGCCATCGACGACTTGGACCGCGAATGGCTCTGACCTGCGGTTTTATCGAGGCGCGCGGAGCGCGAATTCCGCGCGTGTCAACATATGTTGATGGCGCCTTCCCTAGAGACACCTCATGAAGCGCAGGACGACTTCCCGGACAAGCTCATGCGCGTAGCCGTACGGAGGATCAGCGAGGATAGGGGTGCCACCTCGCTCACCGACCGACTGTCGTTAGCCGCCGAGCTGCGGGCTGCTGCCGAACTCAGAGTTTTGAAGGAGATTGCCCGGTGCAGGGCCTCGGGCCTGTCATGGGCAGAGATCGGCGCGGCACTCGGCGTCTCAGCACAGGCTGCTCACCGGCGGTACAGAGGCAGGCATGTGCCTCTTGATGGGGAAGCCCTTCTAGATGAGGTCGTCCCCCAACAGTCCTGGGATCAGTAAGACAAGCGCGTGGTCTCTGGGCCGAGCCGCGTGCCCCCGCTGTGCCCGATCGAACGGGAAATCACGGGGAACACCGGGCAGCCGCAGAGTCCAGACACGCGAACGGCCCCCGACCGATCAACCCAGGTCAGGGGCCGTTTCCGCTGCTCTCAGAGCGGTGGGTGTGGGATTTGAACCCACGGTGACATCGCTGCCACGACGGTTTTCAAGACCAGTCGGTTTCGCGCGACTGAACCCGTCTTGACCTGGCCATATGACACTGTGAGCCGTCTCCGCTGGTGCTTGTTGGCCAGAGGATGGCCGCAGGGCCGTCAGCCGTGCCTTGATTCCTCTGGCACGAGTCGGCTCGTGAATCCGTCGCCCCGCAGGCGCTCGTACGCCGCCGCCACGTCGCCAGGGATCTCCTGCTCGATCATGAACCCTTGGCGGGGGTAGACCATGAGCCGCTGCTGGGCACCGACCAGCATGTCGATCACAAGGCGTGCGTCCTGGATCGAGTCGACGTACTCAGGGAGTGTCATGGGCGTGGATGCGCTGACCCACTCCACGTCCGGCCACAGCTTGCGCGCCGTGGCGTACGCGCGCCGTTCCTCGTACGGCTTGCTGACCAGCAGGACGGATGAGACGGGAACGCCCCGCTCCTCAAGCAGAGTGCGCGAAAGGTGGATGTTCTCGCCCGTGTTCCGGGCCGTCGGCTCAACAAGGATGGCGTCCGCCGGCACGCCCAGCTCCACGGCGCGGTCTCGGTAGTGCTCAGCCTCGCCGCGCGGCATCCGCTCGCGCGTCGTACGGCTGGTCGCTCCCGTGAAGACGATGAGCGGCGCCATGCCTCGGTGGTACAGGTCTGCGGTGGTGTCAGCCACTCCCAGGTCGTGGCTGCCTAGCCCTATCGCGACGGAGCAGGGGCGCGGCTCGTGTCCCATCTGCTGGAAGTCCCAGAGCCGCTGAGCGTCCGCCCATGCTTGAGTGGAGATCACTTGCTCTCGTCCTCCGTGTTCGCCGAGTCGGGCACCTTGAAGTCATACGCCCACGCGAAGCGCGTAGCCGCGTGGACCCCGATGGCGAACTCCACCACAGTCCCGTCGGCTGTGTATGTGGTGCGGTGAAGTTCCACCACCCATTCACCTGGAGATAGCTGAAGGAGCTGAGCTTCTTCGGTGGTGGGCACTCGCGCGAACAGCTCCTCCTTCATGTGGTCGATCTCGTATCCGGCGTCGTACAGGACGCGGAAGCCGCCGCCACGGCCAGCGGGACCCGGAGTCGGGTCGACGATGCGCGTCCCCTCCACATGCTCGGGACGGTAGTAGCTGGTCAGCGTATGGGTTGGCTGGGAGCCCTCCTTGACCAGGCGCGCACGTGCGTACACCTCGGAGCCTTCCGGCAGTCCATGAGCCTGAGCCACCAGCGCCGGCGCTTCCACGCGGCTGACGCTCTGAGTCTGCTCGTTCCTACGGTACGCACGACCGGACGCCACGCGGTCCGCGATGAACGCGACCTCGTCTCCGTCCCGCCACTTGGCCTTGTCGTAGCGTGCGATGCCGAGCCTCTTGAGCGGTGCCCGCTGCCGGACGACGGTGCCGTGGCCTCGCGAGGAGGTCACCAGCCCCTCGGCTTCCAGAGCCTTGTACGCCGCGTGGACCGTGGACTTGGACCCTTCGCCCGCTTCCACAAGGTCTCTGATCTGCGGCAATTGCTCGCCGGGCGCATAGTCGCCGTTCCGGATCCTCTCTGCGATCCGGTCCGCAAGCTCCCGCCATTTGGGCGCCATGCAGAACCTCCTCTCGACGCGACCAGTGAACCACAGTCCCAGGACTGTTGACAGTCCTGGGACTGTGCGCCATTGTCTTCTCAAGCGGTTCGCAGTCCCAGGACAGCGGATCGGGAGGGGTCTTCTTTGGGCTGCTCCAACAACTCCACAGCGTGATCCACCGCAGGTACGACGGCCGTGACGACTCCGGCTGAGGCGAGTGGAGACCAGTCGGTCATCTCCCGTCAGGGACACGTGCCGACTCAAAAGAACGGATCTGCCCAAGGGCACGCACGCCGCGCGAAGAGACCGAGATGCGATTCCTCGGAGGAGCGGGACTGAGGCACAGATCCATATCGCGCAGTACGGGCCGTCACCTCCCGCAAAAGGTGTCCGGCACGGCTCAGGCCCGCGCACTTCTGACCCTCGCCGCATCGCGCGGCGGCCGGTTGCCTCCGCTGCACGTCTCGTACGTGCAGCGCTGAGGGGAGCCGGAACCGACTCCAACGGCAAGCGGCTCCCGGGGTGCATCCCGGGAGCCGCGATGGGCCGTTCCACGCTGAGAGGAACACGACCCAATGAATCACATCGTCACTGTTCAGGACGCTGTTACCGCGTTCGCCGACTTCATGGAGCCGACGGATGCGGAGCTGGACGCGATCGAGCAGGAGATGCCCGTCATCCTCGCGGACGTCGACCTGTTGGACGCGCACATCGTCACCCTCGACCGCACGCCGACCGAGGTGGACGAGCGTCGCATCCGCCGGGCCCGCCGCCGCGCGCTGGCCGCCCGCGTCGCGCTGGTCAACCGCGCGGCCGGCGCGACCGTGCCGGGGGGTGCTGCCTGATGGCCCGCTTCGACCTCACCGAGTACGACCGCTGCACCATCAAGGCCGCCCGGGAGACGTTGGCGGCTGCGGCGAGCGTGAACCTCCTGGATGGCAGTGCCATGGCCCGCATGATCGGCCGTCTTGAGGTGGCCGTGGAGCGGCTGATCGAGATGGTTGACGAGACGGCCGGCGGGAACGTCGTCCGGTGCCCGGCCGCGCACCCGGAGGACCCGACGCCCTGTGGTGGCCCGGTCGTCGTGACCATCATCGACACGCAGAACGCGGGCGCCGACGGATGCGAGCACCACGCCGCCCGCATGCTGGCCTCGATCACCGGCGCTCGCCCGGTCGCCAAGCCGGACGCCCCCGCCGGGGTGGCCCTGCGGATCTTCCGCGCCGCGCACCACACCCGTCCCTTCCCGTGGCTGGAGGGCCGGTCATGAGCCTTCACCGCAAGGGCCGCGCCGCGCTCGTGCTCGCCCTGGTCGCCGTGGTCGCCATGGCGTTTCGGGTGTCGTGGAACGCGCTGCGGGACATCGCCGGCGCGGTCGGCGCGGACGCCACCGCCGCGATGCTGTACCCGTTCGTGGTCGACGGTCTGATGGCGCTCGCCCTGATCGCCACCCTCGTACTCACCGGCGACGCCCGACGCTTCGCGCTGCGGGTGCTCGGTGCCTACACGATCGCCTCGCTGGTCCTGAACTACGTGCACGGTCTGGTCCCGGAGCTGCACGGCCGAACGGTCGACTGGGGTCGACTGGCCGACTGGGACCCGGCGAACTGGGCCCTGGTCCTGCTCGCCACGTCGCTGCCGGTCGGGTCGATCTACTTCGGTTCAGACCTCGTGGCAAAGGTGCTGCACCACCACCCCGACCCGATCCCGACCGCAAGCACGAATGAGGAGGAATCGACCGAGACCGAGATGAAACGGTCTACGGCTGACCTGCCGGTATCGACCCCGACGCCGATCACCCCGAACGTGACCATGCTGCCCCGGCCGGTGGCCGCCGACTTCCTGAAGTCGACACTCACGGCCAAGCCGCTCCCCTCGATCGCACCGGCCCCCGCCGCGCCGATCGAGCGGCGCGCGGTGGCTGCGGAATCGACTCGACCGCGCCGCGCCACCGGCCGCGTGCCGGCGGTGGCGAAGTCGACCCGGCCGAAGCGCACGCCGGAACAGTTGCTCGCCGAAGCACGCAAGGCGACGGCCGATTGGCCGGACGCGAAGGTGACCGGCGAGGGCATCCGCCGCGCCATCCACACGTCACCGGCCAACGCCCGCTCCCTGCGGGACACGATCCTCGCCGAACGCGCCACAACGGCTGAGGCTGCGTGATGGCAACGCTGCCGGTGTTCCGGTGGCGGCTCGCCCCGGACGGCTACGCCACCCGCCGCCAACTCCGTGCCCAGGGCTTACGGCCCGGCGGTCAGGGCGTGGCCGCGCAACTCGAACGGCCGCGCCGCCGCCGTGAACCGCTGGTCGCGTACCTCTACCGCGTCGACCTCGCCAAGCCGGTCCGGCCGATGACGCCGGGCCGGTGGGCGGCGCTGGCCAAGGCGAACGCCGCGCGCCGCGTCTGCCCGCAGTGCCGGCGCGATGCGGGCTACGTCATCCCCGCCTCGCTCGGGTCCTGCGTGCCCTGCGCCTACCCCCCGCCGACTCTCTGAGGAGTAGCTGACCATGCGCAACGCCGATATCCGTCGCCTGGACCGAGAGATTCAGGCGACCACGAAGAAGCTCGAAGCAGTCCGCCGGGGCGAGTGGTGGCCGCTGAACGGCAGCGAGCGCCGGGCCATGGCCCGCTCCCTGGCCGGGGGCGCCTACAAGGTGGCCCGGGGCCGTAGCGCAGGCCGTGAAGAGCAGCGCATGGACGCCACCGGCAGCTCTGCCGAGATCCGGCTGAACGCGGAACTGAACGCCCTGCACAGCGAGCGGCAGCGGCTCATCACCGAGGCCGCCCGCGAAAAGGCCAAGAAGAAGTCGTCCGGCTGGTTCTGACCAGCCATCACACCGGGGTGGCCGGGACTTTCCACGGACACGGCCACCCCGGCTCTCCCTCAGTCCCGCCCTGTTGGGGCAGTCAGGAGCACTTCCAGCATGTCTGAGAACGTCGTCCACCTCCACAAGCCCACCGACCCCCCGACCCCCGACACCACCCCCACCGTGCTCACGGTCGTACCGGACGCGCCGCCCGCGCGGCCCGTGCCGCTGTGGGTCCGCTCCGGCCGCGCTGTGAAGACGGCCGTCACACACGAGCGCACGCGGTCGACGGGGCGGGCGGTGGCCCGGCACGCCTCCTACACGTTCAACGGTGGCCTGATCGTGGCCCGCCGCACCTGGGACGGCCGCACCGGCTCCCGGTACGAGCGGATGATCCGGGCAGCAGAAGCCGCGGGAAACCTGGAAACAGCCGAGGAGTGGGAGGAGCGGTTGCAGCGCTTCCGCGCCGCCCGCCACCACCGCCGCATGGACCTCCTCCACTCGCCCGTGGAGGCCGCCAAGGGCGTGGCCGTCGGCGCCGGCATGAGCATCGGCGTCCTGGTCGCCCTCGGCGTCGTCATGGCCATCAACACCGGCCAGATCAGCGACGTCATCACCCCCCTGTCGGCAACCATCGACTTCATCGCCCTGCTCATCCGCATTGTGCAGATCGTGTGGGGCCCGGCGCTCACCATCGGCCCGTTCCTCGCCCTGCTCGCCCTGTGGTCGGTCGGCCGCAAGCAGCACGCAGCCCCCGCCTGGGCCCTGCCCGCCAACGTCCGTAACGGCGAGGGTGAGCCGATCACCCCGTCCATCGTGGTCAAGGCCCTACGCGACCTCGGCGTGCCCGCCCTGGCCCGGGCCATCAAGGAGATGGGCGACGCCGGCGCCTCCATGCTCGGTCCCATCCGGATCGCCGGATGCGGCGTGGAAGTCGACGTCACCCTTCCCTCCGGGGTGGCCACGAACGAGGTGCAGAACAAGCGACGCAAGCTCGCCGAGAACCTGACCCGGCACGAGCACGAGGTGTTCATCACCATCCCCGAGGCCGCGCGCACCGTGCGGCTGTGGATCGCCGACTCCGGCGCCTTGGACGAACCGATCGGCCCGTCCCCGCTGGTCACCGACGAGACACTGACCGCGAACTACAAGACCGGTCGGGCCCCATGGGGCCAGGACCTGCGCGGGGACGCGGCGGAGCTGAGCGTGTATCAGCGCCACCTGCTGGTCACGGGCCTGTCCAACCAGGGCAAGACCGCCGCCCTGCGGGCGCTCGCCCTGTGGCTGGCCCTGGATAGGACGGTGCAGTTCTGGATTGCCGACCTGAAGGGCGTCGGTGACTGGGCACCGTTCGACGGCATCGCCAAGGTCCTGATCGAGGGCCCCTCGGACAGCCACTGCATTCAGGCGACCGAGATGGTTGAGGACGCGGTGGAGGAGATGAACCGGCGCATCGAGGCGGTGCGTAAGGACCCCTCCCTCGTCTTCCCGCCGCTGATCGTGCTGGTCGATGAGGCGCAGAAGGCGTTCATGTGCCCGGCCAAGGGCGAGGACGGCCGCCCCTACGGCGGCGCCAAGGCCACCTCCCGCTATTTCATGGCGGTGCGCGAGATCCACAATCAGGGCCGTGCGGTCGACGTGCTGATGTGGCAGGGCACGCAGGACCCCACCGACCAGAACCTTCCCAAGCTGGTCCGCGAGGGCGCCCACACCCGCGCATCCCTCGTGGTCGGCACGGAATCCCAGGCTGAGATGGCGCTCGGAGCCAAGGCCGTCAACGCCGGCGCCGCACCGCACCTGCTGCGCCAGGGACTGGACAAGGGCACCCTCGTGGTCGCCTCCGACGGCATCGCCATCCCCGCCGGCCAGTCCTCCATCACCGTGCGCACGCACTTCATCGACGACGAGCCGGCCGCCGAGATCGCCGCCCGGGCCAAGGCCCTGCGCGACGGAGTGGCCACCCTGCACGCCATCGACCGCACCGAGGAGCGCGATGCGCTCGCCGACGTGGCGGCCGTCATCGGCGACGCGGCCCGGATGCGCACCGATGAGGTGCTGAAGCGGCTGCACGCGCTCGACACGGCCGTCTACCGCGAGTGGAACAACGTCCGCCTGAAGCGGCTGCTGGAGGAACACGGCGAGGAGCCGAAGAAGTCCCACGGGGTCATGGTCGTGCGCCGCGACGACGTGGCCCGCGCCCTCGCCAACCGCGACGCCGACGGTTCCGCTTCCGCCTCCCAGTAGCGGGGAGGAACGAGGGTCCGGCCCGGGGAGGCGGGGAGAACTCCCCAATCCCCTCCCCGGGCCCGCCTCCCCGTACTGATCAGCACAAACATCGTTTCAGGGAGGCGGGGAGGCGCCCTGCTCAGACCCCCGAAACACCCCTCCACACGGCACCCCGAACGGGGTGCTTCCACCTCCCCGGCCGAGTACCGGAAGGGATTCCGAATGTACCCCGACCACACCCCGCACGTGCCCGCACAGCGGGCCGTGGAAGTCCACCAGCCCACCCCGCTCCCGCCCACCGTGGCCGTGTCGGCACCCCTCGTGCCGGTGCAGCCCGGCAGTGTTCCGGCGGTGGCGAGCATCGTCCTGCCGGACGGCCGCGTCGTCACCGGCTACGCCATCAACCCCGTCCAGCCCGAGCCGGTCGTGGTCAAGCCGGCCGTCTCGCGGACGGCCGTGAACGTCGCCCTCGGGGGTGTCGGGTTCCTCGCGGTGTGCGGCGGGCTGATCCTGCTCACCTCGTTCATCGCCGCGCTCACCACGTTCATCACCCAACTGATCATCCTGGCAGCCGTCATCTTCGGCGGATGGATCGCCGTGCAGCTCTTCAGCGCGAGCGGCCACCAGGGCGGCACGACCGTGAACATCCGCAAGGCGACGTTTAAGCGCAACCACTTCCACGGCTGAGACAAGGAGACCCGCCCGTGCGACTGCGTATCCAGCGCACCGCGTTGCCCCGCAACTCGCTGATCTTGACCGACACGCCCCGCCCCGACTGCCCCGACTGCGACGGATGGGGCGGCATCGAGCACGACTACGGCGACTACGACACCGGCGAGTACGCCGGCACCGACTGGGAGCCCTGCACCTGTTGGCACGAGTCCCGCCGCTGGCTGCTCTTGCCCCTCCCCGGCCTGCCCCGCTGGCTGCACCGGTTCCGCCGTGACGCCGACCCGTGGGGGCCCCACGGCTACAGCGACGAACCGCCCTTCTAGCTACGCCAAGGGCGGCCCCCCATTCCGCCAAGAACCGGGGCCGCCCTTGCAAACCCAGAACCCATCGAGGAACTGGAGATACCCCAGCATGACGCAACCCACCGACTTCCGGCGAGTGTCCGCCGGGTGCGGCATGAGCGAGACGCCCTACCCCCGGCACACCGCGCTGAGCCTCGCCGCGTCCGGCGTGCCCGTGCTGCCCCTGCGCCGGGGCAAGGTGCCGTTCGGCAACTGCCCCACCTGCGCGGACAACGCGTGCGGCGGCCGGCCGAACATGAAGACCCCGGGCGTCTGCGACTGCCCCGACGTCTGCCACGCATGGGCCGCCGCCACCACCGACCCGGCCGTCATCGTCTCGCCCCCGTGGGCGGCGGCCTGGCGCCGCGCGGTGTGCGTCGGCTACCACCCCGGCGGCGCCGGGCTGACCGTGGTCGACCTGGACGACGCGGACGCCATCTCATGGGCCCGCCAGACCCTGCCCGCCACACGGACCGTGCCGACGACACGCGGTGAGCACTGGATCTACCGGGGCGCCATGACCTCCCGCAACAAGGTGCGTCCCGGTGTCGACGTCAAGTCGTCCATGTCCTACGCCCGCTACCTCGGTCCCGGCACCGGCCGCATGGTCGACCTGCCGGACACCGTGCGCGCCCTGGCCGCCAAGACGCCCTCCCCGGCCCGGCCTGTACCGCACGCTGGCTTGTCCACGCGGTCCGGCGGCGGGCAGTGCCCGCACCGCACGCCCGTCTTCCTGGAACGCGGCATCGCCATGGCCGAGCAGCGCATCACCGCCGCCCGCAGCGCGATCCACGCCACCGTCTACGGGACGTTCCTGGCGGTGCTGTCCACGCACGGCCGGTGCGGCTGCCTCACCGACGCCCACGTCGCCCGGCTGTTCACCGCCGCCCAGACCAAGGGCGAGACGGCCCGGCACTGCACGGACGCGTGGACCAACGCCCGCACCGCATTGGGGTTGTGACCATGTCCGACGACGACAAGAACCCCGCCCGCGAAGTCATCACCGACTACGCGCAGGCGCACTTCCGGTACTTCCGCACCGCCGACGGCACCGTGTACGCGCAGCGCAACGGCCACCCCGTGGCCCGCCCCATCCGGTCCCAGGGCACGACGGGAAGCCACCGGCAGGAACTCATGGTCGGACTCTTCCGCGACGGCATCGGCGTGTTCAACGGCACCGCCATGAAGGAGGCGCTGGACTTGATCGAAGCACTCGCACTGACCGAGGACGTACAGCCGGTCCACATCCGCGTCGCCCCCGGCTACGACGGGGCCACCTGGCTGGACCTCGGGCGCGACGACGGGCAGTCCGTGCGTATCCACCCCACCGGCTGGGACATCCGTACCCCGGACCCGCAGGAGGTCTGCTGGCGCCGTACTCAGCTCACGGGTGAGTTGCCGTTGCCGGTCAAGGACACCGACGGCAAGGGCATCGATCTGCTGATGCGGCTCTGCAACTTCGCCACCGCCGAAACGGAGTGTCTGGCCATTGCGTGGCTCATCGGCTGTCTTGGGCCGACCGTGCCCGTCCCGGCCCCGTTCCTCACCGGACCGCAGGGCGCCGGCAAGTCCACCGGCGGCCGGATGCTCGTGCGGATCATCGAGGGCATGACCGGGGACCTGCGCCGGGCCCCCAAGGACGAGGAGAACCTGATCACGGCGGTGGCGGCCGGCTGGGTCACCGCCCTGGACAACCTCTCCCACATGACCCCGGAACTGTCCGACGCGATGTGCTGCATCGTGACCGGCGCCGAGAACGTCAAGCGCGCGCTGTTCACCGACGGGGACGTCTTCCGCATCGGCTACCGCCGCCCCCTGCTCCTGACCGGCATCGACGTCGGCGTGATCCGGCCCGACCTCGCCGAACGGCTCCTGCCCCTGCGCCTGGAACGCCCCCGGGTGCGGCGCACCGAGGCGGAACTGTGGTCCGACTTCGCCGAAGTGCTGCCCGTCATCCTCGGCTCGCTCCTGGACCTCACCGTGCAGGTGCGGGCGGCGGAGGCGGACATCCCGACCGACCTGCGCATGGCCGACTTCGCGCACCTGTGCGCGCAGCTCGACGCGGCCACCGGCCTGGGAGCTCTCGCCGCCTACCGGGCCAGCCTGGACGACCTCAACGACGACGTCATCGAGGGCGACCTGTTGGCACAGACGGTGCTCAAGCACGCCGCCGGCACGGAACCCGGCACCGAGCAGCGGATGACGTCCGCCGAATGGCTGCACTGCCTCACCGGCCTCTACACCGGCGAGGACTTTCGCCCCCTGCCGAAAGGGTGGCCGACCACGGGCAAGGTGCTCTCTGACCGCCTCAAGCGGCTTCAGCCCACCCTCGCGGCCCGGGGCGTCCTCATCGACTGGGGGCGCACCAACGCCTCCCGCTACATCGAGATCGCGCGTCCGGGCGCCGCACCGCCAGCGTCCGAGCAGGAAGCGGCCTTCTGACCGCACGGCACCACGACCGCTCACAAGCAAGAGGAGCACCGGCGCCCGGGTGCTCCTCTTGCTGTTCGGCGGCGGCGCCGCCCTGCGAGGGACGCGCCGCGAAGCGGCTCCTTCTTTCACTCTCTGAGCCGCGCACCACAACAGACACCACCCCCTCTTTGTCCTAAGTAGGAAGGCGCTGCGTCACCTGCGTCACCCGGGCCCCGAAAACGGTCGGTGACCTGCCGAAAGGCGGGTGACGCAGACGGCCGATTCCTGCGTCACCCCGCGTCACCTGCGTCACCCAATGACGCAGGTCTGTGTCACCGGTGACGCACCCCCACCGTTCTGCGTCACCGCGAAATCGCAGGCCAGAGCAGCGAATGACGCAGATGACGCAGGTGACGCAGAAATCCGCACCTCGGACACACGCAGGCATTCGACAAGTCCCGAAGTCCACCTGCGCTCAGCCAATGGCACTTGAAGTCACCCCGACTACTGAGGAGCCACCGAATGGCCAGCCCCCGGATGCTCAAGCTCCCCGAAGTCCTCGAAGAGATCGAGATGAGCCGCGCCGCCTTCTACCGGATGCGCGCCCGAGGCAAGGCGCCAAGGCTCATAAAGCTGCCGAACGGCCAGATCCGATGCCGTCGCAGTGACTTGGACGCGTGGTGGGCCAAGCACGAGATCGCCGCCTGACCGCTGACCGACCCGATGGGGCCCGCCGTACGGCGGGTCCCATCTCCGTGAGGAGAACAATGCACAGCTATGACGTGCGCATTTGGAGCGTCCGGAAGCGTCCGAGCAAGGCGGCTCCGTACCAACTGCGCTGGCAGGTCGCCGGGACGGAGTTTCCGGAGAGGTTCGCTACCAAGACGCTCGCCGACGCTCGCCGCGCGGAACTGTTGACTGCGGCCCGTAAAGGCGAACCGTTCGACACCGAAACCGGCCTCCCCGTGTCGGAGCTCCGGGAGCGGAACCGCACGAGTTGGTACGCCCATGCCCGCGCGCACGCCGCGCGCAAATGGCCGACTGCCGCAGCAAAGCACCGGGCGAGCATCGCAGAGAGCCTGACCATCGCCACGATGGCGCTGTGCCCGGACGGGAAGGGACGCCCGGGGGACGACCTCTTGCGCCGGGCGCTCTACCAGTGGGGATTCAACGCCGGACGCCAGGACCAGGAGCCGCCCGAAGCGGAGGCCAAGGCGTTGGCATGGGTGGCACGCAACGCGCCGGCCGTCATCGACCTGGACAGCGCGAAGCGCGTGCGCATGGTGCTGGAAGCCCTGGCCAAGCGCAAGAACGGCAAGGCAGCCGCAGCCAACACCTTCCGGCGTCGCCGCGCGGTGCTCAGCAACTGCCTTCGCCTCGCCGTGGAACAGGAACTGTTGCCCGGCAACCCACTACACCGCGTGCACTGGGAGACGCCCAAAGCAGTGGAAGAGCTGGACGTGCGCAGCGTGGCCACCCCGGCGCAGGCACGGGCACTCCTGGACGCAGTCCGCGCGCAGGGGCAGCGCGGCGCCCACCTGGTCGCGTTCTACGCATGCATCTACTACGCCGCCATGCGGCCGGAGGAGGTGTCCATGCTCAGCGCTGAGCAGTGCGAACTCCCCACAGAAGGCTGGGGGCGGCTCATGCTCGCTGGCGCCCGGCCGCAGGTGGGATCCGCCTGGACCGACGACGGCAAGCCGTACGAAGAGCGGCAGCTCAAGCATCGGGCCCGCCAGGCAGTCCGACCCGTACCCATCCCGCCGGTACTGGTGGCCATCCTGCGGTCCCACCTCGAAGCGTTCGGCACCACGTCCGAAGGGCAACTGTTCAGTGCCGTGCGGGGTGGGCCCATCCGGTCGCAGGAGTACGGCGCGGTGTGGAAGGAGGCTCGCAAGAAGGCGCTCACCGCCACGCAGGTGGCCTCTCCGCTGGCCGCCATCCCGTACGACCTGCGCCACGCCTGTGTGTCGTTCTGGCTCCGCTCCGGGGTCAGCCTTGCCGAGACCGCCCGGCGCGCGGGTCAGAGCGTCGCCGTGCTTCAGCGCTACTACGCCAAGGTGCTGGACGGCGAGGAAGCCAGGATGAACGCCCTGATCGAGCAGGGGTTGGCGGAGCAGGAAGGCGAGTCAGAGGAACCGTGAATCCTGGCCGCAGGTTGGCCGCACGCGCTGGTCAAGCCCGGGATGCGGGCGAGTCAGGGTGAGACAGGGTGAACGCAGAAGGGGTGCCCCCAGCGGAGGGGCACCCCTTCTGACCTGCAATGCTTCTGACCTGCGCGGTGGGTGTGGGATTTGAACCCACGGTGACTCGCGCCACGACGGTTTTCAAGACCGTTCCCTTAGGCCGCTCGGGCAACCCACCTGGCTTCCGCCCACCTGTGGCGGAGCGGGTACAGCGTACCGGCCCCACGCGTCAGCTGTGCGAGCGCAGGGATTCCCGGATGGAGTGGGCACTGGTGATCGCGGCCGTGAACCACAGCAGGGCCGCGCCGAGCGCGATGTGGCTCTCCACACCTGCCGCGCCGGCCGCCGCGAAAACAGCGATGGCCGCGGGGACACCGGCCGCGAGCGAGGCCGGGTCACGCAACGGTGACCCGATCGACGTCCGTCCCACGAAGAGGCGGATCGCGACGGAGAGCACGACGGCGACGCAGCCGCTGTACAGGAACCACAAGGGTCGAGAGCCTCAGCTTCTCCCTGCCGTCCGAAGGTCAGCTGTCGCCCACGCGGGAGCCCAGGGTGAGGTCGACGGTGTTGGTGCTGCCGTCGCGTTCGTAGGTGATCGTGACCCTGTCGCCGGGCTTGTGCGTCCAGATCTCGCCGATCAGGGTCGGGCCGCTGTCGATCACCGTGTCGTCGAGCTTGGTGATGACGTCGCCGGGCTTCAGGCCGGCCTTGTCGGCGGGGCCGCCCGCCTCGACCGGGTCCGTGCCGCCCGCGCCCGTGTCGGTGATCTTCGCGCCGTCGGTGGTGTCCTCCAGGGAGACGGACGCGCCGATCTTCGCGTACACCGGCTTGCCGTTCTTGATCAGCTCCTGGGCGACGTACTTCGCCTGGTTGATCGGGATGGCGAAGCCCAGGCCGATGGAGCCGGACTGGCCGGTGCCGAAGCCGCCGTTGCTGCTCGACTGGATCGCGGAGTTGATGCCGATGACATTGCCCTTGGCGTCCAGCAGCGGGCCGCCGGAGTTCCCGGGGTTTATCGAGGCGTCGGTCTGCAGGGCGCTCATGTACGACGCCTGGCTGCCCGTGCCGTCACTGGAGGCCACCGGGCGGTTCTTGGCGCTGATGATGCCCGTCGTGACCGTGTCGGAGAGGCCGAAGGGGGCACCGATCGCGATCGTGGAGTCGCCGACGGCCACCTTGTCGGAGTCACCCAGGGTGAGCGGCTTCAGGCCCGAGGGGGCGTTCTTGAGCTTGATCACCGCCACGTCGTAGCCCTGCGCGTTGCCGACGACCTCGGCGTCGTACTTCTTGCCGCTCGGGAAGGTGGCCGTCAGCTTGCCCCCGTCGACCGCCTCGGCCACCACGTGGTTGTTGGTGATGATGTGGCCCTCGGTGTCGAACACGAAGCCCGTGCCCGTGCCGCCCTCGCCGCTGCTGCTCTCGGCCTCGATGGTGACCGTGCTCGGCAGCGCCTGGGCGGTCACCCCGGCGACCGTACCGGGATCGCGCTTGATGTCGCCGCCGCTGTCGGGGGCGGAGACGGTGGTGGAGCTGGTGTCGTCGTTCTTGGCCAGCGTGTAGCCGAGGCCGCCGCCCAGGCCGCCCGCGACCAGCGCGGCCACCAGGACCGCGGCGACCAGCCCACCGCGCCGGCCGGAGGGCTTCGGCGCGGGCTGCGGGTACGAGGTTCCCCAGCCGGAGCCGTCGCCCGGCCCGCCGGTGCCCTGCGCGGGGTACGCGTGCGTGGGCGGCGGCGGGGGCGGCCAGCCGCCCTCGGGGACGGCGTTCTGCGAGCCGCCCTGAGGGGTCGTCGACGCGTACGCCGGTGCGCCGGGGGCGTGCGGCGGCTGCTCCCGTGCGCCGGAGGCGCCGGGGGCGCCGGGAGGCGTGACCGGCATCGGCGTCGTCGGCGCGTCGGCGGCCGGCGCGTGTGCGGGCTGCTGCGGGGAGGCTGCGGGAGTGTCCACCGGCACGGGAGGTGCGGACGGGGCCGGGGGTACCGCAGTGCCCTCGTTCTCGGTGCTCACAGCTTTTCTCCTCGGTCCACTGCTGTTGGTCAGGCGCGATGCGGCTGTGCCGGTGCTCGCTGCTCACTGCCGACTGGTGAATTTTGTATGCCGTCAGCTTTTCCCACAGGACGTCAGGGCACCATAAGCGGTCGCTGTGGGTGTTCGACTAACCCTTATATAGGACCAGCCTGACCAAAGGTACGCATTCCCACCACCGCCGAACCGCCTCCGCCCCCACGGCTACCCCGTCCCGGTGGCACCATGACGCGGTGACCCACGCACGACAGCACCGGATCCAGGTCGTCGCCCACCGCGGCGCCTCCGAGGACGCCCCCGAGCACACCCTGGCCGCATACCGGAAGGCGATCGAGGACGGGGCGGACGCTCTGGAGTGCGATGTCCGGCTGACCGCGGACGGTCACCTCGTGTGCGTCCACGACCGCCGCATCGACCGTACGTCCAACGGCCGCGGCGCGGTCTCCGCCCTGGAGCTCGCCGATCTCGCCGCTCTGGACTTCGGCTCCTGGAAATACCGCGGGTCACTGCACCACCGGGACGAGGAGCCCGACTGGGTGCACCGCCCGGAGGACCCGGCGGAGACCTCCGTACTCACCCTGGAGCGGCTGCTCACCCTCGTCGCGGACGCCGGGCGGCGGGTGGAGCTGGCGATCGAGACCAAGCACCCCACCCGATGGGCCGGACAGGTGGAGGAGCGGCTGCTGACGCTCCTGAAGCGGTTCGGGCTGGACGCTCCGGCCGCGCCGGAGGAGTCCGCGGTACGCGTCATGAGTTTCTCGGCGCGCTCCCTGCAGCGCGTCCGGGCGGCCTCGCCGGCGCTGCCGACCGTCTATCTGATGCAGTTCGTGTCGCCCCGGCTGCGCGACGGGCGGCTGCCCGTGGGTGTCCGGATCGCGGGCCCCTCGATCCGGATCGTGCGCAGTCACCCGTTGTTCGTCGAGCGGCTGAAGCGGGCCGGCCATCAGGTGCATGTGTGGACCGTGAACGAGCCCGCGGACGTGGATCTCTGCGTTGACCTGGGCGTCGACGCCATCATCACCAATCGCCCGCGCGCGGTGCTGGACCAGCTGGGTCGCTGACCCATGAAACGAACCTTGACCTGAGGGCCCGGCTGGACCATCCTCCGGTCTCGGCCACACCGTCGAAATCCAGCCACATGCCGACCGGTCCATTACGGGGAGTGCTCCGGCGCGTTCGGTACGTATTCGATCGTTGCGAATGCGTCGCCGGACGTGGATTGGCCGGTTTCCGGTACAGGCCAATGGGGCATCCACACCGTGGCGTGGGGCGAAGGAGGTCTCGGGGGTGGCGTTGGTGGTGGCACAGGAGGTGCCCACGTCGTCGAGCATGGCCGTACCCCATGGCCCTGCGGGCGTGGGCAAGGCGCGGCACCGGATGCGCGATCAGTTGCGCAGAGGTGGCGTGGCGGAATCGGTCATCGACGATGCCGTACTGATCCTTTCCGAACTTTTGAGCAACGCGTGCAAACACGGCCGACCACTGGGCGACGCCCTGGCCGGGGACGGTGACGTCCGGGCCGCGTGGCGCGTGGACCCGGGCGGCAGGCTGGTCGTGGAGGTGACGGACGGCGGCGGACCGACCCGTCCGGCCCCGGCGACCCCCTCGGTCACCGCACACGGCGGCCGCGGGCTGAACATCATCACGGCGCTGGCCGACGACTGGGGCGTACGGGACGACACCCGGGGCGAGGTCACCGTCTGGGTCGTGGTCCACGACGGCGTGCACGATCCCGGTGCGGCGCACCGGCGCGACGACTTCGCTACGCGTGTCACGGCCCCGCCGGTCTCGGCCATACCCGAGCTGGACTTCGCGGACGCGTTCGACGACCTGGACTGAGCACGAGGCACAACAGCCACGGGCGACCGCGACTCGGTCCGCCGCCCGGTCCGTCCGCGTTGTCCACAACGCCCCCGTCATCCACAGGGTCCCGTCCCCGCGCGCACGAACGGCTAGGCTCCCGCCGTACGAGACGAGCCGTAACCGGGAGACACCCACCATGGCCAAGAAGCGACCCCAGACGAAGGCCACGCGCCCGCAGCTCACGGACGAAGAGATCCCGGTGGTCGGCGCCCGTGAGCCCTGCCCCTGCGGTAGCGGACGCCGCTACAAGGCGTGCCACGGCCGGGCCGCGGCACAGGCCGCGACCGAGCTGGTGCACCGCCCGTTCGAGGGGCTGCCCGGCGAGTGCGACTGGGTCGCCCTGCGCGAGCTGGTCCCGGCGGCCACCGCCGAGCTGACCCTGAAGGAGGGCCTCCCCGAGGGTGTCCCCTCGGTCACCCTCGCCACGGTCCTGCCGATGGCCTGGCCCGCCCTGCGCCGCGACGACGGCTCGGTCCTGCTCGGCCTGCAGAACGACACCGCGTCGGGCGACATCAGCCGCGACCTCGCCGACACCCTGCTGCGCGCGCTCGAGGCGCAGCCCGGCACCCCGGTGAAGGGCCGCCGCGCCCCCGCCGACGGGCCCCGGCTGCAGGACCTGCTGGACCCCAAGGCCCCGTTCGAGCCCGTCGTCCACCCCGGCTTCGAGTTCTGGGTACCGGACCCGGAGAACGCCACGCCGGACGTGACCGCGTCCCTGGAGCGGGCCAACGCCGCCGCCATCCCGACGGTCAAGCTTCAGGGCGTGGACGCGGCGTACTGGTGCGAGACGCCGGAGAAGAACCACCTGCGCTGGGTCATGCCGCACCTGGAGGAGCGGCTTCTGGACGCTCTGGCGCGGCTGCACGCGGCCGGCCGGTCCAGCCTCGGCGAGGGCACCCGGCTCGTCGGCTCCTTCCGGGCGCACGGTCTGACCGTGCCGGTGTGGGACCTGCCGAGCGGTGTCACCGCCGACGACATCGAGAAGCCGGCGGCCGAGTTCGCCGAGCGGCTCGCCGCGGCGCTGGCCACGGACGCGCCGCTCACCGCGGACGAGCGCCGCGCGCGCGGAGGCCTGACCAACCGACAGGTCACCCTCAGCTGACACAAAGCCGCCCGACAGCGTTCAGCTGACTGGTCGGTCAGCTGAACGGCTCACCGGAATGAGGGACTCCGGTCTGAACTCCCGCTGCTGACAAGCCAGTCGGTGTCCGAATAGCCGAGGAAAACAGGAGATCGAATTTGCGAACCGCCGATCTCTTGTTACCGTTCCAGTAGCCCGGTTGCTGGTGCATCCCCCGTCGCCAGCAACCGGGTCTTTCCATGTGCGGAGTCGCTCACGCAACGCCGCCGGGGATCAACTGCCGGTAGGCGCATCGGAGTTGCTCCCCGAGCGCAGCAGCGACGGGCCCTGTCCGCCCCGCGCCGCGAACTCCGCGATCGCCGAGTACGCCGCCGGCTCGCCCCGCGTCCGCTCCCGGGGCGTGTCACAACTGGCCGGCTCGTCCTCGGCGCCCACCGGGCAGCGCAGCTGCACCGCCCGCCCGTCCGGCCCCATCAGGCTCAGTACGGCGTCCAGGGCTTCGCCGGTCGCGTTGCGGTAGTAGGTACGCGCCCACGAGTCCTCGCCCTGCGTCAGCACACAGGTCTGCGCCTCGATGCCGTCGGGGGAGGTGACTTCGGGGCCGCAGCGGGTGGCGGTGGCCAGGCCCAGACCGAGGAGGTGGGGGGAGCGGGCGGGATCGGGCGCGGCGGCCTCCGCGCCGGGAGCCCCGGCGTCACCACCGGGCGCATCGGCGTCCGGCACCTTGGCATCCCCACGCCCCGAGACCCGTACGGCCCCGGCCTCACGGTCGTCACCCACGGGCCCTGCGGACGCCATGGCCAGCGGCAGTGCCACCGCGCACGTCACGACGGCCCCGAGGGCGAGCAGGCGGAGATTCATGAGGGGACGATAACGACCAGGACCGGGCGCTCGGTTCCACGCGCGCCCGACACCCTCAGAACTCGGGCGCGCTCACACCCGTCCGAGTGAGGGCGTCGACCACGGCGTCCACCACGGCCTCGACGTCGGGCACCCACGGAGCGGCCGAGCCGGGCAGCGGCGCGCGCTCCCAGCGGATCTGCCCCTGGCCGGTCTCGGACGGCGGCAGCGCGAGGTAGCCGCCCTGGCCGTGGAAGCGCAGGGAGCCGGGGACGAAGTCCTTGGCGTAGAGCAGTTCGCCGAGTTGTTCCATGGAGTACGGCCGGACGAGCACGGCCCAGCGGGTGCGGGAGGCGAGGACCGGGCCGAGGCGCATCCCGGTGCGGTCCAGTGCGGCCAGGGCGCGCGCGGCAGCGGGCGCCGGCAGGCTGACCGCGCAAGGGGCCTTGTCGCCGGTGGCCAGGATGATCGGCGCCGTGGGCCGGTTGGTCCACCACCAGCGCACCATGCGCTCGTCGGTGGTGGCCGCGAGCAGCCCGGGGTCGAAGGGGTGCGCGCCTGGCACCGTGCACTCCGGGTCGGGGCAGCCGCAGCGGGCCCGGCCCTGCGGGTCCACCGTGACGCCCGGCAGTACGGGCCATTTCCATTCCGCCGCGAAGGTCAGGGCCGCGCTGATCACCTCAGGCCTCCCCTCGTTCCGCCTGGACAGGAGCCTGCGTCGCCTTCCGAGGATCTCGCGCATGAGCGCTCGTTCCTTTCCGTTGCACGCCTGGCAACACCGTGGTCCACATCACACCATGTGTCGATCACTTCACTGTGCGTACCTGTTGGCGCATCACACCCCGGCTATCGAGCACGGGGAGCCCCTATGGGCCGAGCGTTGGCTGCGTCCGCGTCCATACTGCGTCTCTCAAAAGCATGGGCGTGGCGTGGGGTGGCGAAGTGTGGCGTTTGCCGTCCCGCGTATTTCTCTTCGCCGCCGTCACGGGAGGATGGGGCTCGGTCGTCGGTGGCTAAGACGCCCGGGTCCGTCACCAGGTTCCGGGTGCCCCCCAACCACCCCTGGCCTTCACCGAGTACGTACCCATCACGACCGCTGTGACGCTCCGTCGAGCAAGCCCAGTCGACCGCAATAGGGCATTACCTGAAGCAGTTTTCAGCCAACTTCCGCTTTCCGCAAGAGATCCCGGGAGATCCGGTCCCGGAGCCACAACAGACCCACGGACACCAGTAATCCCAGCAGGACAATGCTGGACATCTCCTCACGAGTGCGTGTACATGTGGAGACACTGCTAGCGGCGCAAAATGCCATGGGGGTTTGCGATGCTTTTGAGCAAAACGCACCGGCCGGAAAGCCGGATGCCATGAACGCCCCGCACCCTCCGAAAGTGGCCGGAATCGATTCAACGGTTCCGGCACCGGCACACACTGTCGCGCCCTCCTCCCCGACCGCCTCCGCCGTCACCACCGGCCCCGGCGCCCTGTTGCAGGACCGGCTCGCCGGCTGGGTCTCGGACCTCACCACGCTGCACGAACTCACCGAACGCCTGGCCCGTACGGACACCCTGGCCGACGCGCTCCAGGAACTGCTGCGCGCCGGCGCGGCCCTGGTCGGCGCCCGGCGCGGTCTCGTCGTACTGGAACCGGCCGACGGCCTCGGCCCGCGCAGCACCATTGGTCTGGGCCTCGCCCCGGCGGATCTCGGACACATCGAGACCGTGCCGCCCGGTTCCATGCCGTACGGCGATCTGCTGGACGCCCCGGTGGGCCCGCCGGGCGGCGTCCGGGAGATCGTCCGGCCCGATCTGTTCGCCGAGGACGGCCTCGACCCCCGCCACCGCGAGGTGGCCCGCCGCCTCGGCTATGCCGCCAGCTACGCCCTCCCCCTGACCGCCGACGCCGCGGGCCGCCTGGGCGCCGCCGTGTGGCTCTACGACGAACCCGCCGAGCCGGTCGAACGGCAGCGCCACCTCGTCGGCCTGTACGCCCGCTACGCCGGCGCGCACCTCGCCCGGCTGCTCGAGGTCGAGCGCACGCGCGCGTGCATGGCGACCATCTCCGAGGAGCTGCTCCCCTCCCGGCTCCCCCGCGTCAGTGGCGTCCAGCTCGCCGCCCGGCACCGCACCGGCCCGCGCGGCGGCGGCGACTGGTACGACGCGCTGCCGCTGCCGGACGCGGCCCTCGGCCTCGCCGTCGGGTCCGTCACCGGGTCGGGTCCCAGCGCGGTCGCCGCGATGGGGCGGCTGCGGGCCTCCCTGCGCGCGTACGCCGTGATGGAGGGCGAGGACCCGGTCGCCGTGCTGTCCGACCTGGAGCTGCTGCTCCGGCTGACCGAGCCCGCCCGTTCGGCCACCGCCCTGTTCGCCTATGCCGAGCCCGCCCTGCACAAGATCACGCTGGCCGGGGCCGGGCACTGCCCGCCGCTGCTGATCGGGGAGCGGCGCACGGAGTTCGTGGAGACGTCGGTCTCGGCGCCGCTGGGGATGCTCGCCTGCTGGGAGGCGCCCAGCGTGGAGGTGCAGGCGGAGCCCGGAGAGACGGTTCTGCTGTACACCGACGGGCTGCTCCAGCGCACCGGCGACCCCGTGGACCGCGCGTTCGCCCGGCTGCACGCGGCGGCGGCCGGATTGCCGCGGGCCAAGCGCCGGGATCCGGACGCGCTCGTCGACCATGTCCTGCGGACCGTGCTGCCGGAGGGGCTGGACTCGGCGGACAGCGAGGAGGACGTGGTGCTGCTGGCGGCGCGCTTCGAGTGACGCCGGTGATCAACCGGCGCCGGTACACGGATCGCGGGTGACGCCGGCCACGGGTCTTTCGGCCCCGGGCCCTCTTTCGTGCGACCGTACGATGGATGGGGTCGAATGCCGTACCTAGGAGGATGACCGTGGCCGAAGAGCTCCCGGAGACCCCGGTGGATGCTTCTGAGGAAGAGCCCATCAAACAGCGCAAGAACGGCCTGTACCCGGGCGTGTCCGACGAGCTGGCCGAGAACATGAAGACCGGCTGGGCCGACACCGAGCTGCACGACCTGGAGCCGGTCCCCCAGGCCGCCGAGACCGCCGCCCGCCGCGCCGCGCTCTCCGCACGCTTCCCGGGCGATCGCCTGGTCATCCCCGCGGGCAACCTGAAGACCCGCTCGAACGACACCGACTACCCGTTCCGGGCGTCGGTCGAGTACGCATACCTCACCGGCAACCAGACCGAGGACGGTGTCCTGGTCCTGGAGCCGGTCGCCGACGGTCACGAGGCGACGATCTACCTGCTGCCGCGTTCCGACCGCGAGAACGGCGAGTTCTGGCTGGACGGCCACGGCGAGCTGTGGGTCGGGCGCCGGCACTCGCTCGTCGAGGCGGAGAAGCGGTACGGCATCCCCGCGTCGGACGTCCGCGAACTGGCCGACAAGCTGCGCGAGGCGACCGGTCCGGTGCGGGTCGTACGGGGGTACGACGCCGGTGTCGAGGCCGCGCTGACCGACAAGGTCACCGCCGAGCGGGACGAGGAGCTGCGGGTCTTCCTGTCCGAGGCGCGGCTGGTCAAGGACGAGTTCGAGATCGGCGAGCTGCAGAAGGCCGTCGACTCGACCGTGCGCGGCTTCGAGGACGTCGTGAAGGTCCTCGACAAGGCGGAGGCGACCTCCGAGCGGTACATCGAGGGCACGTTCTTCCTCCGCGCGCGTGTGGAGGGCAACGACGTCGGCTACGGCTCCATCTGCGCGGCCGGGCCGCACGCCTGCACGCTGCACTGGGTGCGCAACGACGGCCCGGTGCGGTCGGGTGACCTGCTGCTGCTGGACGCGGGCGTGGAGACGCACACGTACTACACCGCGGACGTGACGCGGACGCTGCCGATCAACGGGCGGTTCAGCGAGATCCAGCGGAAGATCTACGACGCGGTGTACGAGGCCCAGGAGGCCGGGATCGCGGCGGTGCGGCCGGGCGCGAAGTACCGGGACTTCCATGACGCGGCGCAGCGGGTGCTGGCCGAGAAGCTCGTCGAGTGGGGGCTGGTCGAGGGGCCGGTCGAGCGGGTGCTGGAGCTGGGGCTGCAGCGCAGGTGGACGCTGCACGGCACGGGACACATGCTCGGCATGGACGTCCACGACTGCGCCGCCGCGCGCACGGAGACGTACGTGGACGGTGTCCTCGAGCCCGGGATGTGCCTGACGGTGGAGCCGGGGCTGTACTTCCAGGCCGACGATCTGACCGTGCCGGAGGAGTACCGGGGCATCGGTGTGCGGATCGAGGACGACATTCTGGTGACGGAGGACGGGAACCGGAACCTGTCGGCGGCGTTGCCGCGCCGGTCCGACGACGTCGAGGCGTGGATGGCCGGGCTCAAGGGCTGAGCCGTACGAGGTCGAGGGCCGGGCACCTGGTGAGGTGCCCGGCCTTTCACTTGCGCGCGGGCAGGGCGTCCAGGAACAGCGCCCTCAGGACGCCGTCATCAGCGGCGCGTCCTCTCTCCACTTGAGGATCTTGTCGAAGCTCACCACGGCTCCGTCCCGGCCGGGGTTGTTGCCGATGTGGACGTGGTCGGCGAGTTCCTCGATGAGGCACAGGCCGCGGCCGTGTTCGGCGTCGGTACGGGCGGGCAGCGGGCGCGGGTGCGGGCGGGCGAAGCCCGGACCGGAGTCGGTGACCTCGATGCGGCACTTCTCGCCGTCCAGGTAGGCGGTGACCCGGTACGCCCCCGAGGAGCGGCCGTGCGCGGCGTCCCCGCCGTGCTCCACGGCGTTCGCGCAGGCCTCGGTGAGGGCGACGGAGAGGTCGTACGAGACGTCGGGGTCGACACCCGCCGTCTCCATCGTGCCGAGCAGCAGGCGCCGGGCGAGCGGCACGCTCGCGGCCTCGCGCCGCAGATGGAGTGACCACCAGATGCTCATGCTCCAGCCTCCTGGCCGCGGCTCGACATACCGTTACGTATTACCGCGCGTACGCGTATGTAAGCGCGGATTCAACGTGATGCCGCCCATACGGGGGATGTGCTGAAGGTGGCGGACGGTGTATGTGGGACCTGAGTGTTCCAGACGGGTGACCGGCGGTAGCAGGGGCGCCGGGCAAGTCACAGCAAAATGGGGCCTTCTGGATCGTACGGAATCTTGCGGACCTGCCGTATGGCCGCGATAAGCCCAGTGCGATGATGACCCCGCCATGTCTGCCCCCCACCCGCGCACGGTGCGCCCCGGAGCCGGGCTCCGGATTCTGCGGGCCGCGGTCTTCGCCGCGGTCTGCGTCGTGCTGTCCGGGGCCGGGCACGCCATCGCCTCCTGCGCCGCGGTTCCGCTGTGGACGCTGGGCGCGGGGTTCCTGGGCGTGCTCGTGGTCGCCGCGCCGCTCGCCGGGCGGGAGCGCTCGCTGCCCGGGATCGCGGCGCTGCTGGCCGTCGGACAGACCGTCCTGCACACGCTGTTCGGGCTGGGGCAGCACGGTACGGCGGCGACCGACGCCGCGCAGCACGACGCCGCGCTGGTCGAGCAGGCCGCGCGGCTGGTGTGCGGGACCACAACGGCGGCACTCAGTCCGGTGCAGGCCCAGCGGATCCTCGTGGAGGCGCGGCTGTATCCGGGCGGCGCAGGCTCGGGCGCGCACGCCGTGCATCACCCTGCGGACGCCATGTCCACCGCCGCCGACTCCTCCGCCGCGCTGCTGCCCGCCCTGCCCATGCTGCTCGGTCACCTCCTCGCGGCGGTCGTCGCGGGCTGGCTGCTGCGCCGCGGTGATCTCGCCCTGCTGCGGATCGCCGAACTCTCGGCGCATTCGGTCGCGGAGGGGGCGCTCGTACGGTCCCTGCGCGCGGCGTTCGCGCTGGCGCGCGCCCTGCGTGCCGGGCTCCCGGGGGCCCCGGACGCCGGCCCGCGCTTGCGGCGCGCTTGCGCACGAGCGGTCACCGAGCCTCGTACCACCGCACTCCAGCACACCGTGATCCGGCGCGGACCGCCTGCCGCCGTGCTCGTTCTCGCCGCCTGACGCGACGCGCGCCGCCACTTCCTTCCGTGGGCCGCCGCCGTCGCGCGGCACGCGCGCGTACGGTTCCTTTGCCGGACCTCAAGATTTCGTGGGGCCCTCAACGGGCACCTCCACGCGCGCGTACCCCTCTTCACCAACGGAATCTCACTCGAAGTGGAGTGCTCATCGCCATGAAGGCTTCCCGTCTCGCCGCCGCCGGTGCCGTCGCCGTCTCGGCCGTCGTCGTCCTGTCCACCCCCTGCTTCGCGCACGTCACCGTGCAGCCCGAGGGCACGGCCGCCAAGGGCGGCTACGCGGTCGTCGACTTCAAGGTCCCCAACGAGCGCGACAACGCCTCGACCACCAAGCTGGAGGTCAGCTTCCCGACCGAGCACCCGCTGTCCTCGGTGATGCCGGAGCCGGTGCCGGGCTGGAAGGTCGAGGTCACCAAGTCCAAGCTGGACAAGCCGATCGAGTCGCACGGCCACCAGATCACCGAGGCGGTCAGCAAGGTCACCTGGACCTCCGACGGCAAGGGCATCGAGCCGGGCTACTTCCAGAAGTTCCCGGTCTCCGTGGGCGCGCTGCCCGAGGACGCCGACGAGCTCGTCTTCAAGGCGATCCAGACGTACTCCAACGACGAGGTCGTGCGCTGGATCGAGGTGCCGCAGGAGGGCCAGGAGGAGCCGGAGAACCCGGCGCCCGTGCTGGAGCTGTCCGCCGCCGAGGGCGACCACCACGGTTCGTCGGGGTCCGAGAAGCCCTCCGACGAGCCTTCTGACGACGCCTCGGCCGCCGCCGCCAACACCACCGCCGAGGCCGCCGAGCCGGCCGACAGCACCGACACCACCGCCCGCGTCCTCGGCGTCGTCGGCATCGTCGTCGGCGCGGCCGGTGTGGCGTACGGCGTCCTGGCCGGCCGTCGGCGCGACACCGCCGCCTGACGCATCCCGCTCCGACGGTGTGCGCCGGGGCGCACGCACCTGCCCTACGCCCCGTAAGGCATCTGTGTACGCCCCCGGCGCGCGCCGGGGACTAGTGAGACATCTGGGACATTTTTCTATGCGCAAGAAGACGTTCACGGCGGCCGCGCTGCTCGCCGCCGCCACCCTGACCCTGTCCGCCTGCGGCGGCGGGGGCGACGACGGCAACTCGCCCGTCTCCGTCGTCTCCGAGGACGCCGGCTCCCGCAAGGCGGCCACCGTCCTCGACCAGCCGTTCGAGAAGCCGGATCTGGTACTGACGGACACGAAGGGCGAGAAGTACGACCTCCGCAAGGAGACCGCGGGCAAGCCGACGCTGATCTACTTCGGCTACACCAACTGCCCCGACGTCTGCCCGCTGACGATGAACAACATCGCCGTCGCCAAGACCAAGCTGCCCAAGGCGCAGCAGGACGAGCTGCGGATCGTGTTCGTCACCACCGACCCCGACCGGGACACCCCGGCCGCGCTCGGCAAGTGGCTCAAGGGCATCGATCCCCAAGTCGTCGGCCTGACCGGCGACTTCGACACCATCCAGGCCGGCGCCCGCACGCTCGGCATCTCGATCGAGCCGCCGCACAAGGAGAAGGGCAAGATCGTCTCCACGCACGGCACGCAGGTCGTCGCGTTCTCACCGAAGACCGACGCGGGTTACGTCCTCTACGGCGAGGACGCCACCGTCGACGACTACATCAAGGACCTCCCCAAGCTCGTCAAGGGGGAGAAGCCGTGAGGCGTACGGCGGTGACGGCCGCCGCGCTGGCCGGGGCGCTGGCGCTCGCGGGGTGCGGCTCGAGCTCGGCGGCGGACTCGAAGGCGGACCTGTCCGTCAACGCCGCCTACATGCCGCAGCCCGTCTCGGACTCCATGGCGGCGGGCTTTCTGACCATCGCCAACAAGGGCGGTACGGAGGACGAGTTGACCTCCGTGACCAGCGACATCGGCGAGGTGACCGTGCACGAGACGGTGGACTCGGCGATGCAGGAGGTCAAGGAGCTCCCCGTGCCCGCGCACGGCGAACTCGTGCTCAAGAGCGGCGGAAACCATCTGATGTTCGAGCGGCTGAAGCGCAAGCCGAAGCAGGGCGAGACGGTCTCCGTCGAACTGCACTTCGCCGAGTCGGAGCCCGTCACGGTGGAGATGCCGGTGAAGTCCGCGACGTACACCCCGGATTCCGGGCACTGAGGGAGGGACCACCTTGACACCGACCATCGCTCCCCGCCTCCGAAGCCTGCTGCTGCTGCTCCTGGCCGCCGCCGGGCTGCTGCTCGGCAGCGCCGGGTCCGCCTCCGCGCACGCCGCGCTGACCGGCAGCGACCCCCAGCAGGGGGCGGTGGTCGACAAGGCCCCGGAGCAGGTCTCACTCACCTTCTCCGAGGCCGTCTCGCTCTCCGACGACTCGCTGAAGGTCCTCGACCCCAAGGGCGAGCGGGCCGACACCGGCGAGGCGAGCAGCGTCAGCGGGACGACGTACGCCGTGAACCTGCACTCGGGCCTGCCCGACGGCACGTACACGGTGGCCTACCAGGTGGTGTCCGCCGACAGCCATCCCGTCTCCGGCGCCTACACCTTCTCCATCGGCGCGCCCTCGTCGACCTCCGTCTCGGTGACGGAGCAGACGGCCGAGGGCGGGGTCGTCGGATGGCTGTACGGGTTCGGGCGGTACATGTCGTACGCCGGATTCATCGTGCTGGCGGGTGGGGCCGCGTTCGTGCTGGCCTGCTGGCCGCGCGGGGCGGGCGTGCGGGCCGTGCAGCGGCTTGTCGTCTCGGGGTGGGTGGCGCTCACGGCGGCGACGCTGGGGCTGCTGTTGCTGCGCGGCTCATACACGCGGTCCGGGGCGCTCGGCGACGTCTTCGACCTCGATCTGCTCGGGCAGGTGCTGCAGACCAAGACGGGGGCGGCGCTCGTGTCGCGGCTGCTGCTGCTCGCGGCGGCGGCGCTGTTCATCGCCGTGCTCTTCGGGGCGTACGAGAAACGGGACGACGACGAGAAGCGGGATCTGACGTTCGGGCTGGCGCTCGGCGGGGGTGTCGTGGCTGCGGGGATCGCCGCGACCTGGGCGATGGCCGAGCATGCGTCCACCGGGCTGCAGCCGGGGATCGCGATGCCGGTCGACGTCGTCCATCTGCTGGCGGTGGCGGCCTGGCTCGGTGGGCTGAGTGCCTTGCTGGTCTCGCTGTACCGGGCGCCGGCCGGGACTCCGCTCGAGGCGAGTGCGGTGCGGCGGTTCTCGCAGATCGCCTTCGGCAGCGTGATCGCGCTGGTCGTGACCGGCCTCTACCAGTCGTGGCGGCAGGTCGGCTCCTGGTCGGCGCTCACCGGGACGGGGTACGGGCAGTTGCTGCTGGTCAAGGTGGGGCTGGTGGTGCTGCTGGTCGGCGTTGCGCGGATTTCGCGGCGGTGGACCTCGCGGTTGGCGGACTCCGTGGTCGCTGGTGGGGCCGGGAAGCGGCGGGAGCGAGCCGAGGCCGGGGCGCGGGCGACTTCCAGTAGGGGCGCGAAGGGGGGCGGTCCCGGTTCCGGTGCCGGTGCCGGTGCCGGTGCCAGAGACTCCGAGGGGGCTGGTTCCGGGGACTCCAAGGGCGCTGGTTCCGGGGAGACCAAGGGGGCCGGTGCCGGGGAGACCAAGGGGGCCGGTGCCGGGGAGACCAAGGGGGCCGGTGCCGGGGACTCGAAGCGGGCCGCCCAGCTCGCGCGGCAGCGGGCCGCCGTGGACGTGGCCCGGCAGAAGCGGGAGCGGGACGCCGATCCGAACCGTTTCGGGCTGCGCCGCTCGGTGCTGGCCGAGGCGGGCGTCGCGGTGGTCCTGCTCGCGGTGACGACCGCTCTGACGTCCACCGAGCCGGGACGCACGGTGGAGGAGGCCGAGGCGGCCGCCGCGTCCTCGTCGTCGGCCGCGTCCTCGGCCGCCGGGGTGGTCACCCTGGACATGGCCTTCGACGCGGGCGGCGAGGACGGCAAGGGCGTCGTACGGGTCGACATCGACCCCGCGCGTGTCGGCGGCAACGAGATGCACGTCTACGTGCAGCGCCCCAACGGGCGGGCCTTCGACATCCCCGAGGTGAAGGTCGCCTTCACCCTGGAGTCCAAGAACATCGGGCCCCTGCCCGTCGTCCCCGACCACATCACCACCGGCCACTGGTCGGCGAGCGGAGTGCAGATCCCCATGGCGGGCGAGTGGGAGATCGCCGCGACCGTGCGGACCTCCGACATCGACCAGGTGACCGTCTCCAAGAACGCGCAGATCGGCTGAAACATCACCATGGCTGAGCACACGGCCGAGCAGACGGCTGACCAGTCCCTTCCGAAGTCCCGCAAGGGGCAGAAGCCTGAGAGGCCACCAATGGGGGCCGTTTCGGCAGACGCGCTCCCCAGGGAGGGTGTCTCGCGGCGGACGCTGCTCGGTACCGCCGGTGCGACCGGGCTGGTCCTGGGGGCGGCGGGCGGTGCCGTCGGGTATGCCGCCGCGCCCGCGCAGGCGGCGCCGCTCACCTCGCTGGGCGCCGATCAGGTGATGTTTCACGGGAAACATCAGCCCGGCATCACCACGCCGATGCAGGCGCGCGGCCACCTGATCGCCTTCGACCTGGCCGCCGGCGCTGGCCGCAAGGAGGCGGCCGCACTGCTGCGCCGCTGGTCGGAGACGGCCCGGCGGCTGATGGCGGGCGAGCCCGCGAGGGACGGCGACACTGATGTGGCGCGGGACGCCGGTCCGTCGTCGCTGACGATCACCTTCGGGTTCGGGCACAGCTTCTTCGGCCGTACGGGTCTGGAGAAGCAGCGCCCGGTCGCCCTCGATCCGCTGCCCGCCTTCTCCTCCGACCAGCTCGACAAGGCGCGTAGCAACGGCGACCTGTGGGTGCAGATCGGCGCGAACGACTCCCTGGTCGCGTTTCACGCCCTGCGCGCGATCCAGAAGGACGCGGGCAGCGCGGCCCGGGTCCGCTGGCAGATGAACGGCTTCAACCGGTCGCCGGGGGCCACGGCCCACCCCATGACGGCTCGCAACCTGATGGGCCAGGTTGACGGGACGCGGAACCCGAAGCCGACGGAGACCGACTTCGACCGGCGGATCTTCGTGCCGGAGTCCGGTGCGGCCGACCCGACGTGGATGGCGGGCGGCTCCTACGCCGTCGTACGCCGCATCCGCATGCTCCTCGACGACTGGGAGCGGCTCTCGCTCAAGGAGCAGGAGGACGTCATCGGGCGTCGCAAGTCCGACGGGGCGCCGCTGTCGGGCGGGTCCGAGACGACCGAGATGGACCTGGAGAAGACGGACTCCGAGGGCAACCTGGTGGTCCCGATCAACGCGCACGCGCGGATCAGCCGGCCCGACCAGAACGGGGGTGCGGCGATGCTGCGGCGCCCGTTCTCGTACCACGACGGTTTCGACGGGGCCGGGGTGCCGGACGCCGGGCTGCTGTTCATCTGCTGGCAGGCGGATCCGCTGCGGGGATTCGTGACCGTGCAGCGGAAGCTGGACCGGGGGGACGCGTTGTCGCCGTTCATCCGGCATGAGGCGAGCGGGCTGTTCGCCGTGCCGGGCGGGGCGGCGGACGGGGAGTATGTGGGGCAGCGGTTGCTGGAGGGGTGACTGGTGCCGCGGGGGCACTCCGAGCACTGGCCGCTCCTCGCACGGATCACTCCCTGGAAGGGCGCGGGGAAGGGGCGCGTTCACTCACGGGAGGGGCTCTCGTGAGACGCGTGAGCCGGGCGCCCGGGGGCCCATTAGGGTGAGGACATGCCAGCGAGCTATGCGTATCTCGGTCCCGAGGGCACCTTCACCGAAGTCGCTCTGCGTACGCTGCCGGAGGCGGCGACCCGCGAGCTGATCCCGTACGTGTCCGTGCAGTCAGCGCTGGACGCGGTGCGCTCGGGCGAGGCCGAGGCCGCCTTCGTGCCGATCGAGAACTCCGTCGAGGGCGGCATCACGACCACCCTCGACGAGCTGGTCGCGGGCGAGCCGCTGATGATCTACCGCGAGGTGCTGCTGTCGATCACCTTCGCGCTGCTGGTCAGGCCGGGCACCCAGCTGTCGGACATCAAGACGGTCTCCGCGCATCCGGCGGCCCAGCCGCAGGTGCGCAACTGGCTGAAGAAGCATCTCCCGGACGCGATCTGGGAGTCGGCCGCCTCGAACGCGGACGCCGCACGGCTCGTCCAGGAAGGCCAGTACGACGCCGCCTTCGCGGGCGAGTTCGCGGCCGCCCGGTACGGCCTGGTGGCCCTGGAGACCGGGATCCACGACGCGGAGAACGCGCAGACCCGGTTCGTCCTGGTCGGCCGACCCGCCCGGCCCGCCGCTCCGTCCGGCGCCGACAAGACGTCCGTCGTGCTGTGGCAGCGCGACGACCACCCCGGCGGCCTGCGTGACCTGCTGGGCGAGTTCGCCACCCGGGGCATCAACCTGATGCTGCTCCAGTCCCGGCCCACCGGCGCCGGCATCGGCAACTACTGCTTCTGCATCGACGCCGAGGGTCACATCTCCGACCGCCGGGTCGCCGAGGCGCTGATGGGGCTCAAGCGGATCTGCCTCCAGGTGCGCTACCTCGGCTCGTACCCCCGCGCGGACGCGAAGCCGGCGGATGTGCAGCCCCCGCTGCCCGGCACGTCGGACGACGAGTTCACGTCGGCGGCGGACTGGGTGGCCCGGTGCCAGGACGGCCGGTTCTAGCAAGTCAGCCGGTTCCGGCCAGTCAGCCGGTCCAGCCGGTCAGTCGGCCAGTCCCTCCAGCCTCACCAGTCCTACCTGCATATTTTCGTTATCCACAGGCGTTATCCACAGGTCCGCTTCTCGACCTGGGGACAAGTCGACAGTGGACCATGACCCTGTCGACAAATCGCCCTACAAGGCCTCGCGGCGTCCACCAGCCCGCAGGTCACCCTTCGTCCACTCTTTTCCTTCGGTCAACTCTTTGGAGCGATGCATTTCCACTCGAAAGTGGGCGTAAGGGAGGATTGCCATGGGAATCCAAAGATCCACTGGTGCGCTTCGGATTGATCAATTCCGAATCCACAGATCTTCCGCACACCCTGTGGATAACTCTTCGGAGGGTGTGGATTCCTGTGGACAACCGAGACCCCAAGTCCCGTTCTCCACAAGGAAATCCAGTCAACCGACCGCCCTTCGACTGCCCCGATCAAGGGATCGGGAAGATCTTTATTGACGAGGGCGGACGAGGGCACACAACAGCTGGCAATTACCGCATAACGGAACGTAAGCCGCGGCTTGGAATAGTGAGTCGTGGGCGCTCACCCCGCACCGGTAGCCTGGAGCGCGTGATTGACCTTCGCCTGCTCCGTGAAGACCCCGACCGAGTGCGCGCCTCGCAGCGCGCCCGTGGAGAGGACGTCGCGCTCGTCGACGCCCTCCTGTCTGCCGATGAGCGGCGCAGGTCGTCCGGCGTCCGCTTCGACGAGCTGCGCAACGAACAGAAGGGCCTCGGCAAGCTCATCGGCAAGGCCTCCGGCGACGAGAAGGCCGAGCTGCTGAAGAAGGCCGGCCAGCTCGCCGCCGACGTCAAGGCCGCCGACGCGGAGCGCGACGCGGCCGACGCCGAGACCCAGGAACTGCTCCTCAAGCTCGGCAACCTCGTCCACCCGGACGTCCCCGTCGGCGGCGAGGAGGACTTCGCCACGCTGGAGACGCACGGCACGATCCGTGACTTCGGCGCCGAGGGCTTCGAGCCGAAGGACCACCTGGAGCTCGGCCAGATCCTCGGCGCGATCGACGTCGAACGCGGCGCGAAGGTCTCGGGTTCGCGTTTCTACTTCCTCACGGGCGTCGGCGCCCTGCTGGAGCTGGCCCTGGTGAACGCCGCGATGGCGCAGGCCACGGCGGCCGGCTTCACCCCGATGCTCACCCCGGCGCTGGTCCGCCCGCAGTCGATGGCCGGCACCGGCTTCCTCGGCCAGGCCGCCCAGGACGTCTACCACCTCGCGAGCGACGACCTCTACCTGGTCGGCACGTCCGAGGTGCCGCTGGCCGCGTACCACATGGACGAGATCCTCGACGCCGCCAAACTCCCGCTGCGCTACGCGGGCTTCTCGCCCTGCTTCCGCCGCGAGGCCGGCTCGCACGGCAAGGACACGCGAGGCATCTTCCGCGTGCACCAGTTCGACAAGGTCGAGATGTTCTCGTACGTCGCTCCCGAGGACTCGCAGGCCGAGCACCAGCGCCTGCTGGAGTGGGAGAAGCAGTGGCTGACCTCGCTGGAGCTGCCGTTCCGTGTGATCGACGTGGCCTCCGGTGACCTGGGCGCCTCCGCCTCGCGCAAGTTCGACTGCGAGGCGTGGATCCCGACGCAGGGCAAGTACCGCGAGCTGACCTCGACCTCGGACTGCACCGAGTTCCAGTCCCGCCGTCTGTCGATCCGCGTCCGTGAGGGGAAGACCGTGCGGCCGTTGGCGACGCTGAACGGCACCCTGTGCGCCGTACCGCGCACGATCGTCGCGATCCTCGAGAACCACCAGCAGGCCGACGGCTCCGTGCGCGTGCCCGAGGTGCTGCGTCCGTATCTGGGCGGCCGGGAGGTCCTGGAGCCGGTGGCCAAGTGAGCGACACGGCTCCCGCCCCCGGTTTCCCCTACCGACTGATCGCCACCGACCTCGACGGCACGCTCCTGCGCTCCGACGAGTCGGTCTCGCGCCGCACCCGTGAGGCGCTCACCGCGGCCACCGCGGCGGGCGCCGCGCACATCGTCGTCACCGGACGCGCGGTCCCGTGGACCCGGCACATCCTCGACGACCTCGGCTACAGGGGTCTCGCCGTCTGCGGCCAGGGCGCACAGGTGTACGACGCCGGCGAGCACCGTCTACTGACGTCGGTGACCCTGGACCGGCAGCTGGCGGGGGTGGCCCTGGCCAAGATCGAGGCGGAGGTCGGCCCGCTGTATCTGGCGGCGAGCCGCGACGGCCTGGACGGCGAGGTGCTGGTCGGGCCGGGCTACGCGCTCCAGGGCGGGCTGCCCGCGACGCCCTTCACGGAGGCGTCGGACCTCTGGTCGGCGCCGCTGAACAAGATCTACATCCAGCACCCGACCCTGACCGACGACGAGCTCGCGGAGGTCGCCCAGCGCGCCGCGGGCGGTTTCGTCACCGTCACCATGGCGGGCCAGGGCATCGTCGAACTCCTCCCCCTCGGCCTGTCCAAGGCGACGGGGCTGTCGCTTGCGGCCCGGCGTCTGGGCGTGAAGGCCGCGGGCACCATCGCCTTCGGCGACATGCCCAACGACATCCCGATGTTCGCCTGGGCGGCCCGGGGTGTGGCGATGGCCAACGCCCACGAGGAACTGCGGGCGGTGGCCGACGAGGTGACCGCGTCCAACGAGGAGGACGGGATCGCGGTGGTGCTGGAGCGTCTGCTGGCATAGCTGCGGGCAGTCGTGCCGCTGGGGCGGCACGGGTGGGCGCAGCGGCACCTCGTGGCGCCGAGCAGCGCAACCAACCCGGCCACCCCAACGTGCGGTGCCTCTTCGACGAGGCCTACTGGTAACTCGGCCAAGCCAAAGCGGCAGCGACTGGGTGGGCGGCCCACGCGAGAGCGACATCGCGTGCTCGAAGCGGCCGCCCCGGGCAGCTCCCCGTATGGGGCGAGCTCGACGGAGCGGTGGCGACTACTCCGGAGTCCGCCGCGGGCTGCCCTGACGGGAGCTGGACGTACTGCCGTGCATGGACATCGTCCGGCTCCTCTCCCAGACAGTGGCGCCGGACCGGTCCGGCGTCGTGGACACAACCAGCATGCCGGTACGCCGAGTTGGGCGCCACTGATTAAAGAGGCTGCCGGAGCCCCGCTAACGTCGACGCCACCTCCGCCGGCGAACCTTGCTGAAGAACCAGCCCGCCGGCGGTTCGTCGGAGCGCCACGGCTGCGGTTCGGGCGCCTCGCGGCGCCACCGCGCGGCCAGCATCCGGGCGCGGGCGGACGGTTCGGCCGTACCGGCCCCGCGTATGAAGTCGTCGTCCAGGACCAGGCTTTCCCAGGCGTCGTCCCCGGAGTCCCCGGACTGTGCGCGGTCCTCGTGCTGCGACATTCTGCCTGCCTCCCGGTCCTGAAGTCGGTGCAATGCATCAGCTTTGCATCCGCTTTGCCCAGTGTGCCCGGACAGAGGTGAAGCGGATGTCAGGGCCGGGCCCTGTCAAGGGCCCGGCGCCCTCACTCCTCCCCGGCCAGCGTCAGCGACCGCAGCTTCTGCCCGGCGTACCAGGTGGCGAGCACGGTGACCGCGACCAGCAGCACCGCCGCCGTCGGCAGCCCGACGTCGGATGTCACCAGCTCACCGTTGCCGACCCTGTGGGCCACCGCCAGCGACCACTGCTGGACGCTGAGCGTGCGCGCCCCGGACACCAGGGAGCCGAACAGGGCCTCCCAGACCAGCGCGTAGACCAGGCCGAACACCACCGCGTGCCGGGACACCGTGCCGAGCAGCAGGAACAGCGCCGCGTACGCGATGGAGGCGACCAGCGCGGCCACCGTGTAGGCGACGGCGATCTGCTGGCTGTTGCCGTTCAGGATGAAGCCGGCGATCAGGGTGGGCACCGCCGAGAACACCATGGTCACCGCGATCGCCACGATCAGTTTGGTGAAGATGATCGTCGGCCGCTTCACCGGCTTGGACAGCAGATACACCACCGAGCCGTCGTCGATCTCCGGGCCGATCGCGCCCGTGCCGGCGATGACACCGATGATCGGCACCATCGTGGCGAGCGCGAGCCCGCCCAGCAGATCGGCGGCGGTCTGGTCGTCGGCGCCGGCGAGGCCGCGCACCACCACGGAGATCGCGATCAGCAGCAGCGGCAGCGCGCCGAGGATGAGGGCCCGGCGCCGGCCGAGCAGGGCCCGGTAGGTGAGCCGGGCGACTGTGGGGTCGTACATCTTCGGCCTCCTACGCCGTGACCAGGTACGAGAACACGGACTCGAGGGACTCGTCGGACGGCGAGACCGTCAGCAGACGGATGCCGTGGTCCCGGGCCACCTGCGGCAGCAGGGCGGTGAAGCGGCCGAAGTCGACGGCCTGGATACGCAACGCGCCCTCGGTGAGGTCCACTTCGATGCCGGACGTGGACGGGTCGGCGATCAGCGCGGCCGCGAGGGCGCGGTCGTCGCTGGAACGCACCAGGTAGCGGTGCGGCCGGTCGGTCATCAGGCGGCGGATCTTGCGGAAGTCACCGCTGGCCGCGTGCCGTCCGGCGACCACGACCTCGATGTGCCAGGCGAGTTGCTCGACCTCTTCGAGGATGTGCGAGGAGAACAGGACCGTACGGCCCTCGTCGCCCATCCGCCGCAGCAGGTCCATCAGCTGCATGCGCTGGCGCGGGTCCATGCCGTTGAAGGGCTCGTCCAGCAGGAGCAGCGAGGGGTCGTGGACCAGCGCGCTGGCCATCTTGACGCGCTGCCGCATGCCCTTGGAGTACGTGGCGATCTTGCGGTCCTGCGCGTACTCCATCTCGACCGTTGCGAGGGCCTTCTGGGCGGCCTTCGCGCCCAGGCCGTGCAACTCGGCGTTGGCGACGACGAATTCGCGGCCAGTGAGGAAGTCGTACATCGCCTCGCGCTCGGGGACGATGCCGATGTGCTGGTAGATCCGCTCGTTGCGCCAGACCTGCTGCCCGTCGAGCGTGACCGTGCCGGTCGAGGGGGCCAGGAAGCCGCCCATCATGTTGATCAGGGTGGACTTTCCGGCGCCGTTGGGGCCCAGCAGGCCGGTGACGCCGGGGCCGATCGTCATGGTGATGTCGTTGACGGCGACCACGTTGCCGAACCAGCGGGAGACGTGGTCGAGGGAGAGCGTGGTCACAGTCCCACCTTCTTGTAGCGGCGCATCAGCAGGCCGTAGCTCGCGGCGATGAGGCCCAGCGCGACGATGACGTAGACGACGCCCTCGGCGTTCGTCGGGCCGACCCCGCCGGGGAATGCCGATTGCGCGCCGAGGAAGGCGGACTGCACTCCGTCGATGAGGGTGATAGGCGAGAAGAGTCCGATCCAGGCGATGGAGTCCGAGGTGCCCTGCGCGTCCGCGATGGCCTGCAGGGTCGACACCGCGCCGTAGGAAATGGTCAGCACGGCGATCACGGCGGCGATGCCGAAGCCGCGGCGCGGGGTGACCGACGCGATGACCAGCCCGATGCCGGCGAAGAGCAGTGAGAGCAGTGCCACGGAGACGAGTCCCTGTGCGAATCCCTTGGTCTGGTCGGCGAAGTCGAGCTTGGCCAGCAGCGCGCCGACGTAGAGCACGAGCAGCGGGGCGGCGGTGAGGATGAACATCGCCGAGGCCAGCGCCGCGTACTTGGCGCGCACGTAGTCCGCGGTCTCGATGGGACGCGAGAAGTACAGCGGCACCGTCTTGAAGCGCAGGTCGCGTGAGACGGACTGGGGTGCCTGCGAGGCGATGTACAGGCTGATCACGGCCTGCATGATGATCGCGTAGCGCGTGTAGTCGACCGGCAGGTCGTTGGCCTTGGTGGCGACCGCGACGGCGACCATGATGGCCGCGGGTACGCACATCACCACGAACAGCAGCATCGGCAGCACCTTGGACTTCACCGAGCGGCCGAGGCCGTAGGCGCCGCGCAGGGACTGCGAGTAGAGGGAGCGGGTCGCGTAGGAGCGGCCCAGGCGCGGGCCGACGTACGTGCGGTAGCCGATGTTGTGGATACGGGTCTGGTCACCCGGCGCCGTGGGTACGGGCTGCTCAACCGCCATGGCGGACCGCCTCCTTCCGCTGCTCGTCGGTGCCGGTGGCCGTGTCTGTGGCCGTATCGGTGTCCGTGTCGGTCGTGAAGACCTCCGCGATCTGGTGCCGGCGCTGCTCCATGCGCACCAGGCCGAGACCGAGCTCGGCGACCGTGTCCCGGACCAGGTCGTAGGTCTCCTCGCCCTGCGCGGTGAGCAGCAGGACGTGGCCGGCGCCGGGCAGTCCGCTGCCGGCGGCGACGGTCACCCCGCGCGCGTGGAGCGCGTCGCGCACCGCGCGGGTGCCGTCCGGGTGCTCGTCGGTGTCGGTGACCTCGATGGCGAGGGTGGTCGTGGTCTGCGTGAAGTCCGTGGTGGAGCTGGAGCGCAGGAGCTTGCCGCCGTCGACCACGACCACGTGGTCGCAGGTGCGCTCCAACTCGCCCAGCAGATGCGAGGTGACCAGAACCGAGATGCCGAAGTCGGTGTAGACCCGGCGGATCAGGCCGAGCATCTCGTCCCGGCCGACCGGGTCGAGGCCGTTGGTCGGCTCGTCCAGGAAGACCAGCTGCGGGTCGTGGACGAGGGCCTGCGCCAGCTTGACGCGCTGCTTCATGCCGGTCGAGTAGCCACCGATGGGGCGGTAGCGCTCCTCGTACAGGCCGACGTGGCGCAGGGTGTCCGCGGTGCGCTCGCGCGCGGCGGCGGGCGGGAGGCCGGACATGCGCGCCATGTGGACGACGAACTCGGTGGCCGAGACGTCGGGCGGCAGACAGTCGTGCTCCGGCATGTATCCCACGCGCTCGCGGATGGCGGCGCCCTTGGTGGCGACATCGAGTCCGAGCACTTCGGCGCGGCCCTCGGTGGCGGGGGACAGACCCAGCAGGATCTTGATCAGTGTGGACTTGCCGGCTCCATTGGCTCCGACGAGTCCGGTCACACCGGGCCCGACGTCCACGGAGAGCCGGTCAAGCGCGGTCACCCGGGGGAACCGCTTGCTCAGGCTTTCGGTCGCGATCACAGTCACGTCTTCGACGGTAGTGATCCGCGCCATGCACGTCGTCAGACCGCAGAGCCGTCTTCACGTCACTCTTGAGTATTACGGGACCCTGAGGGTCACCCTGAGGGCCGAAGGGCCGGGCCCTGAGGGTGGAAGACACCGGCCTATTGACGCAGCCTCTAACAACTGTCACATTCACCGATGTCAAGTTACGTGCACGTACCGCAACCGGTGGGACGGGGTGCCATGGCTACGGCAATGACCAGTGAACGCTCGGCGGAGCTGCGTGGGTTCCGCAAGGTGCAGCACCTCGCCTACGAGTGCGCGGAGGCCGTGGCCGCCCAGCTGAAGCCGGGTGTGACGGAGCGTGAGGCGGCGCGGATGCAGCGCGATTGGCTGCGCGAGCGGGGTGTGCGGGACTGGTTCCACCTGCCGTTCGCCTGGTTCGGCGATCGCACGGCGTTCGTCGACTTTCGTGTGCCGCTGCAGTTCTTCCCCACCAACCGGCTCCTGGAGCCGGGGATGCCGTTCATCCTCGACATGGCACCGGTGTTCGAGGGCCACACGGCGGACATCGGCTACTCGGGCTCGCTCGGCATCAACCCCGTACAGAACAAGCTGATGGCCGACCTGGAGGCGCACCGCGAGCTGATCCTGCGCGAGGTGCGCGAGCGGCGCTCCCTGCGCGAGATCTACGAGGACGTGGACCGCCTCATGGTCCGCCAGGGTTACGCCAACCGGCACCGCGCGTACCCCTTCGGAGTGATCGCCCACAAGGTGGACCGGGTGCGCGAGCGTCGCTGGTCCCCGCGGCTGTTCGGGTTCGGCACGCAGTCCCTGAAGGGTCTCGCGAGCGATGCGCTGCACGGTCACCGCGAGGGCTGGTCCCCGCTCTGGTCGCCGTACCGCTTCTCCGACCACCCGCCGCAGCCGGGCCTGTGGGCGGTCGAACCCCATCTGGGCTTCCGGGGGACGGGCGCGAAGTTCGAGGAGATCCTGGTCGTCACCGACTCCGGGGACCCCGAGGAGAGCGCCTTCTGGCTGGACGACGATCTGCCGCACGTGCGGCGCTGGGCGGAGGAGAAGTGACGATGCTCGCAGGTGCGCGGGAGCGCCGGGTGCACACGGGCGGCGTCGAGCTGTGCGTTGCCGAGCTGGGGGATCCGCAGCAGCCGACGGTCGTCCTCGTGCACGGCTATCCGGACAGCAAGGAGGTGTGGTCCGACGTGGCGGTCCGCCTCGCCGAACACTTCCACGTCGTGTTGTACGACGTCCGGGGCCACGGCCGGTCCACGGCACCGCGGCCATTGCGCGGCGGGTTCACGCTGGAGAAGCTGACGGACGACTTCCTGGCCGTGGTGGACGCGGTGAGTCCGGGCCGTCCGGTGCACCTGGTGGGGCACGACTGGGGTTCGGTGCAGGCGTGGGAGTTCGTCACCGTCCGGCGCACCGAGGGCCGGATCGCGTCCTTCACCTCGATGTCCGGGCCCTCCCTGGACCACTTCGGCCACTGGATCCAGCAGCGGGTCAAACGCCCCACCCCACGCCGGGTCGGCGAACTCCTCGGTCAGGGCGCCAAGTCCTGGTACGTCTACCTGCTGCACACGCCCGTGCTGCCCGAACTGGCGTGGCGCGGCCCCCTCGGCAAGCGCTGGCCACGTGTCCTGGAGCGCATGGAGAAGATCCCCGGCGACAGCTACCCGACCTCGTCCCTGCCCACGGACGCGGCGCACGGGGCGTGGCTGTACCGGGACAACGTACGGAGCCGGCTGCGCAGGCCACGCCCGGACGCGTACGCGCACGCGCCCGTGCAGCTCATCACGCCCCTTGGGGACGCGTTTCTGTCCGAGCGGCTGTACGACGAGCTGGAGCGGTGGGCTCCGCAACTGACCCGGCGGACGCTCCCCGCCAAGCACTGGATCCCGCGCACACGTCCGGACCAGCTGGCCGCCTGGATCGAGGAGTTCGTGACCGCGAACGAAGGAGGCAGGCCGGTGATCGAGGCGACAGGCCGGTACGCGGACCGTTTCGGCGGGCAGCTCGTGCTCGTCACGGGCGCGGGCAGCGGCATCGGCAGGGCCACGGCGTTCGCGTTCGCGGAGGCCGGCGCCCGCGTGATCGCCGTCGACCGGGACCCGGAGGGGGCGTCCCGGACCGCGGAGATGTCCCGTCTGATCGGCGCGCCGGAGGCCTGGGCCGAGACGGTCGACGTCTCCGACGAGCAGGCGATGGAGAAGCTCGCGGAGAAGGTCGCGAGCGAGTACGGCGTCGTGGACGTGCTGGTGAACAACGCCGGGATCGGCCTGTCCGGATCCTTCCTGGACACCACCCCCGAGGACTGGCGCAAGGTTCTCGACGTCAATCTGTGGGGTGTGATCCACGGCTGCCGGCTCTTCGGCCGGCAGATGGCCGAGCGCGGGCAGGGCGGCCATATCGTCAACACCGCGTCGGCGGCGGCGTACCAGCCCTCCCGGGCGCTGCCCGCCTACAGCACCTCCAAGGCCGCCGTGCTGATGCTGAGCGAGTGCCTGCGCGCCGAGCTCGCCGGGCAGGGCATCGGTGTCACGGCGATATGCCCGGGCTTCGTCAACACCAACATCACGTCGACGGCACGGTTCGCCGGCGTGGACGCGGCCGAGGAGAGGCGGCGTCAGCAGCGGTCCGCCCGCCTGTACGGGCTGCGGAACTACCCGCCGGAGAAGGTCGCCGACGCGATCCTGCGGGCGGTCGTGCGCAACGAGGCGGTGGTGCCGGTGACGCCTGAGGCACGCGGTGCGTACCTGCTGTCGCGGTTCATGCCCGGCGCGCTGCGCAGGATCGCCCGGGTGGAACCGCGGTTGTGAGCGAGGCACGCGCATGAGCGAGCCGACGTACCGCATCGAGGACCTCGCCCACATCACCGGCACCACCGTCCGCACGATCCGCGCCTACCAGGACCGCGGCGTCCTGCCCCGCCCCGAACGGCGTGGCCGTGCCAACGCCTACACGGGGACGCACGTCACCCGGCTTCGTCAGATCGCCGACCTCCTGGACCGGGGCTACACCCTGGCCTCGATCAAGGAGCTGCTGGAGGCCCACGACACCGGCCGCGGCCTCGGCGGGGTCCTGGGCCTGGTCGCCGAGGTGGACGGCCCCTGGACCGATGAGGAGCCGTCCCGGATCACCCGCGCCGAACTGATCGACCGCTTCGGCGGCACCCCCGACGACGCGGCGATCGCCCAGGCCGTCGAGCTCGGGGTACTGGAGCCGGTGCCGGGCGACGGGGACGTGTTCGTCGTACCGAGCCCTCAAGAGCTGGCCGTGGCGGTGGAGTTGCACGCGGCCGGCGTGCCGCTGTCCGCGATCTCCGATCATCTGCGGGAGTTGAGGGCACAGGTCGAGCACATCGCCTCCCGCTTCCTGGAGTTCACCACCGAGCATGTCTTCGCCCGTTACCTCGACGGACCACATCGCCCGACGGACGCGGACGCGGCAGAAGCGGCCTGTCTCGTACGACGGCTGCGTCCCCTTGCCCGTCAGACGGTGGACGCTGAACTCGGCCGCGCGATGCGGGTGTTGGCGTCCCAGGAGCTGCGCCGGCATCTGGGTGGGGGCGGGGCGGGGGAGACGGCGGACGGGACACGACTGGTCCGGATACCGGCGGACACGATGCGGGCCGTGGAGGAACTGGTTGGTGTGCAGCAGGCCGGGACATTTGTCGCGCTCGCCGCTGAACGGGAGGTACGGGCGCGGGCCTTGGACCGACTGACATCAAACGGGACAAATTCCTCATATGTTGACGAACAAGGCTGAGATTGCGGAGTGGTTGTCCACAGCTTCGGCAATTCCCCTGTGGATAACTACAGTTAGTTGTGGATCAAACCTCCGGAGCAAAATCAAGTGCGTGATCCACGTCTCTGCCGCACGCTGAGGGCATGGACGAAAGACGCGTCGTGAAGGTGTCGAAGTATCTCTCGAAGCACTTGCGCCACCAGCCCGAGAGGATCGGGCTCACGCTCGACGAGGGCGGCTGGGTCGAGATCGACGCGCTGATCGCGGCCGCGGCCGCGCACGGGTTCCGGTTCACCCGCGAGGAGCTGGACCGCGTGGTCGCGACGAACGACAAGAAACGCTTCGCGATCGAGGGCACCCGGATCCGCGCCAGCCAGGGCCACAGCATCGACGTCGACCTGGGACTGCCCCAGGCGCCCCCGCCGCCGTACCTCTACCACGGCACCGTCGCCGGCCACCTGGACGCGATACGCGCCGAAGGGCTCAGGCCCATGAACCGCCACGACGTGCACCTCTCGGGCGACCGCGAGACCGCGACCCGGGTCGGCGCCCGCCGGGGCCGCCCCGTGGTGCTGGCGGTGGACGCGGGTGCGATGCACCGCGACGGCCATGTGTTCCAGGTGAGCGCGAACGGGGTGTGGCTGACAAAGGCCGTACCACCCCGGTACCTGCGCTTCCCCTAGCGGCATTGACCTTGCATGATCCCTGGTATGGACCACCGTATGGACCGTCTGCCCACCACCGAGGCCGCCGTCGTCGCCCTCCGTGCCCTGGCCACGGAGTACAACCGGGAGATCGAGGTCACGCACGACATCGGCGCCGACCAGACCTCCCGCCGCACCGCCGCGGGCGTCGGCGTCACCACCGACCCGGACGGTTCGCTGCCGCACGAGGCGTTCGTCGACTTCGGCGGGGTGCCCAGGGTGAGCGTGCGGCTTTACCCGGACGACGACGCCCTGATCACCGTCGAGGACGTCGAATGCCCCGACATCCGGCGCGACGACGTACCCGACTTCCTGCGCGCCGTCTTCGACGGCCTCGCCCATGTCACGGCCGCCCGTAGCTTCCTGCACGCGCACCACCTGGTCGTGCCACTGCCGGGAGACCGTACGCACAAGGAGTTCATCCCGATGATCACGCTGACGCCGTGGCTGAGTCGCCACGTACGGTGACTGTTTCACGTGAAACACCGGGCGCCGCTTAGGCTCGGATCCATGAGTCTGCGTCTGAGCACTGTGATCCTCCCGTACCGCCGTTGGCACGACGGCGGCCGTTCGGCCTGGCAGCGCGCGGAGCAGCTCGACTTCCACACCGCGTACACCTACGACCATCTGTCCTGGCGCAGCTTCCGGGACGGCCCGTGGTTCGGTGCCGTACCGACACTGACCGCCGCCGCGGCGGTCACCGACCGGATGCGACTGGGCACCCTGGTCACCTCGCCGAACTTTCGGCACCCGGTCACCCTCGCCAAGGAACTGATCTCGCTCGACGACATCTCCGGCGGCCGGATCACGCTCGGTATCGGCGCGGGCGGCACCGGCTTCGACGCCACCGCCCTGGGGCAGGAGGCCTGGACCCCGAAGGAGCGTGCCGACCGGTTCGCCGAGTTCGTGCCGCTGCTGGACCGGCTGCTCACCGAGGACGCGGTGTCGTACAAGGGCGACTACTACGCGGCACACGAGGCGCGCAACATCCCCGGCTGTGTGCAGCGCCCCCGACTGCCGTTCGCGGTGGCCGCCACCGGCCCGCGCGGGCTGAAGCTCGCCGCCCGCCACGGGCAGGCCTGGGTGACCACCGGCGACCCCAAGCTGTACGAGGACGGCACGCCCGAGCAGTCGGTTCAGGCCATTCGCCGGCAGACCGAAAGGTTCGCCGACGCCTGCGCCGCGATCGGCCGCGACACCACCGGCATGGACAAGGTCCTCCTCACCGGGTTCACCCCGGACCGCAACCGGCCACTGGAGTCCCTCGACGCGTTCGTGGACTTCGCGGGGCGGCACCAGGAGCTCGGCTTCACCGAGATCGTGATCCACTGGCCCATCCCCGACTCGGACTTCGCCGCGGAGGAGAAGGTCTTCGAGCAGATAGCGATGGAGGCGCCGGCGCAGCTGGGCTGAGCCGAGCCCGCCTGCCCGGAACCGGCTCACTGGGCGCAACAGCACAGGTGGGGGCCGTATCCACTCACCTGTGCGGACTCCCGCACGCCCGTGCAGGCGGATGCGCGAGAATGGCCCGGTGACCTCAGCGACTCGACAGCCCGAGACCCCGGCCGCCGCAGTTCCGCCCCGGCTGATCGCCACCGACCTCGACGGCACGCTGCTCCGCGACGACAAGTCGGTGTCCCCCCGCACGATCGCCGCCCTCGCGGCCGCCGAGGAGGCGGGCATCGAGGTCTTCTTCGTCACCGGCCGCCCGGCCCGCTGGATGGACGTCGTCAGCGACCACGTCCACGGTCACGGCCTCGCGATCTGCGGCAACGGCGCCGCCGTGGTCGACCTGCACGGCGGTCCCGGCGCCCACCGGTTCGTGAAGGTGCGGGAGCTGGCGCGGAAGAACGCGCTGGACGCCGTACGACTGCTGCGGGAAGCGGCGCCGGGCACGGTGTACGCGGTGGAGCAGACGTACGGCTTCTACCAGGAGCCGGACTATCCGAAGCTGCACATGGAGATCCCGGACGCGCTCGCGCCGGCCGAGCAGTTGCTGGCGCCGGACGCGCCCGGCGCGGGCGAGCCCGTGCTCAAGATCCTCGCCTACCACCCCGAGATCGACCCGGACGCCTTCCTCACGCTGGCCCGCCTCGCCATCGGCGAGCGCGCCAACGTCACCCGCTCCAGCCCCAGCGCCCTGCTGGAGATCAGCGGTCCCGGCGTCTCCAAGGCCAGCACGCTCGCCCTGAGCTGCGCCGAGCGGGGAATCTCCCACGAGGAGGTCGTCGCCTTCGGTGACATGCCCAACGACGTCGAGATGCTCACCTGGGCAGGCCAGTCGTACGCCATGGGCAACGCCCACCCGGACGTGATCGCCGCGGCATCGGGCCGGACGGTCGCCAACAACGACGACGGGGTGGCGATCGTGATCGAGCGGATGCTGGCGGAGCGGGGTTGATCGTCTGCCGTCTGCCAGGGTCAGGGGGCAAAGTCCCCGCCTTCGCACCGTCGGCGATCGGTGTCAGAGGTGGACGCCTCGGGCCGCCAGCCACGGCACCGGATCCAGCCCCGACCCCAGTTCCGGAGTGATCCGTACCTCGAAGTGCAGGTGCGGGCCGGTCGAGTTGCCGGTCGTGCCGGACTGACCGATCCACTGCCCCGGCACCACGTGATCCCCCTGGTCGACGGCGACCGAGGCGAGGTGGGCGTACTGCGTGTAGTAGCCGCCGGGGTGCGCGATCACGATCTGGATGCCGAAGGCTCCGCCGCAGGACACCTTCACGACCCGGCCCCCGCCGACGGCCCGCACCGGCGTGCCGATCGGCACCGCGAAGTCCTGCCCGGTGTGCCGGTTCGCCCACCTCGCCCCACCGCTGCCGAACCGCGCGGACAGCTGGTACGTCCCCAGCGGCGCCACCCACGCGCGTGTGAAGGAAGTGTCCGGCTGGTGGAGCCGGACAGCGCCCGGGCAGGTGCCCGACGCGGCGGAGGAGTCGGCCTCCCCCTGCAACCTCTCGCGGGCCTCCTCGAGTTTGCGCTGGATGTTCTGCTTCAGCGCCACGAGCTTGGCGTTCCGCCGCTCCAACGCCTTCCACTCCGCCGCCGCCTTCCGCTCGTCCGCAGCGAGCCTGGCCTCCGCGCGACGGCTCTTGGTGATCGCGTCGGTGACGGCGAGGTCTGCCTTCGACACCGCGTGCTGCCGGCGCAGCAGTTCCTCGGGCCTGTGCGCGAGGAGCATGCGCGCGGCGAGGGGGACGTCCCCACCGCTGCGGTACTGGGCGCGCGCGATCCGGCCCAGGTCCTCGCGCAGGGCGGCGAGTTGCCGCCGTTCGCGGTCGAGGAGCTCCTCCAGCCGACCGGCGCGCCTCCGCTGGGCCTCGGCCGCGTGGCGGCCCTCCTCGTACTGCCGCGTCGCCGCGGCCGCGTCCTCGTACAGCCGCGCCACCTCGGCGCCGACATCGGGATCGGCGCCACCCCGGGCCGGGCTCCTCTCGGGCGTCTCGACGGGCCGGGCCAACAGCACGGCGAGCGCGCACAGCAGCACCGGGAGGAGCCAGCGGGGGCGGCGGGATGAGCGCATGTCAGCGATCCTGGCCCGCGCGCCGCCCGCGGTCCTGTCGGAGTCGTGCGCACGGGGGACGTCACGCACGGATGGAGCAGAGCGCTACGGCCGAACAGGGGGCGCTGCCGGGCAGCCTGACGGCCCGTCGCCATGCCCGGGTCGTAGTCACTGGGCCCGACTTGTCACGGAACCGAACGCCACTCGGACCCAGCTACCTCACGCCACCCCGACCCAGCTACCTCACGCCACCCGGATCCGGCTACCTCACGCCGCCCGGACCCAGCTACCTCACACCCCCAACCCGGCTGCCCAACTCCCACGGCACCGGCTACGTAGCCCCCACCAGCACCTCCGCCTCCGCCTCCCGCTCCGCCATGGCCCGCAACGGCCCCTCCACCGCGGCCAGCTCCGCGAACGGCCCGCGCTGCACCACACGTCCCCCGTCCAGCACGACCACCTCGTCCACGGCCTCCAGTCCGGCCAGCCGGTGCGTGATGAGCAGGGTCGTACGGCCCTCGGTCGCGGCCAGCAGGTCCGCGGTGAGCGCGTCGGCCGTCGGCAGGTCGAGGTGCTCGGCGGGCTCGTCGAGGACGAGGACGGGAAAGTCGGCCAGCAGCGCGCGGGCGAGCGCCAGCCGTTGCCGCTGCCCACCGGACAGCCGTGCCCCGTGCTCGCCGACCAGCGTGTCGAGCCCCTCGGGCAGGCCGTCGGCCCAGTCGAGCAGCCGGGCGCGCCGCAGGGCGTCGCGCAGTTCGTCCTCGGTGGCGTCCCTCCTGGCGAGCAGCAGGTTCTCGCGCACGGACGTGTCGAAGAGGTGCGCGTCCTGCGCACACAGCCCGACCAGCCGCCGTACGTCGTCACCGTCCAGGGCGTGCGCGTCCACGCCGCCCAGCGTGTACGAGCCGGTGTCCGCGTCCAGGAAGCGCAGCAGCACCTGCGCGAGCGTCGTCTTGCCGGAGCCGGACGGACCGACCACAGCGATCCGGCGCCCCTTGTCGAGCGTCAGGTCGAGCCTGGTGAGCGCGTCCCGGTCCTGCCCGGCGTGCCGGGCCGTCAGGCCCTTGACAGCGACCGGGAACGGCGACGCGGGCGCCTGCCGCGGCCGCTCGGGTTCCCGTACGGGCTCGGGGGCGTCCAGCACCTCGTACACCCGCTCGGCGCTCTTGCGCACCCGCTGCCGGAACTGCACGGCGAGCGGCATCCCGAGCACGGCCTCGAAGGCGGCCAGCGGGGTGAGTACGACGACTGCCATGGCCACGCCGTTCAGCCGTCCGTCGGCGACCGCCTGGGCGCCCACGAGCGCAGCGGCTGTGACCGTCAGGCCGGAGATCAGCGCGGTGAGCCCGTCGCCGATCGCGGTGGCGGTGGCGGCGCGCGAGGCGATCCGGGTGAGTGCGGTGTCGGCCTGCCGGGTCTCGGCGGTACGTGCGGACAGGGCGCCGGCGACGGTGAGTTCGGCGGTGCCGGTGAGCAGGTCGGCCACGCGCGTGGCGAGTACCCCGCGGGCGGGGGCGAGCCTGCGTTCCGCGCGCCGCGCCACGGCGGCGGTGACCAGCGGGACGCCGGCGCCGGCGGCGAGCAGTCCGACGGCGAGCACCGCGCCGGCCTCGGGCAGCAGCCAGCCGGTGAAGCCGACGGCGGCCATGGAGACGGCGACCGCGGCACCGGCGGGCAGCAGCCACCTGAGCCAGTAGTCCTGCAGGGCGTCCACATCGGCGACGAGCCGCGAGAGCAGGTCGCCCCGGCGGGACTGGCGCAGCCCGGCGGGCGCCAGCCGTTCCAGTCGGCGGTAGACGGCCACCCGCGTGTCGGCCAGCATCCGCAGCACCGCGTCGTGGGACACGAGCCGCTCGGCGTACCGGAACACGGCCCGCCCGATCCCGAAGGCGCGCGTGGCGGTCACGGCCACCATCAGATACAGCACCGGTGGCTGCTGCGAGGCCCGGGAGATGAGCCAGCCGGAGGTGGCCATGAGTCCGACGGCGCTGCCGAGGGCGAGGCTCGCGAGCAACAGGGCCAGGCCCAGCCGTCCGCGCCGGGCACCGGACATGGCGCGGACGCGGGCGAGGACGCCACCACCGCCGCGTGCCGCGCCGGCGGCCTCGTGCGCCTCCCTGAGGATCTCGGAAGCCTCGGTCGGCCGCGTGGCCGCCGACGACGTCCCGGTGGCCACACGGGCGGGGGAGACGGCGGCGTCCCGCCACGGCGGCCGTTCCGCCTCGTCCAGCAGCACCACCCGTTCCGCCTCGTCCAGCCGCACCACCCGGTCGGCCACACCCAGCAGCGCCGGCCGGTGCACGACCAGCAGCACGGCCCGGCCGGCCGCCAACCGCCGTACCGCGGCGACGACTTCGGCCTCGGTCTCCCCGTCGAGCGCGGCCGTCGGCTCGTCGAGCAGGAGCACGGGCCGGTCCGCGAGGAAGGCCCGGGCCAACGCGAGGCGCTGCCGCTGGCCCGCGGACAGTCCGGCGCCGTCCTCGCCGAGCACGGTGTCGACACCGCGCGGAAGGGCGTCCACGAACGCGAGCGCTCCCGCGTCCGCCAATGCCCGCCGTACGGCCGCGTCGTCCGCCTCGGGGCGGGCCAGCCGTACGTTCTCGGCGATCGTCGCGGCGTACAGGTGCGGCCGCTGCGGCACCCAGGCGATCCGCGCCCGCCACTGCTCCAGATCGACGTCGGTGAGATCCACTCCCCCGATCCGCACCCGCCCCTCGGTCGGCTGCACGAACCCCAACAGCGCGTTCAGCAGCGTCGACTTGCCCACACCGCTCGGCCCGACGAGCGCGACCGTCTCCCCGGGCCCGACGGCGAAGGTCACGTCGGACACGGCGTCCGTGGTCCGCCCCGGGTACCGGACGGTCACGCCCTCGAAGGACAGCGCACCCGCGGGCGGGGTGCGGGTCCCCGACGCCGGCACGGGCGTCTCCAGAACCGAGAAGATCTCCCCGGCCGCGGACAGTCCCTCGGCCGCCGCGTGGTACTGCGCGCCCACCTGCCGCAGCGGAAGATACGCCTCGGGCGCGAGGATCAGGATGACCAGGCCGATGTAGAGGTCCATCTCACCGTGCACGAGCCGCATGCCGATCGTCACGGCGACCAGCGCGACCGAGATCGTGGCGAGCAACTCCAGCGCGAACGACGACAGGAACGCGATCCGCAGCGTCCGCATCGTCGCCTGCCGGTACTCGCCGGTGATCCGCTTGATCGACTCGGCCTGCGCCTTGGCCCGTCCGAACACCTTGAGGGTCGGCAGCCCTGCGACCACGTCCAGGAAGTGCCCGGACAGCCGGGAGAGCAGCCGCCACTGACGGTCCATCCGGGACTGGGTGGCCCAGCCGATCAGCACCATGAAGATCGGGATGAGCGGCAGGGTGCCGACGATGATGGCGGCGGAGACCCAGTCCTCCGTGACGATCCGCGCCAGCACGGCCACCGGCACGACCACCGCGAGGCCCAGCTGCGGCAGATAGCGCGAGAAGTAGTCGTCGAGGGCGTCGATTCCACGCGTGGCAAGGGCCACCAGCGATCCGGTGCGCTGCCCACTCAGCCACCCGGGGCCCAGCTCCGCTGATCGCTGCAGCAGCCGCCCCCGAAGCTCCGACTTCACCGCCGCGCCGGCTCGGTGCGCGGCAAGTTCGGTGAGCCAGGAGACCAGCGCCCGGCCGCAGGCCACAGCCACCAACAGCAGGAGAGGAGCACGGAGTTCGACGACGGTCATTCCGTGCTGGAACGCGCCGACGACCGTCTCGGCAATGAGCATGGCCTGGGCGATGACCAGCCCGGCGCCGATGGCACCCAGACCGACGACCGCCACCAGGAAGAGTCGGGTGGCGCGGGCGTAGCGCAGAAGGCGCGGATCGATGGGTTTCACGTGAAACATGCCCTTCAGTCACGTGGGGTGTGTTTCACGTGAAACACACCCCGGCCGGACTCAATGTGCGGGTTCGGCGATGTGCTGGGTACCGATCCGCTTGCGGAACACCCAGTACGTCCACGACTGGTAGAGCAGGACGATCGGTGTGGCGATCGCCGCGCACCAGGTCATGATCTTCAGGGTGTACGGGCTCGACGAGGCGTTGGTGACCGTCAGGCTCCAGCCGTCATTGAGCGAGGACGGCATGACGTTCGGGAACAGCGACAGGAAGAGCATCGCGACGGCGGCGACGATGGTGACGCCGGAGAGCGCGAACGACCAGCCCTCGCGCCCGGCTTGGTTCGCCAGGAGCGCCACGACCAGCGCGGCCACCGCCACCACCATGGCGACCAGGCTCTTGCCGTTCCCACTCTGGATCTGCGTCCACAGCAGGAAGAGCACCGCCAGCGCGGCCGTGACAAGGCCGACCCGGAAGGCCAGCCTGCGGGCCCTTTCCCGGATGTCCCCGACCGTCTTGAGGGCCGTGAACACCGCGCCGTGGAAGGTGAACAGGGTCAGCGTCACCAGACCGCCGAGCAGCGCGTACGGGTTGAGCAGGTCCCACAGGTTGCCGACGTACTCGAAGTCACGGTCGATCTTCACGCCGCCGACGATGTTGCCGAAGGCCACGCCCCACAGGAACGCCGGGATCAGCGAGCACCAGAAGATCGCGTGCTCCCAGTTGCGCTGCCAGTTCTCCTCGGGCCGCTTGGCCCGGTACTCGAACGCGACGCCCCGGACGATCAGGCAGACCAGGATGAGCAGCAGCGGCAGGTAGAAACCCGAGAAGAGGGTCGCGTACCACTCGGGGAAGGCGGCGAACGTGGCGCCACCGGCCGACAGCAGCCACACCTCGTTGCCGTCCCACACCGGGCCGATCGTGTTGATCAGTACCCGCTTCTCCGGCCGGTTGCGGGCCAGCAGCTTGGTGAGGACACCGACCCCGAAGTCGAAGCCCTCCAGGAAGAAGTAGCCGATCCACAGGACGGCGATCAGGACGAACCAGACGTCGTGCAGTTCCATGACTGTGCAGCTCCCTCGGCCTAGTACGAGAAGGCCATCGGCTTGTCGGCGTCACGGGCGTCGCCGCCGATCTTCGTGGGCGGGTTCAGGTCGGCCTCGGTGAGCTCGGGAGGGCCGGCCTTGACGTACTTCACGAGCAGCTTGACCTCGATCACGGCGAGGATGGCGTAGAGCGTGGTGAAGACGATCATCGAGGTGAGGACCTCACCCTGGGAGACACCGGGGGAGACCGCGTCGCGGGTCTGGAACAGGCCGTAGACGACCCACGGCTGGCGGCCCATCTCGGTGAAGATCCAACCCCAGGAGTTGGCGATCAGCGGGAAGGCCATCGTCCAGACCGCCACCAGCCAGTACAGGCGGGTCAGCCGCGACCCGAGCGGCTTCCTCAGCAGGACCAGATGCGGTACCTCGTCCTCCCCGGTCCGGTACGCGGCCGGCAGCAGGAACTTCTTCCGCGTGAGCCACAGCCCCAGCAGGCCGATGGAGAACGACGCCATCCCGAAGCCGATCATCCACCGGAAGCCCCAGTAGGCGACGGGAACGATGGGCTTGTAGTCACCGGGGCCGAACTTCTCCTGGAGGGCCTTGTTGGTGTCGTTGATGCCCGGCACATAGGACTCGAAGTCGCTGTGGGCCAGGAAGGACAGGAGTCCGGGTATCTCCAGGGCGACCTTGTTGTGTCCCTTGTCGACGTCCCCGTAGGCGAAGACGGAGAACGGCGCCGGCTTCTCGCCGTCCCACAGTGCCTCGGCAGCGGCCATCTTCATCGGCTGCTGCTCGTACATGACCTTGCCGAGGGTGTCTCCGCTGACCGCGGTGAGCAGTCCGCCGACCGCCACGGTGACCAGGCCGAGCCGGAGGGACGTCCGCATGACCGGGATGTGCTTCTTGCGCATCAGATGGAAGGCGGCGATGCCCACCATGAAGGCGCCGCCCGTCAGGAAGGCCGCCGAGAAGCTGTGGAAGACCTGGTTGAGCGTGGTGTTCTGGGTCAGTACGGCCCAGAAGTCGGTGAGCTCGGCCCGGCCCTTCTCCTCGTTGATCCGGTAGCCGACCGGGTGCTGCATCCACGAGTTGGCTGCGAGGATGAAGTACGCCGAGAGCAGCGTGCCGATCGAGACCATCCATATGCAGGCCAGGTGGATCTTCTTCGGCAGCTTGTCCCAGCCGAAGATCCACAGCCCGATGAAGGTGGACTCGAAGAAGAAGGCGATGAGGGCCTCGAAGGCGAGGGGCGCGCCGAAGACGTCACCGACGAAGCGCGAGTAGTCGGACCAGTTCATGCCGAACTGGAACTCCTGCACGATGCCGGTGACGACACCCATGGCGATGTTGATCAGGAAGAGCTTGCCCCAGAACTTGGTCGCCCTGAGGTACTTCTCCTTCTCGGTGCGCACCCAGGCGGTCTGCAGGCCGGCTGTGAGGGCGGCGAGCGAGATCGTCAGGGGGACGAACAGGAAGTGGTAGACGGTGGTGATGCCGAACTGCCATCGCGCCAGAGTCTCCGGTGCCAAAGCCAGTTCCACGTCGTCTCTCCTTACATCGCCGTGGACAGTGCGGCAGCGTGCCCCCTTTGCCCTTCACATCCCAGGCAATCGAGGCGCTTGTGAACGCGTTCACATTCACAAGCCATTATGACGCACAGCTGCTCGACACCTGAAGGGGGGTACCCCCTACGTCACGTCAACCCCTTGGCAGTGCATTCAACATATTGTTGAATTCCAGCATGCAGACGCACCTGATAAAGATCCGTATCTCCTGGCCCTCGGGGCACCTCACTGCGACCCTCGACGACACCCCGACCACTCAGGCCCTGACCAAGGCACTGCCGCTTGCCTCCGCCGCGCACACCTGGGGCGAGGAGGTCTACTTCGACACGGGCGTCGCCGTTTCACGTGAAACGAACGCTCGGCAGGTCGTCGAGCCCGGCACGGTGGCCTTCTGGACCGACGGCGACGCCCTCGCACTCCCCTACGGGCCCACGCCCATCTCGCAAGGCGACGAGTGCCGCCTCGCCAGCCCGTGCAACATCCTCGGCCGTATCGACGGCGATCCCCGCGTCCTGGCCACCGTCCACGACGGCGACCCGATTCGGGTGGAGGTTGTGGAGGGCTGAGCGCGGGGATGGTTCCAGGGGCGGCCTGAGCATGGGGGTGTCTCTCCCAGGGTCGGGGCGACCGCACCCTCGATTGCGCCGCCGCGGTCGCCGCCTTGCCCTACCTCAGAACTCGCCCTCACTTCAGAGCTCACCCCTCAGAACTCGCCCCGCACTTCAGAGCTCGCCCCTCAGAGCCCGACCCTTACTCACAGCTCTTTCCGGAACCCTTCCGTCACCTTCAGGAAGATGTCGTTCCCCTCGGCCTCCCCGACCGTCACGCGCACACCCTCGCCCGGGAACGGCCGCACGATCACACCCGCCTGCTCGCACGCCGCCGCGAAGGCGACCGCGCGCTCACCCAGCGGCAGCCACACGAAGTTGGCCTGAGTCTCGGGGATCGTCCAGCCCTGGTCGCGCAACCCGTCGACCACGCGGTTGCGCTCACACACCAGTGACCCGACCCGGCCGAGCAACTCGTCCTCGGCACGCAGCGAGGCGATCGCCGCATCCTGCGCCAGTCGGCTCACTCCGAAGGGCACCGCCGTCTTGCGCAGGGCGGCGGCCACCGGCTCATGCGCGATGGCGAACCCGACGCGCAGACCGGCCAGGCCGTACGCCTTGGAAAACGTCCGCAGCACACAGACGTTGGGCCGCTCGCGGTACAACTCGACGCCGTCCGGCACCTCGGGGTCGCGGATGAACTCGCGGTAGGCCTCATCGAGCACGACCAGCACATCACCCGGCACCCGGTCCAGGAAGCGCTCCAGCTCGGCCCGCCGAACGGCCGTGCCGGTGGGGTTGTTGGGGTTGCAGACGAAAATCAGCCGAGTCCGGTCCGTGACCGCGTCCGCCATCGCGTCCAGGTCGTGCACGGCACCCGGCGTCAACGGCACCTGCACGGACGTGGCACCACTGATCTGCGTGATGATCGGGTACGCCTCGAAGGAGCGCCAGGCGTAGATCACCTCGTCGCCGGGCCCGCTGGTGGACTGCACCAGCTGCTGGGCGACACCGACCGACCCGGTGCCGGTGGCCAGGTGGGACGCGGGGACGCCGAAACGGTCGGACAGCTCGTTCACCAGGTCCGTACAGAACATGTCCGGGTAGCGGTTGAAGGACGAGGCGGCGGCCGTCACGCTCTCCATCACGCCGGGCAGCGGCGGATAGGGGTTCTCGTTGGAGGACAGCTTGTATGCCACCGGCCCGTTGGCCGCGGCCGGCCGGCCCGGCTTGTAGGTGGGAATTCCCTCCAGCTCGGCGCGCAGCTTGGGGCTCGTCTCACTCACCGCAGTCCTCCTCGCGACCACCGGCGGCCCCTGACCGCCGCCGGCTTCCAATGCTTCTCACCTTATGAGGATTCGGCGCGACTGCGTATGGGTGAGGCGCGGCTGCGTATGACTGAGCGGCCTCACCTCATCAGTCCCACTGGCATCAGGGGCATCACCGCATGAAGGCGTACGAATCGGGGGGCGCGCCACACATATATCTACGCGCCGGTGGCTCACGCCGTAGCGCGCATCCCCCGGTCAGGTGAGTTGAGACCTCTTCGAAACATCGAGGTCTTGGCAGGCCCGTACGCGCCGACAAGTCACGTACTGCAATAGGGAGGCTCAACTCCCTTGTTTTCCAAGGTATTTGATACTTTATGACCTTGCAGAAACGTGTCTGTCAACGGGTGCATATGCGTCCGCACTACCCCACCGCATGAGCCCTACTATCGGCTCGCCATGACAGCAGCAGGGAAGCACCAGGTGAGCCGCGCGGAAACCTCTCGTCGAGGCAGTCGGCCGGGCCGGGCGGGCATCAGAGATGTGGCCGCCGCCGCCGGGGTCTCCATCACGACCGTCTCCGACGCCCTCAACGGCAAGGGCCGGCTCCCGGACGCCACCCGCCGCCATGTCCGCGAGGTCGCCGACCGGCTGGGGTACCGCCCCTCGGCCGCGGCCCGAACTCTCCGTACCGGCAAGTCCGGCCTGATCGGTCTGACCGTGACGACATACGGGGATGAACCTTTCACCTTCACGGAGTTCGCGTACTTCGCGGAGATGGCCCGCGCCGCCACCTCGGCCGCGCTCGCCCGCGGCTACGCCCTCGTCATCCTGCCCGCGACCTCCCGCCACGACGTGTGGTCGAACGTCGCCCTCGACGGCACCGTTGTCATCGACCCCTCCGACCAGGATCCGGTCGTCAGCGAACTGGTCAGGCAGGGTTTACCGGTCGTCTCCGACGGCCGCCCGGCCGGCTCGCTTCCGGTCACGGCGTGGGTCGACAACGACCACGAGGCCGCGGTGCTCGGCATCCTCGACCACCTCGCCGAGGCCGGCGCCCGACGGATCGGCCTGCTGACCGGGACCACGACCGACACCTACACACACCTGTCCACGACGGCGTACCTGCGCTGGTGCGAACGTGTCGGCCAGGACCCGGTGTACGAGGCGTACCCGGCGCACGATCCCTGCGCGGGCGCTGTCGCCGCCGACCGACTGCTCGCCCGGCCCGACCGGCCGGACGCCGTCTACGGTCTGTTCGACCCGAACGGCACCGACCTGCTCGCCGCCGCCCGTCGCTACGGACTGCGCGTACCGGACGATCTGCTGCTGGTCTGCTGCAGCGAGTCCACCGTGTACGCGAACACCGAGCCGCCCATCACCACGCTCTCCCTGAAGCCGCGCCGGATCGGCACGGCCGTGGTCCAGCTGCTCATCGACGCCATCGAGAGCGTCGAGTCGGACCAGCCGGTCGAGCAGGTCATACCGACCGAGCTGATCGTGCGCACGTCATCACAACGGCGCTTCCCGCGCACCACGGTCAGCCCACCGCGGACGCCCGACTAGGCGTGCCAGGCCCCGCGACGCCGAATGCCGTGACCATCGGCGCAGGTGAGCGGGGCTTGGGCGCCCAATGGGGGCACCCCCTGCTCGAAGAGCCTGAGGAAGGGCGTGCCAAGCCCCGTGTCTGCCGCATGATCCCCCGGACAGGCTCAGGCTGAAGAACCACGCAGGCATGGCACGGCACCGTCCCCGGGCCGGTGAAAGCCCGGCCCAATCGGGGCGAAAGCCGCGGTGAACCGGACTCCCGCTCCGATTCACCACCCCTGGGTCATCACACGGCGCGATCCGCATTCCTATGATGGGCCCACGACACCGCGGGCCGCTGCGACCAGGCAGTCCGATGCGGTGCAGATGCGGCGCGATGGTGGAGGGGTCGATGACTCAGGGGGCCGGTCAGGGACCCGAGGTGGAGCGGACGGCGACGTTGCGCGACTTCCGGGTGCCCGCTTACGTGCACGAGACCGGTCCGTACGTCCACAGCGCGCATCCCGGCGAGGTCGTCAGCCCCGTCGCCGAGCCGGTGGACCACCCGGACGAGTACACGCCCACGGAGCGCGACCTGCCCGTCATCAACCGGGGTGACACGGTTCAGGTGACCGTCGACCCGCAGGCCGTGCCGACCCCGCAGCCGCAGCCCACCACCGGTCCCGGCCCCCTGTACGTCGTGGGCGACGTACACGGCTACCTCGACGAGCTGGTGGCGGCGCTGCGGGAGAAGGGCCTCATCGACACCGCCGGCCAGTGGTGCGCCGGTACCACCCGGCTGTGGTTCCTGGGCGACTTCACCGACCGCGGCCCGGACGGCATTGGCGTGATCGACCTCGTGATGCGGCTGTCCGCCGAGGCTGCCGCGGCCGGCGGCTACTGCAAGGCCCTGATGGGCAACCACGAACTGCTCCTGCTCGGCGCCAAGCGGTTCGGCGACACGCCCGTCAACTCCGGCGCGGGCACCGCCACCTTCCAGGCGGCCTGGTTGCTCAACGGCGGACAGAAAACCGACATGGACCGGCTCCAGGACCACCACCTGCAGTGGATGGCCCGCCTCGACGCGCTCGTCGAGATCGACGGCCATCTGCTCGTCCACTCGGACACCACCGCCTATCTCGACTACGGCGACTCCATCGAGGCCGTCAACGACAACGTCCGCGAGGCCCTCACCCGTAACGACGCGGACGAGGTCTGGGACCTGTTCCGCAAGTTCACCAAGCGCTTCTCCTTCCGCGACGAGGGCGGCGCCGACGCCGTACGCTCACTGCTCGATACGTACGGCGGCACCCGAATCGTTCACGGCCACAGCCCGATTCCCTACCTGCTGGGCGAGGTCGGCTCCGAGGAGGGCGAGGACAGCACGGGACCGGTGGTCGACGGGCCGCACGTCTACGCCGACGGCCTCGCCATCGCGATGGACGGTGGGGTGACCATGGCCGGAAAGCTGCTGGTCCAGCAACTTCCCCTGGATATCTGAGCGTTCCCGGGGCAGGCGTACCCCGACGGCGGACCGGCGCACGACGGCGCAGGCCAGGGGCCAATTTCTTCAAACCCCCTGTCACGGCGCACTGTCACCGCTCTACCATCGCCTTATCCGTAGCAGGCTCCCCTCCGTTTCTGCCCGACGGCTCGTCAGCGTGCGAGCCCCAAGCCCTACGGAGCATCGGGGGATGCACATGAACAGCGTTCCGCAGCACCTGTTGAGCGAGGACCGCCAGGAATACGAGCGGCTCCTCGATGAGGCGCTGCGCTCCGCACACCACCGACCGGAACTGGCCGCTGTGGGACAGCGGCTCAACCCCGAACAGCTGCGCACCATGGCGCTCAACGCCACCGCACTCATCACGGCGGCCGCGGCGACCGAGTACCAGCACTACGTGAAGGTCCGCGAGGAACTGCGCCGTCCGGCGCCGTCCACCCCGTCGACCGCCCGCGAGTCCGGCTCCACCGAGCCGGGCACGGGCGCCATGGGGCTCGCCACCACCATGGGAGAGGCCGCCGCCGAAACCGTCGGCGCGGGCGCCGTCGCCATCATGGCGGTTCTGGCACCCGTCCTGGCCGGCACGGCCGCGGCGATCTTCCTGCTTGTCGGCTACACCCTGAAGATGCTCGACCCCGAGCCGGGCATCGCCCAGACCATGGTCACCACCGGATGGGTGTTCGGCGCCGTGACCGCGGTCGCGATTCTGCTCGCCGCCGTCGGGCTGCTGCTCACCGCACTGCGCAACCGGCCCTCGCTCGAATCCGGACCGTACGGCGAACTCAGCGGCGAGGTGGCCAGGGCCAGGGAAGCCTGGCGCCAGGCCCTGCTGGAGAACGGCATCATGCCGTTCCTCCGGGAGGCGCTCACCGACCCCGGTCCGGCCCCGTTGCGCCGGACGGCCCCGACGATCCCGACCAGTCGCATCCCGCACCTGGGCTACGACCGCCCGGGCTTCACCAGCCCCGGTGACGGCCCGTCGGGCGCGCGTCCGAGCTTCACCAGTCCGGACTACACCAGCCCGGACTTCGGGGGCCCGGACCACAGGCCGGAATGACCTGCGGCTTGCGTCCCCGTCCGGGGTGCGCAAGCCGGAGATCCGGCGGTGTCGGTGCGCTGTCGTGTGCGGGCTGGTCCGAGACGACGACGGGGTCGCGCGGCCTTCACGACCCCGCCGGTTCGTTTCGGGTCAGCCCGCGATCGGCAGGTACATGCGGTTGTCGGCCGCCGCGAACTCCTTCGACTTCTGGGCCATGCCACGGCCAGACTCTCGCTGAGGGCCAGAAGCGAAAGCAACCGCACCGGGCCCTCCACCCACCGCCTCCACCTCCGCTGTGACGTCTACGATGCGTCAGTCCTCCGGCGGATCCGGATCATCGTGCGTCAAGGGAAGTCCATGCGCCTGTCCAGCTACATCAGGAAGGCCGCCATGGGCGCGGCGTCGATACCCCTCGTCGCCGGGTGCGCGGGGGAACAGGGCGCGGGCGAGACCGTGGAGCGAGCCGCGGAGAGGCCTGCCTCCTGGACGGACCTACCGGTGCGGACCGGCGCACGGGACGTCGTCCACACGGACACCGACCACCGGTCGTACGAGGTCAGGATCACGGTCAAGAGCCTGGTCCGGGGTTCGGAGGAGGACATGCGGGGGGCGCGCGTGGACGAGGATCTGAAGGGCATGGTCCCCCACTACCTCACCTTCGAGGTCACCAACACCGGCCGGAAGAAGATCCCCGCCACCTACATGGTGGACAGCAACTTCGCCCTGAACGGCACCGACTGGGCGCGCGGGGAGAAGGTCTACGTCAGCGGCGGGAGGCCGGGCGGGGTCGACCTGTACTGCGCGGACACCGCACCGAAGACGCTGGCGCCCGGCGACTCATATAACACCTGCGTGACTTACGCGCTGCCCGAGGGCGTCGGCGTGCACTCGCTGACGCACAACGCCGACGGCTACCTCGACAAGGGCGGCGCGGTCGCCACCTGGCCCGTCGAGGGCGGCCTCGAGGCGGCGTCCGCCGGGATGGCGGAGCCGGGCGACATCGTCCGCGTCCGGTGGGACGCCCGCGAGGACGGCATCCTCGAACTGCCCGCCACGCTGGTTTCCGTACGCCGGGGCAGCGCGGCCGACCTCGCGGGCCTGGACCTCGACCTCAACGAGAACGAGCGGCGCGGCGTCCCGTACTACGTGTCGGTCACCTACACCAACCCCGGGCCGAAAGACCTCTACGCCAACCAGGCCGACCGTGTCCGCCTGCTCACCGAGGGCGGTCGGCAGATACGGGGGAAGACCCCCTTCGTCCTCGACACGAAGATCCCCGGCTGTCCGTCCGACTGGGTCGCCCGGATGATCCCGCCGGGCGACAGCGTGACGGAGTGCAGCATCCACCTGGTGACGGACGACGGAGACAAGCCGTTCGCGGTGGGTTTCGTAGAGGCGGGCCGGCCCGGACTGGTGGCCTGGCGGGCCCCCCTCCACTGAGGCGGCCGGGTCAGCCGGCCGTCTCCGCGAGCTGCAGGTACACACGGTTACCCGCCGCCGCGAACTCCTTCGACTTCTCGACCATCCGCGCCTCGATCGATTCAGGCGTCGAGCCCTCGTCACCACCGAACTGCTCCTACGAGCCGTCCCACAATCCCCGTCGCCGCAAGCGCCGCTGACGCGCCCGCTCCATCCGGGCTGTCGCCCCGAAGACGGCGCCTATGAGGACGCCGCCCACCGCTGCAAGCGCAATGTCCGACGGTTGCGTCCCGCTCGAAAGGGCCACGAAGGTGAAAAAACCGGCCGCGAAGACACCGGCCACCAGGCCTACCGAGAGCGGGTGTCGCGCCGCGAAGCGTTGCCCACGTGTGGGCGCGCGATCGCCACCCAACGCGCGGTCCACGGTCCAGAACAACTCAGCCGAACTCCTGCCCAGCTGCGTCAACTTACGGCCCACCTCTGGCATGAACGCGATCGTAGCCCGTACCAGCTAGGTCTCGGTGAGTGCAACGGACATCGGCACGGGCCCCTCCACCGCGCCGGAGAGGGGCCCATGCGAATGCCTTTCAGTCCGCCAGCGGCAGGTATACGCGGTTCCCGCTCGCCGCGAACTCCTTCGACTTCTGGAGCATGCCCTCTGCGATCTCCTCGGGCGAGGCTCCCTCAGCCGCCGCACCACCGAACCGCTCTGTGATGCTTTGGCTAATCTTCATCGAGCAGAACTTCGGCCCGCACATCGAGCAGAAGTGCGCCGTCTTGGCGGGCTCAGCCGGGAGGGTCTCGTCGTGGAACTCCCGTGCCGTGTCCGGGTCGAGGGCCAGGTTGAACTGGTCCTCCCACCGGAACTCGAAGCGGGCGTCGGACAGCGCGTCGTCCCATTCCTGCGCACCGGGGTGTCCCTTGGCGAGGTCGGCTGCGTGGGCAGCGATCTTGTAGGTGATGACGCCGGTCTTGACGTCGTCGCGATTGGGCAGGCCCAGGTGCTCCTTGGGCGTGACGTAGCAGAGCATGGCCGTGCCCCACCAAGCGATCATCGCGGCACCGATGCCGGAGGTGATGTGGTCGTACGCCGGCGCGACGTCCGTCGTCAGCGGGCCGAGCGTATAGAACGGAGCTTCATCGCAGATCTCCTGCTGAAGGTCGATGTTCTCCTTGATCTTGTGCATCGGGACATGTCCCGGGCCCTCGATCATGGTCTGCACGTTGAAACGCTTGGCGATCCGGTTGAGTTCCCCGAGCGTTCGCAGCTCCGCGAACTGCGCCTCGTCGTTGGCGTCCGCGATCGAGCCCGGCCTGAGGCCGTCGCCCAGCGAGTACGTGACGTCGTAGGCGGCGAGGATCTCGCAGAGCTCCTCGAAGTTCTCGTACAGGAACGATTCCTTGTGGTGCGCCAGGCACCACGCCGCCATGATCGAGCCGCCGCGCGAGACGATGCCGGTCTTGCGGTTCGCCGTCAGCGGCACGTACGGCAGGCGTACGCCCGCGTGGACCGTCATGTAGTCCACGCCCTGCTCGGCCTGCTCGATGACCGTGTCCTTGTAGATCTCCCAGGTCAGCTCCTCGGCCTTGCCGTCGACCTTCTCCAGCGCCTGGTAGAGCGGCACCGTGCCGATGGGGACGGGGGAGTTGCGCAGCACCCACTCGCGGGTGGTGTGGATGTTGCGGCCGGTGGACAGGTCCATGACCGTGTCGGCTCCCCAGCGGGTCGCCCAGGTCATCTTCTCGACCTCCTCCTCGATGGAGGACGTCACCGCGGAGTTGCCGATGTTGGCGTTGACCTTCACCAGGAACCGCTTGCCGATGATCATCGGCTCGATCTCCGGGTGGTTGACGTTGGCGGGCAGTACGGCCCGGCCCGCCGCGATCTCCTCCCGTACGACCTCGGGCGAAACGTTCTCCCGGATGGCCACGTACTCCATCTCGGGCGTGATCTCGCCCCGGCGCGCGTACGCGAGCTGCGTGACCGCCTGACCGTCGCGGCTGCGGCGTGGCAGGCGCGGGCGGCCGGGGAAGACGGCGTCGAGGTTGCGCAGCCCGCCGCGCGGCGAGGTGTGCTTGATCCCGTCGTCCTCGGGACGGACGGGACGGCCCGCGTACTCCTCCGTGTCGCCGCGAGCAATGATCCAGTTTTCCCGCAGCGGCGGAAGACCGCGGCGGACGTCGGTGTCGACGAGTGGATCGGTGTACGGGCCGGATGTGTCGTACAGCGTGACCGACTGCCCGTTGGTGAGGTGCACCTGACGGACTGGCACGCGCAGGTCGGGGCGCGAACCCTCGACGTACGCCTTGTGCCAGCCGATGGACTTCCCGGCCTCCCCGTTGCTCGCGTCGTTGGTCGCGTTCTGGGTGGAGGCAGGCGTGCGTGCGTCCTTGTTGGCCATGAGACCGATCTCCCTACGCCGGCATTACCCGGTAACAGGTTCGGCGGTCGACGCAGCGGTTTCCGTCTGCCGGAGTTTCATGGGAAACATCACTCGGACCGAGTCACGTTCCACGTGAAACATCGCGAAGACGGAGGTCAGCGCCCTCTCAGCCCGGTGCTCCGAGCTCCCGCGTGTACAAAGGTGTCCCCACGCTAGCGTCAATTCGGGCGCGGTGAACAGAGGGGCCCGGTCGTTCTTGCGATGATCGGTCGGTGACCACGAATCAGCAGCCCCCGTTCCCGCCGCACGAACCGCCGCGCGGAACCGGCTCCGGCATGGGGTCGGGAAGCGGCGCTGGGATGGGCGGGGGTGGTACTTCGGGCAGGGGGTCGCGCATGGGTCGAGGCGACGCTTCTGGCATGGGGCGGGGTGACGCTCCTGGCATGGGTCGAGGCGATGCTCCCGGCATGGGTCGAGGCGATGCTCCCGGCATGGGGCGGGGTGACACGCCCGGCATGGGTCGAGGCGATGCTCCCGGCGCGGGGTCGCGCATGGCGCGGGGTGACGCTCCGGGCGCGAGGGCGGGCATGGGTCGAGGCGAGGCTCCCGGCGCGGGGGCGGGCATGGGTCGAGGCGAGGCTCCCGGAGCGGGGGCGGGCATGGGTCGAGGCGAGGCTCCCGGCATGGGCCGAGGCGGGGCTCGCGGCATGGGCGCGGACGTGGGAGGCGACGCTCGCGGCATGGGCGCGGGCATGGGTGGCGACCCTGCCGGCATGGGGGCGCGTGTTGGCTCCGGGCTTGGCGGGGGTCCTGAGAGGGGTTCTGGCAGTACTCCCGGCGGCCGTGTGTACGGCTCTGGGGGCGGATACCCCGGCGGTGGGGGGCAGGGGCTGGGTCCCGTTGCCGAGGGCGGACAGGGACGCGGCTCTGGGCAGGGTGGCTGGCACGAGCACGGTGCGGGTGCCGGGGGTTTCCCCGGGCAGGGCTCCGGTTATGGCGACGGGCACGGGCATGGCGTGGACGGTGGCCTGAGCGGTGGTCGAGGCTACGGTCCCGGCCCGGGTGACGGCCACGGGCACTCCGCGCCCAGCGGCGGCCAAGGGCACGGCCCCGGCCGGGGAGGCGACAACGGCCCCGGCCACTCCACGCCCGGCGGCGGCCAAGGGCACGGCCCCGGCCACGGAAGCGGCCGCGGAGGCGGCAACGGGCGCGGCCATGGGCCCGGTGACGAGCCAGGACTCGGCCCCAGCGGCGGACACGGCGGCGGACACGGCGGCGGACACGGCCACGGCCACTCGCACAGTCACGCGCACGGACCCGCCGCCCCCGTCTCCCTGCACCTGCGCAAGGTCATCGCGGCGGTGCTCATCCCCTTCGCCGCCGCCGTCGTAGTCGGCCTCGCCGTACTGTGGCCCGGCGGTGCCCCGCCCCACGAGCGCACCGGCGTCGGCTTCGACCGGCAGACCCAGCAGGCCACGGTCACCAAGATCGAGGAGTTGCCCTGCGACTCGGTCAACGCCTCGGCCGACACACCGAACGGCGACACCTCCACCGCCGAGGGCTCGTCCGCCCAGCAGCAGGCGAACGGCACCTGCAAGCGCGCGACGATCCGAATCGACACCGGCGAGGACAAGGGCCGTACGTTCACCGAGATCGTGCAGCCGGACCAGTCACGCCAGTTGAACCAGGGCCAGAAGGTCGTGGTCGCGTACGAACCCTCCGCGCCCGAGGACCTGCAGTACTCGGTCACCGACGTGAACCGCCGACTCCCGATGACCCTGCTCGCCGGCATCTTCGCACTGGCCGTCGTGGCGGTCGGGCGGCTGCGCGGCGTCATGGCACTGGTCGCGCTGGCCATCAGCTTCCTGGTGCTCAACTTCTTCATCCTGCCCGCGATCCTGCAGGGCTCGAACCCGCTGGTCGTGGCGGTGGTCGGGGCGAGCGCCATCATGCTGATCGCCCTGTATCTGTGCCACGGTCTGTCGGCCCGAACATCCGTGGCAGTGCTCGGCACGCTGATCTCACTGCTGCTGATCGGCGTCCTCGGCTCGCTGTTCATCGGTTGGGCCGCGCTCACGGGCAACACCGACGACAACACCGGTCTCATCCACGGCCTGTACCCGTCGATCGACATGAGCGGTCTGCTGCTGGCCGGCATCATCATCGGTTCGCTCGGTGTCCTCGACGACGTGACGGTCACGCAGACCTCGGCGGTCTGGGAGCTGCACGAGGCCAACCCGGCAATGGGCTGGCGGGGGCTGTACCGGGCGGCCATCCGCATCGGCCGCGACCACATCGCCTCCGTCGTCAACACGCTCGTCCTCGCCTACGCGGGCGCAGCACTCCCGCTGCTGCTGCTGTTCTCCATCGCGCAGAGCAGCGTGGGGACGGTCGCCAACAGCGAGCTGGTCGCGGAGGAGATCGTGCGCACGCTGGTCGGTTCGATCGGCCTGGTGGCCTCGGTGCCGGTCACCACGGCGCTCGCGGCCCTGGTGGTGTCGGCCGACCGGCCCGCCAAGGAGCCCGCCCCGGCGTCGGCCGCGGCCGGCACCGAAGCACCGGCACCGGCCCGCGCCGGGAGGGGGCGGCGGCGCAGGCGTTGAGCGACCTGGGACCAGGCGTTGAGCGATTTGGGATCAGGCGTTGTAGCGCCATGGGACCAGGCGTTGTAGCGCCCTGGGCGCAGGCACTGACGCCGCCCGCACGCCGAACGCCCGAGATCCGGAGGAGCCGTTGAGGACCCCGGGCAGGGAGCGTTCCTGCCCGCCCGCCTCCATCGCCGTGGCCACCACACTCGAAGCCCCGGCTACAGCCGGTTGAAGCCGGGACTTCGGGCCACACAAACCCCATCCACCTCAGGCGAAGCGTTACACCACCCACCCCAGGGACGGCTCACCCGGCGCTCTGCTCCTCCGCCAGAATCCGGTCCAGCGCCTCGTCGAGGTGTGCGTCGAAGTCGGCGAGGGAACCCTCCTGGCCCAACGGCACGAGCTTGTCCGTGCGGTCGAGGAAGGCGACCAGCGGAGCCGTGGAGGAGCGGAACAACGCCTGGTCGTTGCCGACCTGAAGCCGGATCAGGACGTCGCCGAGCGACTCCGGTTCGACCGGCGAAACCCGCACATCGCCCTCCCCGCACGGCCGCCCGACCCCGTCGATCAGCAGCTCCCTGCCGAAGGCCCAGGTCACCGGGGCATCACCGGGCAGATGGAAGGTCAGCCGCACGGCGTAGGGATCACACGTTTCGTAGCGCAGCTCCACAGGGATGCGGAAGGAGAGCTCCTCGGAGACGAGAAAGCTCATCATGACCTCTGCCTGTACGGACTCGCGCATCGCCTACCCCGTCACTTGCCGTTCGATTGGCCGGGAATGAACCTCTGATACCTGGTGGCATCTTGCTGAACGTACACACCAGATCACAAGGAGTGAGTTTTCAGATACTGATAGAGATCGCGAGTGACCCCAGCGCACGACCCACCTCGCTCTGCAATTGCCGGGCTGCGGGCAGCAGGCGGTCCACTTGGTGGCTGGGAAGCGAGATGGCCATCGTTCCCGCGGTGTCACCCACAGTGATCGGAATGGCCGCACACACCGTCCCGAGCGCGTACTCCTGGCGCTCGGTCACCGGTTCCATCCGGCTCGTTCGTTCGAGTCGTCGCAGCAGCGTGCGGCTGTCGCGGACGGTGTACGGGGTGATCGACTGCACGGGATAGCGGTCGAGGTGGTCCCGGCGGGTGTTCTCGTTCAGCTGGGACAGCAGGCACTGGCCGATGGCGTGCGCGTGGCCGGTCTCGCGGAAGTCGGCCCACTCCTCCACCGCCGGATTGCCCGGGGTGTCGGAGACGCACATGACCTCGATCTCGCCGTCGCGGTAGATCGCGTAGTACACGGGCACGCCGATGGAGTCCCGCCAGCGTGCGAGGGTCTCGTTGACCGTGCTGCGACGTTTCTGCTGGGCTCCGCTGCTGGCCAACCGCTCGGCCGCCTCGCCGAGGAAGAACAGTCCTTTCTCCCGGCGCAGGTAGCTCTCGTGCACCAGGGTGCGCAGCAGGTGGTACGTCGTGGGGAGGGCGAGGCCGGTCTCGCGGGCCAGTTGCTTCGCGGGTGCGCCGTGCTGATGCTCGGCGACGGCCTCCAGCAGGCGCATGGCGCGCTGCACGGACCCGATGAGGGTGGCGTTGTGCTGGGGCGTGGGGGGTGCGTAGGGGTCTGCGGGTGCGGTGTCTGCCGTGGCCAAGGGTCACTCCCGAAGCGCGAGTGGGGCAGCCCGTGCAGGGTGAACACGGGAGGGGTTTGTACGGGTGTGTACGCCGCTCGCGGGGTTGCCCCCACGTCGGGTTCCGGACTCTATTGGCCCGCCACCGCCCGCAGACCCGTCCGCCCGGAAACTTCCCTCCCCCGAGGGAACCGGTGATTCCTGTTACCGGTTCCCGTCACCCACAGCTCTCACCAGTCGCCACGACAGCTCTCACCAGTCGCCACGCGACGAGGAGTTCGTCGTGAACTTCCGTACGACATAGATGAGTCCACCGACCAGGGCCACGAAGACCAGCAGCTTGAACAGCAGCCCGATCACGAAGCCCACGACGCTGGCTATCACGCCGCCGAACACGACCAGGGCGATGACCGGCACCGCGATCCACTTCACCCACCACGGCAGACCCGCGAAGATCTCTCGCATCGCCCTCGTCCTTCTCTCTCTGCCCGGCGGCCGCACGACTCCCTGTGAGCGCTCCGGTCCCGCCGGGTCCTGTGATGTCCTGCCTCGATGCTAGGGCCGGCGACGTGCCCGACGGGGGCCTCGCAGCCCTTGTCCTCCCCTGACCGATCCCCTAGGGAATCCGGGGGCGCGGAGGACGAAAACCCGGAGCTGGTGGGTCAGTTCTCGGGCGGAGAGAACACCACGAGCACCCGCAGGTCCTCGCTGATGTGGTGGAACTTGTGAGCCACCCCGGCCGGGACGTACACCACGCTGCCGCGGGCCACCTCGGTGGTCTCCATGCCGACGGTGATCGCGGCACGGCCGCTCACGACGAAGTAGACCTCGTCCTGGTTGTGCGGTTTCTGCGGATCGTGCTCGCCCGCGTTGAGCGCGTACAGACCGACCGACATGTTCCGCTCGCGCAGAAACTGCAGGTAGGCCCCCTCGTTGGCGGCGCGCTCCGCCTCCAGTTCGTCCAGCCGGAATGCCTTCATCGCTTCGTCGCCCTCGCGCCCGTATTCGTATCGGATCTCGTCTGCCACGATCAGACACATGATGAATTTCGTAGTCAAGACGATCGCCAACGCGGGCGCCCTGGCGGTCGCCGTATGGCTGCTCGACAAGATCACCCTGACCGGGGACAGCACCGGGAAGAAGGTCGGCACGCTGCTCGTGGTCGCGTTGATCTTCGGCCTGGTGAACTTCCTGGTCAAGCCGATCGTGAACCTGCTGAGCCTGCCGCTGCTCATTCTCACGCTCGGCCTGTTCACCCTGGTCGTCAACGCGCTGATGCTGCTGCTGACCTCGTGGCTCGCCGACCAGTTCGACCTGAGTTTCCATGTCGAGGGCTTCTGGACGGCCGTCCTGGGCGGCCTGATCATCTCGATCGTCTCCTGGGCGCTCAACGTCGTCCTCCCGGACCGGGACTGAGCGCCATGACCTACCGCGTCTGCTTCGTCTGCACCGGCAACATCTGCCGCTCCCCGATGGCCGAATCCGTCTTCCGCGCCCGGGTGGCCGAGGCCGGGCTGGACGGCCTCGTCGAAGTCGACAGCGCGGGCACGGGCGGCTGGCACGAAGGCGATCCGGCCGACCCACGCACCGTCGCCGTACTGCGGGGGCACGACTACGACACCGAACACATCGCACGGCAGTTCCAGCCGTCGTGGTTCTCCCGGCTCGACCTCGTCATCGCGCTCGACTCCGGGCACCTGAAGGCGCTGCGCCGCCTCGCGCCCACCGAGGAGGAGGCGGCGAAGGTGCGCCTGCTGCGTTCCTACGATCCCGCCGCGGGCGACGACCTCGACGTCCCGGACCCCTACTACGGGGGCCGGGAGGGCTTCGAGGAGTGCCTTGAGATGGTGGAGGCGGCGAGTGCGGGACTGCTCGCCGCGGTACGCGAGCACGTGGAAGGACGGGCGGCATGAGCGATTCTGCAGACGGTACGGGCGCGGAGGGGGGCGTCGGCGAGGGCACGCGCGCGGTGCGGGCGGGGCTGCCCGAGCCGGTGAAGCACGAGCCGACCCTGCCCGGTCCGGTCTTCGCCGCCCACTTCCATCTGCCGGGCGAGCCCACGGGACCGTACACCTACGGCCGCGACGAGAACCCGACCTGGACGCATCTGGAGCGGGCGATCGGCGAGCTGGAGGCACCCGGGCGGGGCGGCGTCGAGACGCTCGTGTTCGCCTCCGGGATGGCCGCCATCTCGTCCGTGCTCTTCTCGCAGCTGCGCGCGGGGGACGCGGTCGTACTGCCCAGCGACGGCTACCAGGTGCTGCCGCTGGTGCGCGCACAGCTGGAGGCGTACGGCATCGAGGTGCGCACCGCGCCGACCGGCGGCGACGCCCAGCTCGACGTCCTCGACGGCGCGAAGCTGCTGTGGATCGAGACCCCGTCGAACCCGGGACTCGACGTGTGCGACATCCGGCGGCTCGCCGAGGCGGCACACGCGCGCGGGGCCCTGGTCGCCGTCGACAACACGCTCGCCACACCGCTCGGGCAGCGCCCGCTGGAGCTCGGCGCGGACTTCTCCGTGGCCAGCGGCACCAAGCAGCTCACCGGGCACGGAGACATCCTCCTGGGGTACGTCGTCGGCCGCGACGCCGAAGCCATGGCCGCCGTACGTCGCTGGCGCAAGATCGTCGGGGCGATCCCGGGCCCGATGGAGGCCTGGCTCGCTCATCGGTCGATCGCCACACTCCAGCTGCGCGTCGAGCGGCAGAACGTCGGCGCCCTGGCGGTGGCCGAGGCGCTGCGCGACTGGCACGAGGATCTCGGGGTGCGCTACCCGGGGCTGATGAGCGACCCGTCGTACAAGATCGCCTCGCAGCAGATGCACGGCTATGGGTGCGTGGTGTCGTTCACGCTGCCCACGCGTGCGCGTGCGGACCGATTCCTCGACGCGCTGCGGCTCGTGGACGACGCGACGAGCTTCGGCGGGGTGCGCTCCACCGCCGAGCGGCGCGGGCGCTGGGGAGGGGACGCGGTGCCGGAGGGCTTCATCCGACTGTCGGTCGGTGCCGAGGACACCAAGGACCTGGTGGCGGATGTGCTGCGCGCCCTGGACGAGTCGGCGCAGTGACCGCTTTCCGGACGCCCGGCGGGGGTCCGGCTACGTAAGACGGACGGTCCGAGCCTCCCCCCTCGTGGCTCGGACCGTCCTCGGTTCTGCGCGCGAAGAACCGCGCGACCAAGGCTAGTTGACTCTCTGTCAGTGTCCAATCACTGTAGCGACAGCGACCTATCGACTTATTTATAGTTGGGCCCTGCCTCGCGGTGGGAGCAGCGGACGGGAAGGGGTGCGCGCGCCATGGATCTGGCCTTGCTGCGCACGTTCGTGACCGTGCACCGGGCCGGCTCCTTCACCCGCGCCGCCGCCCTGCTGGGCCTCTCCCAGCCGGCCGTGACCTCACAGATCCGCACGCTCGAACGGCAGCTGGGCCGCCCCCTGTTCCTGCGGCAGGCGCGTGGCGTGACGCCGACGACCATGGGCGACGAACTCGCGCACAAGGCCGCTCCGCATCTGGACGCACTGGTGGAGATCGCCGAGAGCGGGCTCGACGACGACTCCTCCTTACGCACGCTGCATCTGGCCGGACCTCCGGAGTTCACCGCCGAGCGGGCGCTGCCCGCGCTCGTGGAGCTGACCGGGGAGGACGGCCAGGGGTTCGCCCTGCGTGCCTCCTTCGGCAACGCCGAGGAGACGCTGGAGGGGCTGGCCGCCGGGCATCATGATCTGACCATCAGCACGGCCCGCCCACGCGGCGCCCTGCTCACCGCGACTCCGCTCTGCGACGAGGAGCATGTCCTGGTCGCCGCCCCGCGCTGGGCGGAGGAGATCGACGCCGGGACGCTGCGCCACAAGGGCGCGCCCGCCCTGGAGAACCTCCCCGTCGTCGAGGTGCACGAGTCGTTGCCCTTCGTCGCCCGCTACTGGGCCTCCGTCTTCGACTCCCGCCCGGCCGCGTCCGGCATCGTCATCGTCCCCGATCTGCGCGCCGTCCTGGCCTGCACGGTCGCGGGCGCGGGGCTCGCGGTGCTGCCCCGCTATCTGTGCGCGCCCGCCCTGGAGCGCGGTGAAGTGGTCGCCCTGCACGAGCCGACGGTGCCGCCGCTACGGACGTACTTCCTGGTGGTGCGCACCGGAACGCTCGCCATGCCGCATATCGCGCGGGCACACGAGTGGCTGCAGCGGGCGGCCGCCGACTGGTGCTGACGCGGGCACGAGTGGCTCGCGCGAGCGGCTGTAGGCGGGTGTTGAAGCGGCACGAAGGGCTCCAGCGATCGACCGTCGGCGGGTGTGGAAACGGGCGCCCGGCGGGTGTGGATCGAGGCATCCGGCGGCTTCACTCCCCGGGCTCGACAGGTGACGATCCGCAATGTTTCACGTGGAACATGGCGGGCCACATTTCTCCCATGACCGTCCGACCCGTGGTCAAGCGCACCGCCCGCGCCGTTCTCCTGGACGGTGACGACCTGATCCTGATCAAGCGCACCAAGCCCGGTGTCGATCCCTACTGGGTCACTCCCGGTGGCGGGGTCGACCCCGATGACCCCACCGTCGTCCACGCCCTGCATCGCGAGGTGTACGAGGAGCTGGGCGCCAAGATCACCGATGTCGTGCCGTGTTTCGTTGACACCGTCGAGCACATCGGCGAGGACGGCGGCGCGACCGGCGTGAAGGTTCAGCACTTCTTCGTCTGCCGGCTCGAGTCCATGGATCCGTCCCTGCGGCATGGTCCCGAGGTCGACGACCCCACCGGCGAGTACGAGATCGTACGAGTGCCGTTCACCCGCGTCGGGATCGCCTCCGTGCATCTCGTACCGCTGTCGCTGCGGCACTACCTCGACGGAAACATCGAGGGCGTACGGGCCATGCACGCGCCCGATCTGGGCTGAGCTGGTCGACGTTCGCCTTTGGCCGCGCCCGTCAGCTTCCGGCGGCGACGAGTTCCTCCAAGGAGTCGTGCCGTATGCGCTCGAACGGAATGCCGACGTCCCGCAGCGCGTCCACGCCGCTGCGGATCATGCCGGGCGGGCCCGACAGATAGGCGTCGTACTCGTTCCAGGGGCCGTACTCCCGTATGGCGTCGGGGAGCTGGATGTGCGCCTGCTGGTCGATGATCGCGCGCACGGAGAGCCAGGGGTGCGTCTGCTGGAGCCTGAGCATCGTGTCGATGTCGTACAGGTCGTGGTCGGTGCGGGCTCCGTAGAACACCTCGACCGATCGCCGCTCGCCGTGCTCGGCGACGTCCTCGATCAGGGCCTTGATGGGCGCGATGCCCGTACCGCCGCCCAGGCAGAGCAGTCCACTGTCGGTGGTGTGGTCCACGGTCATCGAACCGGCGGGCGGGCCGAGGCGGACGACGTCACCGGGCCGGGCACGGTGCACCAGGGCGTTGGATACCCAGCCCGCCGGGACCGCCTTCACATGGAAGTTGAGCAGTCCGTCGGAGCGGGGTGCGGAGGCGAAGGAGTAGTGCCGCCATATGCGCGGCCACCACGGTGTCTCCAGGCTCGTGTACTGCCCGGCGAGGAACGGGTAGGGCTGGTCCGGGCGGACGGTGATGACCGCGACGTCCGGGGTCCTCAGGTCGTGCGAGACGACCTCCGCGTACCACCAGGCCGGGGAGCGCAGCTCGTCCGCGGCCGCCGCGTCGATCATGACCTGCGAGATCGTCGTGTACGTCCGTACCCAGGCCGCCTCCGTCTCGTCGTCCCAGACGGACTCGGCGTACCGGCTCAGTGCGCCGATCAGACACTCGCCGACAGCCGGATAGTGCTCGGGCCGGGTGCCGTACTTGCGGTGGCCGCGGCCCAGATTCTGCAGATAGGGGACGAGCACGTCGGCGTTGTCGACATGCTCGGCGGCGGTGAGCAACGCCTTGAGCAGGCGGTCCCGCTGGGCGTCCATCGCGGCGGGGAAGAGGGGGCGCAGGTCGGGGTGGCGGACGAAGAGCAGAGCGTAGAAGTACGAGGTGACCTTGTCGGCGACGGGGGCGACCGTGGCCATGGTGCGCCGGACGAGGACGGCGTCCGGGGAGGCGTCCTCCTGGGACGCGGGGGCGGGGGCGGGGGCGGTGGCGGTGGCGGTGGCGGTGGACGGTTCGGCGTGCGGGGCCGGGCTTGAGGGGGCGGCCTGCGGGGTGGTGCCGGTTGGTGTGGCGGGCGGGTACGGGGTGGAGGTGGGCGTGTGCTGCTGTGGGCGCGAGGCGGAGGCGGGTGCCTGCGGCTGCGGGTGCGGGGCGTGGCTCGACGGCTCGCTGTGCGGGGCCACCGGGGCGACGGACGGCTCGGGGTGTGGTGCCGCCGGAGCGGCAGAGGGGTTCCCGCCGGCCGTGAACAGGGACGGCTCGGTGTGGTCTGCCGGGGCGTGGCGCTGGGTGGGCACGCGGTGCGGGGCGGGCGGGGCCTCGGTGAGGGCTGCCGCGCGTTGGTCGGCGGGCGGCGATTCGGTGTGAGGCGGGAGCGGCGCGGGGGTGGATATGGCTGCCTGGGTTATTCGCTCGTGGTCCCCCGCGACGTCGGTGCCGGCGGGCCTGGCACCGTGGGCGCGCGACGCGGCGAAGGCCTCCGACGGCCTTGCTGCCTGCGGGGCCTGTGCCCGTCCGTGCGGCTCCGGGTCGCGCGTTCGCGCGTGCGGCTCCGGCGGTCGCGCTGCGGTCAACGCATCCGCGGCCCCGGCCCCTCCCGGCGTCACTGCCTCCCGTCCCCACGGGGACGCGCCCGTGCCTGTTTGCGGCGCCGGCTCGGCGCCACCGGCGGGCGGGACTCCGAATGGCGGGCGAGGCCGCCCTTCGGCGGCCGGGGCCGTCATATGCGGCCGGGAGAGGGTCTCGGCGACGTAGGGCCGGGCAAGCGGCCCGTCGGCTTCGAGATGTCCGTGCGGCTCCGTGCCCTGCGAGGTGGCGTCCGGTACGGCCTCGTCCGTCGGCCCGCTCGGGTTGGTGCCTGGCGTGGCCCGGCCCATGGGGCGCATGCCGGCCAGGCGGCGGCCGTCCGCCGCCTCCCGCTCGGTCCCCTGAGTCGGCACCGGCGTCTTGCGCGGCGTGAACCAGCCGCCCCCGCCCGAAGGGCCGTCGTCGGCCGACGTGGTGGTCGGAGCGTCCATGGTGTGTGCCTCGCCTCGAACATCTCTCGGTCGGTCTGCGCACTTCCTCGGTCGGAAGATGCCTACTTCTTCCGCAGCCGGCTGCTGATCCCGTTCGGCGTCGCGGCCAACGCAGCCATAGTCAACCCTTGTTCCCGCTGCTTACGGACAAGTAGGACGAGAGTGTGACATTGGCCGCAGCGCCTCACCGTAGCGTCCCACTTCGCATGGACGCCCGGCCGCTCAACCGAGAATGCCGGTCTTCGATCTCTCCGTCCCGTTAGGCTGCATTGCCCTGCTCTCGGCCCCCATGGGAAGTGCGCTCCGCATCCCGTACGGGAACCGGAGTCGACCATACCGGCCACCGCCCCGCACACAAGTCCCCCCTTCCACGACCACGAATTTGACTATGTGGCGATCCAGCGATTCCCCCAATTACGGGGCGTGCCGCATCAATTCATAGACATCCCACAGATCCTTCCCCGCGTACGAGTGGGTCGTGAGGCCCGTCAGATGCCGGAGGTCCTGATGGATGCTCACCGTTCGCCGATGTTTCACGTGAAACACCCCGCGCTTGTGCATGCGTCCCGCACTACCCCACGAGTTGGCCAAAAGGGCATACGTCTCTGCCGAAACAGGTGGACGTCAAGGGCACCAGTCAGACAGCCTGACCTGCGTGCCTACTCCTTCCCTCGCTGCTCTGCCGATTCGCCGTCTGACCCGCCGCGACCTCAAGGTCTGCGCCGACTTGTCCGAGGACCGGGGGTGGCCGCGCGAGGAACACAAATGGAGCTTCCTCCTGACCGCCGGGAAGGGATACGGCATCGACGACCCTCAGGGAGGGCTCGTGGCCGCCTGCGCGATCACCGAGTACGGGCCGCAGGAACGCCCGGAACTCGGAGCCGTGGGGATGGTCCTGGTCGCCGAGCGGCACGCACGCCAGGGCGTCGGGCGCCGGTTGATGCAGCACGTAGTGTCGGCGATGGGTGCCACGCCACTGACTCTGCACGCGACGCCGAACGGTCGCCCGCTCTATGAGGAACTCGGCTTCAAGGTCACCGGCCGCGCAGAAATGGTGCGCGGCTTTTTCATGCCTGGCGGACCCGAGCCCAGGGTGGCCACACGTCCGGCCACCGGCGAGGACCTCACCAAGATCCTCCGTATCGACGCCGAGGTGTTCGGCGCCGACCGCACGCACATCATCACGCGGCTGCCCGCCTTCGCCGACCAAGTGCGGGTCGCGGAGGAGGACGGCCGGATCATCGGCTACACGGCCGCCTGGCCCAACATGGACACGCATGTCGTCGGTCCACTGATCGCCCGGGACACGGAGACGGCGAAGTCGCTGATCGCCTCTCTCGCCGCCCACACGGACCGCCCGTTGCGCACCGACATCGACGTCCGGCACGAGGAGCTTTTGACGTGGGTGAAGCAGCGTGGCATGGCGTCGATCGCGTTCAACGCGGTGATGACGTACGGGGTGGCGGAGCTCCCCGGTGACTGGACCCGACGCTTCGCTCCGCTGACGGTGGCAGCGGGCTGAGGTTCGGAAAAAGGGGGGAACGCCGGTCCCGTAGGGAACCGGCGTCCTGTCATCGACGAACGGAGCTGCCGTCAGGCGAGCGCCTCGACGGCGGCCGTGGCGAAGCCGTGGTCCTGCTCCGGGGCGCCGCCGCCCACTCCGATGGCGCCGATCAGTCGCCCGTCACGGTGGATCGGCAGGCCGCCCGCGATAAACAGCAGCGGCCGGTCGAGGGCGGTCTGCAGGGAGTGGAACGGCCCGTCGGGCTTGACCGCGTCGACCAGGTCGGCGGTGGGCGCGTTCAGCTGGAGGGCGGTGTACGCCTTGCGGGTGCTGGTCTCTCCGGAGATCAGCACGGCCCGGTCGTCGCGCCGGAAGGCGAGCAGGTGCCCACCGGCGTCCAGGACGGTGACGCTGACGGTCGCCCCGGCAGCCTCGGCGGCCCGACGAGCTGCGGTGACGAGAACCTCGGCGTCCTGAATGGTCAGGGGCGCTACGGCGGCGGTGGTGCTCATTGCGGGGTTTCTCCTTGCGTGTGGTGCTGTTGAGGGGTTCGGACGGGCGGCGCGGGGACGGCCCTGGCCCCGCGTGGACCCGGCTCGGTTCAGTGGTGAGCGGACGGTGTGGGACCTACGGCGGGGCGTAGGGTCCTGCCGTGTCCGGCGCGGTCAGTGGTGGACGGCGGCCCGCTCCTCAGCGCCGGCCGCGACGACCGCGCTCGGGGTGCTGTCGCGGCGCTCCAGCGCCGCCGAGAGGACGGCGAGGAGCAGAGCGGCAGCGGCGAGGATGGCGCCGACCCAGTTCGGGGCCGTGTAGCCGAGGCCTGCCGCGATGACCAGGCCGCCGAGCCAGGCGGAGAGGGCGTTGCCCAGGTTGAAGGCGCCGATGTTCACCGCGGAGGCGAGGGTCGGGGCGCCGTGCGCCTGGTCGAGGACGCGCTTCTGCAGCGGCGGGACGGTGGCGAAGCCCAGGGCGCCGATCAGCGCGATGCTGATGGCCGAGAGGATCTTGTCGTGCGCCGTGAGTGTGAAGAGCGCGAGCACGACCGCGAGGGCGCCCAGGGAGACGTACAGCATCGGCATCAGGGCGCGGTCGGCGAACTTGCCGCCGACGAGGTTGCCGCCGACCATTCCGAGGCCGAAGAGGACCAGCAGCCAGGTGACGGAGCCGTCGGCGAAGCCGGCGACGTGCGTCATCATCGGCGCGATGTAGGTGATGGCCGCGAAGACGCCGCCGAAGCCGAGGACGGTCATCGCCATGGCGAGCAGAACCTGGACGTTCTTGAAGGCGGCCAGTTCGTGCCTCAGGTGGACGCCCTCGGGCTTGGGCATCTCGGGGACGAGCTTGGCGATGCCGGCCAGGCCGACGACACCGAGCGCGGCGACGATGGCGAAGGTGACCCGCCAGCCCAGGGACTGTCCGACGAGCGTGCCCAGCGGGACGCCGACGACGTTGGCGACGGTCAGGCCGGTGAACATCATCGCGATGGCTCCGGCCTTCTTGTCCGGGGCGACCAGCTCGGCGGCAACCACCGAGCCGATGCCGAAGAAGGCGCCGTGGGCGAGTGAGGCGACCACACGGCCGATCAGCATCACGGCGAAGGCAGGAGCCAGCGCGGAGAGCACGTTGCCAACGATGAACAGACCCATCAGCACCATCAGCATCCGCTTACGGGAGACCTTGGTGCCGAGGACGGTCATCAGCGGGGCGCCGAACATCACGCCGAGCGCATAGCCGGTCACCAGAAAGCCGGCTGTCGGGATGGAGACCCCGAAGTCGGTCGCAACCTCGGGCAGCAAGCCCATGATCACGAACTCGGTCGTGCCGATTCCGAAGGCCCCGATCGCGAGGGCCAGAAGCGCGAGAGGCATGGGGGGATACACCTTCCCAGACGATTGCAGGAGCGCTTTGCGTGCCTCCACAATAATTGCAGACGCGGGCTACATGCAACCACGGACTATTGCGAAGTTGCTCTATCCTGGACTCAGCCGCTCCGGGACGGAGGAAACGCCAATGACAGCGACGGACCCCGCGCTCACCGCCCTCGCCCAGGGCTGGTGCGCCCTCTCCTTGCTGCACGGGAGAATCGAGGCGCGCATCGAGCGCGCCCTGCAGGCCAAGCACGGCCTGAGCGTGCGCGAGTACTCCCTGCTCGACGTACTCAGCCGACAGCACGACGGCGACGGCGGGCATCTGCAGATGAAGCAGGTCGCCGACGCGGTCGTCCTCAGCCAGAGCGCCACCACGCGGCTGGTCACCCGGCTGGAGGACCGCGGTCTGCTGGAGCGGTATCTGTGCCCCACCGACCGCCGTGGCATCTACACCAACGTGACCGAGGCGGGGCTGAAGCTCCTGGAGGAGGCGCGGCCGACCAATGACGCCGCCCTGCGCGAAGCGCTCGACGAGGCGGCCAAGAACCCCGAGCTGGTCCCGCTGGTCCGGGTCGTGGAGTCGGTGAGCGTGCCCACATAGGGTGCGGGCATGGGAGATCTTGAGATACGAGCCGCGGTCACGGACGACCTCCCCGCGATCGTCGGCATGCTCGCCGACGACCCGCTGGGCGCGCAGCGCGAGTCACCGGACGACCTGACCCCGTACCGGGCCGCGCTGGAGCGCCTCGGCGGCGACCCGAGCCAGCACCTGGTGGTCGCCGTTCGCGAGAGCCGCGTGGTCGGCACGCTGCAGCTCACGATCATCCCCGGGCTTTCCCGGCGTGGCGCCACCAGGTCGATCATCGAGGGTGTCCGGATCCACGCCGACGAGCGTGGAAGCGGGCTGGGTACCCAGCTCATCGAGTGGGCGATCGAGGAATCCCGTCAGCAGGGGTGCCAGTTGGTGCAGCTGACGTCCGACAACTCCCGTCTGGACGCCCACCGCTTCTATGAGCGGCTCGGCTTCACGGCGTCCCACGTGGGCTTCAAGCTTCAGCTCTGAAGCTCCTGTGCCGCGAAGGGCCATGTTTCACGTGAAACATGGCCCTTGCTCGGCATCTTCCATCGGACGCCTAACCGATCCCCCGCCACCCCTCCGGGTCCACTCCACCCGGCACTTCCACTGTCTCGTCGTACGGCTGGCGCGTGAACACGAACGACCCGAGGTCGAGGTGACTCAAGGACCCGTCCGCTCGCCGCACGGGCCGCAACAGCTCTCCGGCGTAGTAGCCCTCCAGCCCGGTCCAGGTGCCGTCTCCATTGGCCCGGAAGCGCGCGCCACGCCCCTTCCCGGACAACGGCTCCAGTGACACCCCGCCGCCTCCGGTCAGGCGCAGGCCGAAGGCGTACGTCCCCCAGTACCACTGGCCCGCCAACTCCAGTACGGATGGATCGACTTCAGGCAGCGGGCGCCACGGTTCGGGGATGCGCGGCTCGGCCTCGGCGACGATGCGTACGAGGTCGGCGCCGACCGTCGCCAGCAGCGGACCGGACGTGCAGTTGGCGAGCACCACCGCCGCGACGTCGTCCTCAACGCTCAGGGTCAGATTCGCAAGGAAGCCCGGCAGCGAGCCGGAGTGACCCACGAGCAGCCGACCGTCCCCATGCTGGATCTGCAGCCCGAGTCCGTACGTCACCCCGTTGGCGACATCCGCGGCCTCGGCCGGCGCCGCGGGCGCCCGCATCTCCCGTACGGTCTCCGCACTCAGCACCCGCTCGTCGCCCTGGGCGAGGAACACCGCGAATCGAGCCAAATCCCCGGTGGTCGACCAGAGCTGACCGGCAGGAGCCATCCGCCCGAGGTCCTCAGCGGGCTCCGGCAACAACACATCGGCCCACGGATGCACCGCCCAGCCACCGGCGTGCGACGACGACGGCCGCGCACTCGTCCGGTCGAGGCCCAGAGGCTGGAGCACCTCGCGCCGCAGCACGTCCTCCCAGGGAGCACCGCGCAGCCTCTCGACGAGCGCGCCCAGCAGGGTGTAGCCCGGGTTCGAATAGTGGAAACGCCGCCCGGCCGGGTGCAGGAAGGGCTGTTCACCGAGCACATCGGCCAACCCCGGGCGCAGCGATCCCGGGCTGCGCTCCCACCAGGGAGCGGGGGACTCGGCGGCCAGCCCGCTGGTGTGCGCCAGCAGTTCGGCGATGGTGGCTTCGCCGGCGCTCGTACCCGGCAGATGCTTCTCCAGCCGGTCACCGAGGTCGAGGAGGCCCTCGTCACGCAACCGCAGCACCAGAACCGCCGTGAACGTCTTGGTGATCGAACCGATCCTGTACTGCACGTTCTCGTCCGGCACCTGCCCGTCCACCGACGTGCGCGCTCCGTGCCACACAGCACGCCCGTCCCGCACCACCGCCGCGACCATCGACGGGGCACGTCCCTCGGACTGAGCCACGGCGAGCCGGTGCAGCAACGCACGGCGAGTGGCGGGAAGCAGCTCTTCCTGAGATGTAGTCATGCCCCCAGTCCATCCGGCCGGACGACGGACGTCGAGCCCATTTCCCGGCGGCCGGCGGCCGTGCAGAGCTACCACGCCTGCCGACGCCCATGGCCGCAGGCAGCGGTCAGGTCTGAGCCATGTCCACGAAGCGCGAGTAGTGACCCTGGAAGGCAACGGTGATGGTCGCGGTCGGGCCGTTTCGGTGCTTGGCGACGATCAGGTCCGCCTCGCCCGCGCGGGGCGACTCCTTCTCGTAGGCGTCCTCGCGGTGCAGCAGGATGACCATGTCGGCGTCCTGCTCGATCGAGCCGGATTCACGCAGGTCGGAGACCATCGGCTTCTTGTCGGTGCGCTGCTCGGGGCCACGGTTCAGCTGAGAGAGCGCGATGACCGGGATCTCCAGCTCCTTGGCCAGCAGCTTGAGGTTTCGCGACATGTCCGAAACCTCCTGCTGGCGGCTCTCGGCGCGCTTGGAACCGCCCGACTGCATGAGTTGGAGGTAGTCGATGACGACCAGCCGGAGGTCGTTGCGCTGCTTGAGGCGGCGGCACTTGGCGCGGATCTCCATCATCGACAGGTTCGGGGAGTCGTCGATGTAGAGCGGAGCCGCGGAGACATCCGGCATCCGGCGGGCCAGCCGCGTCCAGTCCTCGTCGGTCATCGTGCCGGAGCGCATGTGATGCAGCGCGACACGGGCCTCGGCGGACAGCAGACGCATCGCGATCTCGTTGCGCCCCATCTCGAGCGAGAAGATGACGCTCGGCAGGTTGTTCTTGATCGACGCGGCCCGGGCGAAGTCCAGCGCGAGCGTCGACTTACCCATCGCGGGACGCGCGGCGATGACGATCATCTGGCCCGGATGCAGGCCGTTGGTGAGCGAGTCGAAGTCGGTGAAGCCCGTGGGTACACCGGTCATCTCGCCGGTGCGTGAACCGATCGCCTCGATCTCGTCGAGCGCGCCCTCCATGATGTCGCCGAGCGGGAGATAGTCCTCGCTGGTGCGCTGCTCGGTGACCGCGTAGATCTCGGCCTGGGCGCGGTTGACGATCTCGTCGACGTCGTCGTCGGCCGCGTATCCCATCTGAGTGATTCGCGTGCCGGCCTCCACGAGTCGGCGCAGTACGGCCCGCTCATGGACGATCTCCGCGTAGTACTCGGCGTTCGCCGCCGTCGGCACCGTCTGGACGAGCGTGTGCAGATACGACGCACCGCCGACCTTGTTGATCTCGCCGCGCTTGGTGAGCTCGGCGGCGATCGTGATGGGGTCGGCCGGCTCGCCCTTGGCGTAGATGTCGAGGATCGCCTGGTAGATCGTCTCGTGCGCGGGCTTGTAGAAGTCGTGCCCCTTGAGGATTTCCACGACATCGGCGATGGCGTCCTTAGACAGCAGCATGCCGCCCAGCACGGACTGTTCGGCGTTGAGATCCTGCGGTGGGACCCGCTCGAAGGATGAAGAACCTCCTCCGTCCCAGGTGCCGTTGTCCCGGCCCCGCTCATGCTGCTCTTCGCGACCCCGACCGCCGTCGCCACGGCGGCGGGAGGGCAGACGATCGCTCGGCCCGCTGTCGGCCCACGGGTCGTCCAAGGGCTCGGAAATACTCACCGAGCCACCTCCTCCCGTCCGCCGAGCGGACCTCGCCGTGCCCATCATTTCTACGGCACGGCACTGACAAACTGAGAGGCCCAACTCCGGTTCTGACGCGTCGGTTTTGTGACGGTTTCACGGCCGACGGAGGGAGCGGGCGCCGGACAACGGTAGGCCCCCCGGCACCGTCAGCCAATCTGGTTATCCACAGGCCATGTGGACGACCGCCCGGATGCTGTGGAGAACTCCGCGAAACCTGTGCACGACGCGGTGGACAGCCCTGTGAACAAGCCCGCACCGCCGCCTCCAAACAGACTCTGACCTGCACCTTTCCCATCCACCGGCTGTGCAGAAGAAAAACTTCCCCAGTCGGCCCAAGTTCTCTTCGAACAGTGCCCGACAGCACACACCGCAAGAGATTGAGTAAGGGGCACAATGGCATTGCATCACTTACCTGTGGAAGATTAGATTGGTGCTCATGACACAGGCTCCCGCGACCCCCAGGGCCGCCCGGCGACGACACGATCGAGAGATCGTCTCGCTGGCCGTCCCGGCCTTCGGCGCACTGGTCGCCGAGCCCCTCTTCGTCCTGGCCGACAGCGCGATCGTCGGCCACCTCGGCACGGCCCAACTCGCCGGACTCGGCGTTGCCTCGGCGCTCCTCACGACCGCCGTCAGCGTCTTCGTCTTCCTCGCCTACGCCACCACGGCAGCCGTGTCCCGGCGAGTGGGCGCCGGTGACCTCCCGGCGGCGATCCGCCAGGGCATGGACGGCATCTGGCTGGCACTGCTGCTGGGCGCCGGCGTCATCGCCGTCGTCCTGCCCACGGCACCGTTCCTTGTGGAACTCTTCGGCGCCTCGGACACCGCTGCCCCCTACGCGATCACGTACCTGCGGATCTCGTCCCTCGGCATCCCCGCCATGCTCATCGTCCTTGCCGCGACCGGTGTCCTGCGCGGTCTGCAGGACACCAAGACGCCGCTCTACGTCGCCGTCGCAGGCTTCATCGCCAACGGCGCCCTCAACGCGGCCCTCGTCTACGGCGCCGGCCTCGGCATCGCCGGCTCCGCCTGGGGCACCGTGATCGCCCAGTGCGGCATGGCCGCCGTCTACCTCGTGGTCGTCGTGCGCGGAGCCCGCAGACACGGCGCCTCACTGCGCCCGGACGCCGCCGGTATCCGGGCCTCCGCACAGGCCGGGGCGCCGCTGTTGGTCCGCACGCTCTCGCTGCGGGCGATCCTGATGATTGCGACGGCCGTCGCGGCCCGCCTCGGCGACGCCGATATCGCCGCCCACCAGATCATCCTCTCCCTGTGGAGCCTGCTGGCCTTCGCGCTCGATGCCATCGCGATCGCCGGACAGGCCATCATCGGACGCTATCTCGGAGCCGACGACCCCCAAGGAGCCCGCGATGTCTGCCGCCGCATGGTCCAGTGGGGCGTCGTGGTCGGTCTTGGCCTCGGCGTTCTGGTCGTCGTGGCCCGCCCGGCCTTCCTCCCTCTTTTCACCAGCGACTCCGCCGTGAAGGACGCCGCGCTCCCCGCCCTGCTGGTGGTGGCGCTCTCCCAGCCGATCTGCGGCGTGGTCTTCGTCCTGGACGGCGTCCTCATGGGAGCCGGTGACGGCCCGTACCTTGCCTGGGCGATGCTCCTCACCCTGGCGGTCTTCACACCCGTTGCGCTTGTCGTGCCTACCGTAGGCGGCGGGCTCACCGCTCTCTGGGCGGCCATGACCCTGATGATGACAGTCCGCATGCTCACCCTGTGGCTACGCACCCGCTCGGGCCGCTGGCTCGTCACGGGCGCGACGCGCTGAGCAAGCTGCCGGGCAGGCAGCGGTGTGCGGAGCTGCCTCCGGCTCGGTGTTTCACGTGAAACACCGCCCGAGGGACAGCCTCATGGCTCGCCCGAGAAACGGCGCCCCATGGCGGGTGTTTCACGTGAAACACCCGCCACCGCCCGCTCTCCAAAAAACACCCCGCCCCAACACGCGAGTGGGGCCGCACCCCGGAGGATGCAGCCCCACTCACTGCTTCAGCGAGCGCAACGCTTACGCAGCGATGACCTCGATGTTGACCTTGGCGGCAACCTCGGGGTGCAGACGCACGGACGTCTCGTGGGCGCCCAGCGTCTTGATCGGCGAGCCGAGCTCGATGCGGCGCTTGTCGACCTCGGGGCCACCGGCAGCCTTGATCGCCGAGGCGATGTCGGCCGGGGTGACGGAACCGAAGAGACGGCCGGCGTCGCCGGAGCGGACGGCCAGGCGGACCTTGACACCCTCGAGCTGGGCCTTGATCTGGTTGGCCTGCTCGATGGTCTGGATCTCGTGGATCTTGCGAGCGCGACGGATCTGCTCGACGTCCTTCTCGCCACCCTTGGTCCAGCGGATAGCGAACTTCCGTGGGATCAGGTAGTTGCGAGCGTAACCGTCCTTGACGTCGACGACGTCGCCCGCGGCACCGAGGCCGGAGACCTCGTGGGTGAGGATGATCTTCATGAGTCGGTCACCCTTCCCTTAGCGCGCGGTGGACGTGTAGGGCAGCAGCGCCATCTCACGGCTGTTCTTGACGGCCGTGGCGACGTCACGCTGGTGCTGCGTGCAGTTGCCGGTCACGCGGCGGGCACGGATCTTGCCGCGGTCGGAAATGAACTTCCGCAGCATGTTCGTGTCCTTGTAGTCCACGTACGTGACCTTGTCCTTGCAGAAAGCGCAGACCTTCTTCTTCGGCTTGCGCACAGGCGGCTTCGCCATGGTGTTTCTCCTGTGTGATCAAGAAGTGTGGGTACGGCCCACCCTCAGCCGCGAGGCTTAGAAGGGGGGCTCGTCCGAGTAGCCGCCACCGCTGCCGCCGGAGCCACCGCCCCAGCCACCGCCGCCCTGCTGGCCGCCACCGGCGGGAGCGCCGGTCGCCCACGGGTCGTCGGCGGGAGCGCCGCCACCCTGCTGGCCGCCACCGGGGCCACCGCCCCAGCCGCCGCCACCCTGCTGGCCGCCACCGCCGCCGTAACCGCCCTGGCCACCTCGGCCGGTGGTCTTGGTGACCTTGGCCGTGGCGTTGCGCAGGCTGGGGCCGACTTCCTCGACGTCCAGCTCGAAGACCGTGCGCTTGACACCCTCACGGTCCTCGTAGGACCGCTGCTTCAGCCGGCCCTGCACGATGACGCGCATGCCTCGCTGAAGCGACTCGGCGACGTTCTCCGCCGCCTGGCGCCAGACCGAGCAGGTCAGGAAGAGGCTCTCGCCGTCCTTCCACTCATTGGTCTGCCGGTCGAAGGTGCGGGGCGTGGACGCGACACGGAACTTCGCGACCGCCGCACCGGAGGGGGTGAAGCGCAGCTCGGGGTCATCGACAAGGTTGCCGATGACCGTGATGACGGTCTCGCCTGCCATGGGGGAACCTCTCGGCGGGTTTGCTGCTGGCTGCTTGTGGTGCTACTCGAATCCCGGGATCAACCGAGCGGAAGCTCAGTGGGTCTCGGGGCGGAGGACCTTGGTCCGGAGGACCGACTCGTTCAGGTTCATCTGGCGGTCGAGCTCCTTCACGACCGCAGGCTCGGCCTGCAGGTCGATGACCGAGTAGATGCCCTCGGGCTTCTTCTTGATCTCGTACGCGAGACGACGACGACCCCAGGTGTCGACCTTCTCGACCTTTCCGCCACCGTCACGGACGACAGACAGGAAGTTCTCGATCAGAGGAGAGACAGCGCGCTCCTCGACGTCGGGGTCGAGGATGACCATCACCTCGTAGTGACGCATGTGGAACCCACCTCCTTTGGACTCAGCGGCCACGGTCGTTCCGTGGCAGGAGGGTTGTGATGCGTACGCAACGGTATCGGCCACCACTGACAATCGGAGCCCGGTTGGGGCGTCCAGCCGTGGCCTGGGCAGACACCGGTGCAGACGGTACAGAGTACCCGCACACCGGCTTCCGGTTGAAATCCGGCCGGGGTGACCGTCAATCTGTACACATCGGGTGTGTATGGCGCTACGATGCGCCGCCTTCCGCAGGAGGTGCCCCATGGCACAGGCATTGCGACCCAACACCGCCGGATCCCTCTTCGCCACGGACGGCCGGCCCCACCCCGTCCAGCACGCACTGCTCGCGGTGACCCTGGTACTCGGAGTGGTCTCCTTCGTCACGGCGATGTTCCACAGCCTTCACTTGATCAGCTCCTGGACCGGCCTGGTGGGGATCCTCACCGGGGCGTACGGCCAGTGGATCTCGGAGACGACCCGCGAACGCTTCGGACTGGTGCTGGGCCTCGGCGCCTCGGCCGTCGGCTTCTTCCTGGGCATGGCCCACGGGGGTCTCTTCGGCGGGCTCTTCTGACCCGCCCGGGCACATTCTTCTGATACCGCGCCGAGCCCTTCCGGGGCACGGTGCTCACCGTCGCGGCCGCGACAGGCCGGGGCGAAGGTTGCGCACGCCCAGTCGGGGCGCTCGTGGGGCGCAGTAGGCTTCGGCGCGAGAGCCGGAGCCCCTGAACCCATGGGGACACACCAGCCCGAGGAGCGCCCCGAATGAGCCTGACCCTGAGGACCATCAGTCGAGAGCAGCATCTGGCCTATATCCAGAGCCTGCCGTCGGCGAGTCACATGCAGGTTCCGGCCTGGGCGGACGTCAAGGCGGAGTGGCGCTCCGAGAACCTCGGCTGGTTCGACGAGCGGACCGGCGAGCTGGTCGGCGCGGGCCTGGTCCTCTACCGCCAGCTGCCCAAGATCAAGCGCTACCTCGCCTACCTCCCCGAGGGCCCGGTCATCAACTGGTTCGCGCCGAATCTCGACGACTGGATCCAGCCGATGCTGGCCCACCTCAAGCAACAGGGCGCCTTCTCCGTGAAGATGGGCCCGCCGGTGATCATCCGGCGCTGGGAGGCCGCGTCCATCAAGAAGGGCATCCAGGACCCGGACGTCAAGCGTCTGCGGGACATCGAGGCCGACTTCATCGAGCCGCGCGCCTTCGAGGTCGCCGACAAGCTCCGTCGTATGGGCTGGCAGCAGGGCGAGGACGGGGGCGCCGGCTTCGGCGACGTACAGCCCCGCTACGTCTTCCAGGTGCCGCTGGCGAACCGCTCCCTGGAAGAGGTCCACAAGGACTTCAACCAGCTGTGGCGCCGCAACATCAAGAAGGCCGAGAAGGCCGGCGTCGAGGTCGTCCAGGGCGGCTACCACGACCTCGAGGAGTGGCAGCGGCTGTACGAGATCACCGCGGTGCGCGACCACTTCCGGCCCCGCCCGCTGTCGTACTTCGAGCGCATGTGGACGGCCCTCAACACCGAGGACCCCAACCGCATGCGGCTGTACTTCGCGCGCCACAACGGCGTGAACCTGTCCGCGGCGACCATGCTGATCGTCGGCGGGCACGTCTGGTACTCCTACGGGGCCTCGGACAACATCGGCCGCGAGGTCCGGCCCTCGAACGCGATGCAGTGGCGGATGCTGCGCGACGCCTACGCGCTCGGTGCGACCGTCTACGACCTGCGCGGCATCTCGGACTCGCTGGACGAGTCGGACCACCTCTTCGGTCTGATCCAGTTCAAGGTCGGCACGGGCGGCCAGGCCGCCGAGTACCTCGGCGAGTGGGACTTCCCGCTGAACAAGCTGCTCCACAAGGCGCTCGACATCTACATGTCGCGCCGCTGAGCCCCTGGCATTTGCTTCGATAGCTTCCACACCTCTGATACACCGCAGCCACGAGAAAGGTTCCAGGTCCGGCCATGGCGCTCACGCTCTACGTCGACACCGCGCGCTGGCGGGCGCATCACAAGCATGTGCAGGAGCAGTTCCCGGGCCTCGTCCCGGTCTGCAAGGGCAACGGCTACGGCTTCGGACACGAACGGCTCGCCGAGGAGGCCACACGGCTGGGCTCGGACATCCTCGCCGTGGGCACGACGTACGAGGCCGCGCGCATCAAGGACTGGTTCGGGGGTGACCTGCTGGTGCTGACGCCGTACCGACGCGCCGAGGAGCCCGTACCGTTGCCCGATCGCGTCATCCGCTCGGTGTCGTCGGTCGACGGCGTGTACGGCCTCGTGGGCGCCCGCGTCGTCATCGAGGTGATGTCCTCCATGAAGCGGCACGGCATCAGCGAGCAGGACCTGCCGCAGCTGCACGCCGCCATCGAGAACGTACGGCTGGAGGGCTTCGCCATCCACCTGCCGCTGGACCGCGCCGACGGCTCGGACGCAGTCGAGGAGGTCATCGGCTGGATGGACCGCCTGCGCGCGGCCCGGCTGCCGCTGCACACGATGTTCGTCAGCCATCTCAAGGCCGACGAACTCGCCCGGCTGCAGCAGCAGTTCCCGCAGACCCGCTTCCGCGCGCGTATCGGCACCCGGCTGTGGCTGGGGGACCACGATGCCACCGAGTACCGCGGGGCGGTCCTGGACGTCACGCGTGTCGCCAAGGGCGACCGCTTCGGCTACCGGCAGCAGAAGACGGCCTCGGACGGCTACCTGGTGGTCGTGGCGGGCGGTACGTCGCACGGGGTGGGCCTGGAGGCCCCCAAGGCGCTGCACGGCGTCATGCCGCGCGCGAAGGGCGTCGCCCGCGCCGGCCTGGCCACGGTGAACCGGAACCTTTCGCCGTTCGTCTGGGGCGGCAAGCAGCGCTGGTTCGCCGAGCCGCCGCACATGCAGGTGTCCATCCTGTTCGTGCCGTCGGACGCGCCGGAGCCGAAGGTCGGTGACGAGCTGGTGGCCCATCTGCGGCACACCACCACGCAGTTCGACCGTCTCATGGACCGCTGACGGCGACGACTGGCACGACAGACAGCACAGCCGAAAAGGGCCGTACCCGGAATCCCGGTGTACGGCCCTTCTCATGGCTCTGCTCTGGACTACGACGCCGCCCCTGGGCCCGTTCGCTCAAAGCGAACCGCCAGCCGCCTTCGAGTCGCCGGCCCCCTTCCCGCTGCCCCACTCCACCTGAGGCCCCTCGAACTGGGCCGCGTGCCGCGGCGGACGGGCCGCCGGCCCGAGGACGAACACATCCTCGGCCCGGTCGAGCACACCCCCGGAGGGGTCGTCCTCACCGCCCCTGCGCACCACGTCCCGGTCCGGCATGAGGATGTCGCGCACGACGACGACGCACAGGTACAGGGTGCCCAACAGGTGCACGCCGATCGCCCAGTGGTAGCCGTCGGTCGGCAGTCCCTTGTGGGCGTCTCCGCTGGTCGTGTACGCGAGGTACATCCAGATCCCCAGGAAGTACGCCACCTCGCACGCCTGCCAGATCAGGAAGTCCCGCCACTTCGGCCGGGCCAGCACGGCCAGCGGGATCAGCCACAGGACGTACTGCGGCGAGTAGACCTTGTTGGTGAGGACGAACGCCGCGACGATCAGGAAGGCCAGTTGGGCGAAGCGCGGACGGCGCGGCGCAGTGAAGGTGAGCGCCGCCACGCCGACACAGCACAGCAGCATCAGAAGCGTGGCGAGGAGGTTGACCGTCTCGGTGCTGAGCGGGTCGCTTGAGTTCTGGACCAGGATCAGCCAGAACGACCCGAAGTCGACGCCGCGTTCCTGGCTGAACGTGTAGAACTTCGACCAGCCGTCGAAGGCGAAGAGCATCACCGGCAGGTTCACGACCAGCCAGGCGACGGCCGCGCCCGCCAGCGCCTTGCCGAAGTCCCGCCATTTGCCCGCCCGCCAGCACAGCACGAACAGCGGCCCCAGCAGGAAGAGCGGATAGAGCTTGGCGGCCGTGGCGAGCCCCAGCAGCACGCCGAAGGCCACGGACCGGCCCCGCGACCACATCAGCATCGCCGCGGCCGTCAGAGCGACCGCCAGCAGGTCCCAGTTGATGGTGGCGGTCAGCGCCAGGGCGGGCGCCAGGGCGACCAGCAGACCGTCCCAGGGGCGCCGGGCGTGGATCCGGGTCACACAGACGGCGATGACGACGGCGCAGACCATCAGCATCCCGGCGTTGACCATCCAGTACCACTGCTGCTGGTCCTGCATGCTGCCGGTGCCGGGCGTGATCCAGGCGGCGACCTCCATGAACACGCCGGTCAGCACGGGGTACTCGAGGTACTCCATGTCGCCGGGGATCCTGTCGAAGTACGGCACCAGCCCGTCGGCGAAGCCACGCCCGTTGTAGAGGTGCGGGATGTCCGAGTAGCACGCGTGCGTGTACTGGGAACTGGCGCCGAAGAACCAGGCGCCGTTGTAGCAGGGCGCCTTCTGGACCAGTCCGAGGGCGAACACACCGACCGCCACGAGCGCGATCACCCGCACGGGAGTCCACCAGGACGTCCCGAGGAGGGCGCGCCGGCCCAGGGGACCGCCGATCAGCTCGCTGCCGGCTGCGGCGACCTCGTCCTCCTTGGTCGGCCGCACCGGGTCCGGCTCGTGGACGCTCGCTCGCGTCGTTTCTGCACTGGGCATGGGCCACATCCTGCCGTAGGCGCCTGTGAGGTGCCGCCGACGGGAGGCCTTCGGACCGCGAAGACCACGAACGCCCGGCCAGGACCCCCTGGCCGGGCGTTCACCTCAAAGGGCAGGCAGCACCCTCTACGCCTCGCCCTTTTCCCAGGTGGAGGCACAAGCCGGCTTCGTGTCGCCCTCGTACACACAGGCCGCGTGGACCTGGAGTACGACGGAGTGCCCGTCGGCGCACTCGTCCCGGATGTGGAACGGGTCACGACAGAGGCCGGACCGGCAGGTGATCAAGGTCGGTCCGGCCCCTTCTTAGGCACACACGCGACCGGGCCCTGGCAAAAGCCAGGGCCCGGTCATGTCGCTGCGACGGCTCAGCCGGTCGGGCCTGCGAAGAGACCGCCTCCGTTGCCGTTGCCGTTGTTGCCGTTCTCGTCACCCGTCTCCGTGGGTACGGGCGATGTGGTCACGCCACCGTCTGTGCCGCCGGTGTCCGTACCGCCGGTATCCGTGCCGCCGGTGTCCTCGCAGTTCCACTCGAAGGCGCCACAGGTGTCGCTCGCGGAGGGCGAGGGGGTGACCTCGGACTGAGTGGGCGTCGGCGTCGGGCTCGGGCTCTCCTCCTCGGTCTCGGTGACCGTGGGAGTCGGCGTCGGCGACGGCGCCTCGTTGATCACCTCACCGATGGGTTCGGGCTCCGGGAAGTCCTTGACCGGCATGCCCTTCATGGCCTGTTCCATGTAGTCGTGCCAGATCTCGGCCGGGAACGAGGCACCGTGAATCGACTTCTGGTCGCCCGTTCCGTACATCTCCAGGAACGTCCGGTTCTTGATGTTCTCGTCGTCGGGGTATCGGAACATGCTGATCGCGGTCGACAGCTGAGGGGTGTAGCCGACGAACCAGGCCGACTTGTTGCCGTCGGTGGTACCGGTCTTGCCGGCCACCTCTCGGCCCGTCAGCTGGGCGTTGGTACCCGTACCGTCCTCGACCACGGTCTTCAGGACGTCGGTGACGTTGTCGGCGACCTTCGCGCTGAAGGCCTGCTTGGCCCGGCCCTCGTGCTCGTAGAGCGTGCCGTCCTTGTCCGTGACCTTCTGGACGGAGTACGGATCATTCTGCTTGCCGCTGGCCGCGAAGGTGGCGTACGAGCCCGCCATACGGATCGCGCTGGGGTCGGAGATGCCGAGGGAGAACGACGGGTAGTCGATGCCTGCCAGGCTGCCCTCCAGCACGCCCGCGTCGATGGCCGCCTCCTTGACCTTGTCCAGGCCGACGTCCATGCCGAGCTGCACATAGGCCGAGTTCACCGAGAACTGCATTGCCTCGCGGAGATCGATCTGGTAGTTCGGTGCGTCGCCGTAGGTCTCGTCACCGTCGTTGACCTGCAGCCACTCCTCATCCTTGTCGTTGTGCCAGACCGAGCCGTCATAGTTCTTGATCTTGAGCTTGTTCTTGCCGCTGTACAGGCTCTTGGGCGAGACGACCGTGCGCTCGTCCTGGGCCTGCGTGGGGCCGAGGTCGGGATCGCGGACGCCCCACTTCATGGCGGCCGCGAGCACGAACGGCTTGAACGTCGATCCGACCTGGGCGCCGGTCTCGTTGGCGTTGTTGGTGAAGTGCTTGGTCGCGTCCTCACCGCCGTAGATGGCCACGATGGCGCCGCTCTCCGGATCCACGGAAGCGCCACCGAACTGGACGTGCGTGTCCGTCTCGGGGCGTTTCTTGGGATCAATGTTGGCCTTCTGGACCTTCTTGACCGCCTTCTCGAGCTCAGCGACCTTCTCCTTGTTGAAGGTCGTCTTGATCGACAGGCCGCCTTCCCGGAGCTTGCGCTCGGTGACGCCAGTCTTCTCGCTGTTGTTGAGCAGGTAGCCGTTGGCGAGGTCCACGAGGTAACCGATCTGGCCGCTCAGCGCCCGGTTCGCCCGGGGGTTCTCGACCTTGGGCAGATCGGTGTACTTGGCTCGCTCCGTGGCGCTCAGATGGCCGTACTCAACCATTTTGTCCAGCGTGTCCTGCATCTGACGCAGGGCCCGCTTCTTGTTCGCCTCCGGCGTGGCGGCGCTGTCGATGGAGGTCGCGCCGGCCGGGTCGTAGTACGTGGCGCCCTTGAGCATGGCCGCCAGGAACGCGCACTCGCCCGCGTTCAGCTGGATGGCGTCCTTGTTGAAGTACGCGCGGGCGGCCGCCTGGATACCGAAGGCGCTGCGACCGTAGTACGCGGTGTTGAGGTAGCCCGCCATGATCTCGTCCTTGGAGACCGAGGTGCCCACCTTGATGGAGACGAAGAGCTCCTTGAACTTACGGCTGACCGTCTGCGACTGGTCGTCCAGCATGGCGTTCTTGACGTACTGCTGGGTGATGGTGGAACCACCCTGCGTCTCACCGCCCCGGGCCATGTTGAACACCGCGCGGGCGATGCCCTTGGGGTCGATGCCGCTGTCCGTCTTGAAGGTCTTGTTCTCCTGCGAGATGACCGCGTACTGCATCTCTCTGGGGATCTGCGCCAGATTGACGATCTGCCGGTTGGTCTCCCCACCGGTCGACACCATCTCGGAGCCGTCGGACCAGTAGTAGACGTTGTTCTGCGCCGTCGCAGTGTCCGCGACGTTCGGGACGCCCACCATGGCGTATCCGATGCCGGCGACGGCCACCATGCTGCCGAAGAAGCCGAGGCACAGGCCGGAGACGAGCTTCCAGGAGGGCACCCAGCGGCGCCACCCGTACTTGCCCGCGCGCGGATAGTCGATGATCCGCTTCTGGTCGGAGGCCGCCGTGCGTCCCCGGCCCGGTCCGGCCGCGTCGGCACGCCTGCTGCCCCGGCCGGGGTCGGCCGCTCTGCGACGACTGCCACCACTTCTCTGTGCCGCGCGCCGGGCCTCGGCGCGGCCGCCGTACGGCCGCTCCTCACCTCCCGGACCAGCGGAACCCGACCCGTACGCGTCGGAAGGAGACCCGGTGGCGCCTCGCGGTGCCGCTCGGCGGCCGGAGGACGCACCGGACTGGCCGCGTCGGGCCGCGGCACGTCCGCCTCCCTGCGGCTGCGGCGGTTTGCGACGGTGCTCGCTCATCGAACGACTACTCCTAGGGCAGGCGCACCCTGGCGCGCCTGGAAACGGCGGCTGGTTTCCGGTCCCCCCGAAGTACGGATGTGGTCGGTTCCGCATTCATCCGTACTGCACCGGGGACGAGGACGCCCCCAGACGCATCTCGGTTCCCGGTGGTGTGCATGCCGCACAGACTACGCAGCACCAAAACGCGCCTAGTCCTGAAGTTCACCCCAAAACAGGCAACTTGCTTCCTACGAATCAGTGATGTGACGCCGTTCACGATTCCACCTCTTGTCGCATTCCAGGGGCCGTTCTATCGTCTTGATGTATCGAGTCGATACATCAGCACGACATGAAGACCGTGACGGCCCGACCGCGGCAGAGAGGAGGCGACGATGAGCCGGCGTTCCGGGATCCTCGAGTTCGCCGTACTCGGCCTGCTCCGCGAATCTCCGATGCACGGCTATGAGCTGCGCAAACGACTCAATACGTCACTGGGCGTGTTCCGTGCGTTCAGCTACGGGACGCTTTACCCCTGTCTCAAGACGCTGGTCGCCAACGGCTGGTTGATCGAGGAGCCGGGGAACACCCCCGAGGACGCCCTCGCCGCTCCGCTCACCGGCCGTCGCGCAAAGATCGTCTATCGGCTGACGCCGGAAGGTAAGGAACACTTCGAGCAGCTGCTGGCGCAGACAGGCCCCGACGCGTACGAGGACGAGACCTTCGCCGCCCGGTTCGCCTTCTTCGGCCAGACCTCCCGTGACGTACGCATGCGCGTGCTGGAGGGCCGCCGCAGCCGGCTGGAGGAGCGCCTGGAGAAGATGCGCGCCTCCCTGGCCCGCACCCGGGAGCGCCTCGACGACTACACCCTCGAGCTCCAGCGCCACGGAATGGAGTCCGTGGAGCGCGAAGTGCGCTGGCTGAACGAGCTCATCGAGAGCGAGCGGGCCGGGCGGGACCTTCGCGGATCCGCCACCGGGGGGCCCGCTCAGCAGGACACCACAACTGGAGCGTCGGGCGACCTGCCCCGGCCCGGGGACACCTCCGGGCCGGATTCGTCCGACGACACCGCCACGTGAGGTCCCCGTCAGGGCCTCACCGAGTACACACAGGGAGCAACCGGAATGGGTTCGGTTCGCGTAGCCGTCGTCGGCGTGGGCAACTGCGCGGCGTCGCTGGTGCAGGGAGTCGAGTACTACAAGGACGCCGACCCGGCGTCCAAGGTCCCCGGCCTGATGCACGTCCAGTTCGGCGACTACCACGTCCGTGACGTGGAGTTCGTCGCCGCGTTCGATGTCGACGCGAAGAAGGTCGGTCTCGACCTCGCGGACGCCATCGGCGCCTCCGAGAACAACACCATCAAGATCTGCGACGTCCCGAACACCGGTGTGACCGTCCAGCGCGGCCACACCCTCGACGGCCTCGGCAAGTACTACCGCGAGACCATCGAGGAGTCCGCCGAGGAGCCGGTCGACATCGTCCAGGTCCTCAAGGACAAGCAGGTCGACGTCCTCGTCTGCTACCTGCCCGTCGGCTCCGAGGATGCGGCGAAGTACTACGCCCAGTGCGCCATCGACGCCAAGGTCGCCTTCGTCAACGCCCTCCCGGTCTTCATCGCCGGCACCAAGGAGTGGGCGGACAAGTTCACCGAGGCCGGCGTCCCGATCGTCGGTGACGACATCAAGTCGCAGGTCGGCGCCACCATCACGCACCGCGTCATGGCGAAGCTGTTCGAGGACCGCGGTGTCATCCTGGACCGCACGATGCAGCTGAACGTCGGCGGCAACATGGACTTCAAGAACATGCTCGAGCGCGAGCGCCTGGAGTCCAAGAAGATCTCCAAGACGCAGGCCGTCACCTCGCAGATCCCCGACCGTGAGCTCGGCGAGAAGAACGTCCACATCGGCCCGTCCGACTACGTCGCCTGGCTCGACGACCGCAAGTGGGCGTACGTCCGCCTCGAGGGCCGTGCCTTCGGTGACGTCCCGCTGAACCTGGAGTACAAGCTCGAGGTCTGGGACTCCCCGAACTCGGCCGGCGTGATCATCGACGCCCTGCGCGCCGCGAAGATCGCCAAGGACCGCGGCATCGGCGGCCCGATCCTGTCGGCGTCGAGCTACTTCATGAAGTCCCCGCCGGTCCAGTACTTCGACGACGAGGCCCGCGAGAACGTCGAGAAGTTCATCAAGGGTGAGGTCGAGCGCTGAGGCTCGCCTCTTTCCGGGCTGAGGGTCCCTGGGGCAGTGCGCCCGGGGACCCTCCCCGTATGTGAGGCTGTGCCCATGGCCGTCGTACGTGATCTACGCGTCCTGCTCCGCTTCCGGAACTTCCGACGCCTGCTCGTCGTGCGGCTGCTCTCCCAGGGCGCCGACGGCGTGTACCAGGTCGGGCTCGCCACCTACGTCGTCTTCTCCCCGGAGCGTCAGGCCTCACCCACCGCGATCGCCTCGGCCATGGCGGTCCTGCTGCTCCCGTACTCCCTGGTGGGCCCCTTCGCCGGCGCCCTGCTGGACCGCTGGCGCCGCCGCCAGGTCTTTCTGTACGGCAATCTGCTGCGCGCCCTGCTGGCCTCGGCCACAGCCGTCCTGATGATCAGCCAGGTCCCGGACTGGCTCTTCTACGTCTCCGCCCTGTGCGTCACCGCCGTCAACCGCTTCGTCCTCGCGGGCCTGTCCGCCGCGCTGCCCCGCGTGGTCGACGGGGACCGCCTGGTGATGGCCAACTCCCTCTCCCCGACGGCCGGAACCCTCGCCGCGACCGCGGGCGGCGGGGTCGCCTTCGTCGTACGGCTGCTGATCGCGGACTCGGATGCCGCCGTGGTGCTGGTGGGCGCCGCGCTGTACCTCTGCTCGGCGCTGGCGTCGCTGCGCATGGGGCGGGAACTGCTGGGTCCGGACCTCGAGTTGGTGCAGCCACGTCTGAGGGCGGCACTCTCCGGCACCTACCGCGACCTCGTGGCGGGTCTCCATCACCTCGCCGCGCCCGCACGACGCGAGGCTGCCTGGGCACTCGCGTCGATGACGCTGATGCGGTTCTGCTACGGCGCCCTGACGGTCATGCTCCTGATGCTCTGCCGATACGCGCTCACCACCAACACCGAGGACGGACTCGCCCTGCTGGGGCTGGCGGTGGGCGTCTCGGGAGCCGGTTTCTTCATGGCGGCGGTGCTCACCCCGTGGGCCGCCGGCCGGTTCGGCCCCGGCCGCTGGATCTTCATCTGCGCGGCGTCCGCCGCCGCCCTGGAGCCCGCCCTCGGCCTGCCCTTCGCCACCGAGCCCATGCTGGTCGCAGCCTTCGTCCTTGGCCTCACCACCCAGGGCGCGAAGATCTCGACCGACACGATCGTGCAGTCCTCGGTCGACGACGGCTTCCGCGGCCGGGTCTTCTCCCTCTACGACGTCCTGTTCAACGTCGCCTTCGTCGCCGCCGCCGGAGTGGCCGCCCTGATGCTGCCCCCGGACGGGCGCTCGGTCCCCCTGGTACTGACGGTGGCGGTGATCTACGCAGCGGTTGCGGTGGCTATGGCCCGCTTTGAACGCCGGTAAGTGTCACATCAGAGCCACAGAGCCACTCCTGGGTGCGGAGTTGTCAGTGGAGAGCTGTAACTTACGTGGGTCTTACGCGCGGTTCCCGCGCGTTCTCGTATCTACGTTTCCAGGGGGACCCCCAAGTGACTACTCCGCCGCCCCAGGGCAACCCGTTCGCGCAGGGTCAGAACCCCTACGCGCAGGGCCAGCCCCAGGCGCCCTACCCGCCACAGGGCGGTCAGCCCCAGCAGCCCGGCTTCCCGCAGCAGGGCGCCCCGTACGCCCCCGTCCCGCCGGAGCAGCCGCGTCGCAAGCTGAGCTTCAAGACGATCAAGAACGTGGTCATCGTCATCGCGGTCCTCACCGCGGTCATCGGCGGCTACATCGCCAGCCGGGACGACGCCGATCAGGCCGCCGTGGGTGACTGCCTGAAGACCGCCTCGTCCTCCTCGGACCGCATGGAGGTCGTGGACTGCACCTCCTCCGAGGCCGAGGTCAAGGTCCTGAAGAAGATCGACGGCAACTTCTCGGAGCTCACCGCCGAGACCGAGTGCCGCAAGGTCGAGAAGGCCACCGGCTTCTACGCCGAGACGGGCGACGGGGCCGAGTTCCTGCTCTGCCTCGGGGACATCTGATCCGACCCCAGCAGTGAGGGGCGATGTTTCACGTGAAACATCGCCCCTCTTCGCATCCTGGGAGATCTCGTGACCGGCCTATGTTTCACGTGAAACATAGGCCCGCTTCACGGCCTCAGCTCTGCTCGGCCCACCACTCCTTGAGTGCCGCGACCGCCTCGTCATGCTCCATCGGGCCGTTCTCCAGGCGGAGCTCCAGCATGTGCTGGTAGGCGCGGCCGACAGCGGGCCCCGGCTTGATGCCCAGGATCTCCATGATCTGGTTGCCGTCGAGGTCGGGACGGATGGCGTCCAGTTCCTCCTGCTCCTGGAGTTGGGCGATCCGCTCCTCCAGGCCGTCGTACGCCCGCGACAGCGCGGCCGCCTTGCGCTTGTTCCGGGTGGTGCAGTCCGAGCGCGTCAGCTTGTGGAGGCGGTCGAGCAGATGCCCCGCGTCCCGGACATAGCGGCGGACGGCGGAGTCGGTCCACTCGCCCGTGCCGTAGCCGTGAAAGCGCAGGTGGAGCTCGACCAGGCGCGAGACGTCCTTCACGAGTTCGTTGGAGTACTTGAGCGCCGTCATCCGCTTCTTGGTCATCTTCGCGCCGACCACCTCGTGGTGGTGGAACGAGACCCGCCCGTCCTTCTCGAAACGGCGCGTCCGCGGCTTGCCGATGTCGTGCAGCAGAGCGGCCAGGCGGAGGGTCAGGTCGGGGCCGTCCTCCTCCAGCGCCATCGCCTGCTCCAGAACGATCAGCGTGTGGTCGTAGACATCCTTGTGACGGTGGTGCTCGTCACTCTCCAGCCGCAGGGCCGGCAGCTCCGGCAGTACGTGGTCGGCGAGCCCGGTGTCGACCAGGAGGGCCAGGCCCTTGCGCGGGTACCGGGACAGGATCAGCTTGTTCAGCTCCTCCCGGACCCGCTCGGCCGAGACGATCTCCAGGCGCCCCGACATCTCCTTCATCGCCGTGACGACCTCGGGTGCCACCTCGAAGTCGAGCTGAGCGGCGAAGCGCGCGGCCCGCATCATCCGCAGCGGATCGTCCGAGAAGGACTCCTCGGGAGTGCCCGGCGTACGCAGCACCCGCGCCGCGAGATCGTCGAGCCCACCGTGCGGGTCGATGAACTTGTTCTCCGGCAGCGCGACGGCCATGGCATTCACGGTGAAGTCACGCCGGACGAGGTCCTCCTCGATGGAGTCGCCGTACGACACCTCCGGCTTGCGGGAGGTCCGGTCGTAGGCCTCCGACCGGTAGGTCGTCACCTCGATCTGGAAACCGTCCTTCTGGGCACCGACCGTGCCGAAGGCGATCCCGACGTCCCACACGGAGTCCGCCCACGGCCGGACGATCTTCAGTACGTCCTCGGGGCGCGCGTCGGTCGTGAAGTCCAGATCGTTACCGAGCCGGCCGAGCAGCGCGTCCCGGACCGAGCCACCGACCAGGGCGAGTGAGAACCCGGCCTCCTGGAAGCGGCGGGCAAGGTCGTCGGCGACAGGCGCGACCCGCAGCGGCTCATTCATCGCGTGGGGCGGCACCTGACTCAGGGCAGTGTCATCGTTGGCGTTCGGCACAACAGAACAGGGTACGTGGCCCGGACGACCGCGAGCCTCTCGATTACGGGCGTGCGAACACCGGCGTCGAGTACGACACAAGCCCAGCCCTCACGACGTACGGAAGCGTTCCTCTTTATAGGGGCACATTCAGGACAGCGGCCCCGGCTCCCCCGATCTTGTGGAGCAGACCGCGGCACTTCCCCTCAGCGCGTCTCGTTACCATGCGTGGACGCACATTCCGACGACCACTGACGACGACGAGGGACGGGCGAGCGCGTGGCCGAGGCGGCAGACTTCCAGGGGACGAGTCCCTCACCTGCCCGCCGGTGGCTGAGGCGTACCGGAGCGTTGCTGGCCGGGGCGCCGCTGCTGGCAGGGCTGTTCCAGCTGCCCGCCGCCCCCGCAGCGGACGCCGCCGGGCAGACCTCCGCGCAGCAGGCCTCCGGCTCCCGCACGGTCACCGTCGCCGTCGACTCGCTCAGCCCCAGCGCCCCCACGGAGGGCGACACGCTGACCGTCTCCGGCACGGTGACCAACAACGGCAAGCAGACGGTCACCGACGCCCATGTGGACCTGCGCATGGGTCCCGAGATGACCACCCGCTCGTCGATCGACAGCGCCGCCAAGCGCACCGGCTACTCCCAGGGCTCCGACGGCACGGAGATCGACGACGAGTACCGCCAGCAGTTCGCCAGGCTCACGCCGGGCGTCGCCCAGCGCTTCAGCATCTCGGTGCCGATCGACGAGCTGGACCTCGGCGGGAGCGGCGTCTACCAGCTCGGCGTCGCCCTCTCGGGCGAGACGTCCGCGCAGCCCTGGGACCAGGTGCTGGGCATACAGCGGACGTTCCTCCCCTGGCAGCCCGAGCAGGCGGACACGACGACGAAGACGACGTTCCTGTGGCCGCTGATCTCGACCGCGCACATGACGGCGGAGACGGGTTCGAACGAGCAGCAGACTCCGGTCTTCCTCGACGACGACCTGGCCAAGGAGATCTCCCCGGGCGGCCGCCTGGAGCAGCTCGTGTCGCTGGGCAGGGACCTCGACGTCACCTGGATGATCGACCCGGACCTCCTGGCCTCCGTCGACGCGATGGCCCGCGGCTACCGCGTCCGGGGCGACGGTGACACCACCACGGGGGGCACGCACCAGGCGGTCGCCAAGCAGTGGCTGGCCGATCTGCAGAAGGCGGTGGCGGGCAAGGAGGTCGTCGCCCTGCCCTACGGCGACCCGGACCTGGCGTCCCTCGCCCACAACGGCACGAACGTCACCGGCTCGCTGAGCCGCCTCAAGGAGGCCACGGACGTCGTCGCCAACACGGTGGAGCCGATCCTCCATGTGAAGCCCAACACCGACTTCGCCTGGCCCGTAGACGGCGCCGTGGACCCGTCGATCGTGAAGGTCGCCACCTCCGCCGGCGCCGACAAGGTGATCGCCCGCAGCGACAGCCTGGAGGAGACCGGCGGGCTGTCGTACGCGCCGTCCGCGGCCCGCCCCATCGGCGGCGGCACCACGGCGGTGGTCGCGGACGCGCGGCTGTCGACGGCCTTCCAGGGCGATCTGACGAAGGCGTCCGCCAAGACGCTGTCGGTGCAGCGCTTCCTCGCCCAGAGCCTCGCCCTCAACCTCCAGACGAACCAGCAGCGCAGCATCGTCGTCGCGCCGCAGCGCATGCCGACCGCGAGCCAGGCCCGGGCCATGGCGGAGGCGATCACGGCACTGCAGAGCGGCGGCTGGAGCGAGCCGCAGAACCTCAGCGCGGCCGCCAAGGCCAAGCCGGATCCCGCGGCCACCAGGAAGGTGCCGTCCGGCTACGACTACCCCTCCTCGCTGCGCAAGCAGGAACTGCCGCGCACGGCCTTCGAGCAGATCGCGCGGACGCAGGCCAAGCTCGACGGTTTCCGGGTGATCCTCACCGACCAGTCCCGGGTGGTGACGCCCTTCGGGCGGGCCATAAACCGTGAGATGTCCACGTCGTGGCGCGGCCGGGCCACCGAGGCGCAGAACTACCGCGACGATGTGGAGGACTACCTCGACGGCCTCGCCGCGGGGGTCACGCTGATCGACAAGTCGGAGACCAAGCTCTCCGGCCGCAGCGCCACGATCCCGGTGACCGTCCAGAACAACCTGGTGCAGGACGTGGACCACTTGTTCCTGCGGCTCACCTCGACCAGCCCGACCCGGCTGGAGATCGGCGGCAGTGCCTACGACGAGCAGCCCGTCACCGTCTCGGGCGGACACAGCCAGTCCGTGAAGTTCGCCACGTCCGCCAACGCCAACGGCCGGGTGACCGTGAAGGCCCAGCTGTTCACGGAGGACGGCAAGCCCTACGGCCTGCCCGTCTACTTCGACGTGAGGGTCACCGAGATCACCGCCACGGTGATGCTGGTCATCGGCGGCGGAGTCCTGCTGCTCGTCCTCGCCGGCTTCCGGATGTACACCCAGCGCAAGCGCGCCGCCGCCCGGGAGGCCGCGGAGGAGGGCCCGGACACGGCCGACGACCCCACCGAGGGTGCGCAGAACCCCGAGGACCCCGCCGACCGTCTCAAGGAGGAGTCGGGACCCCGGCCCGGGGCAGGCGACCCGGAGCAGCCGAGTGACCCTGGGCCGGACACCCCAGCGGAAAGCGCAGACCCGTCCGGGACGGGTGAGAGAGTGGACCGTTGATATGTCGCGGCCGGTGGGCCCGGGACGATGAGGTGGGGTAACCATGAACGCGCCGTACGACGGTGACCGCGGCCAGGCTGCGGGCAGCTCGGGCCACCCCGAGGGCCCGCCGCCCGAGCACGGCCAGGTGCCGCCGCAGCACCCCGCGGACATGTACCTCCAGGACGCCTACGAGCAGGACCCGTACCGGGCGCAGGACCTCGCCGCCCAGGACCCGGTCACCGAGGCGCTCTACGACCGCGCCGCGCACCCGCCGCCGCCCCCGGGTACGTACCCGCCGCCGCAGCAGCTGTACGCCCAGCCGCCGCAGTCGCCGTACGCCCCTGACCCGCGCGTGTGGGCGCAGACGCCGGCACCCGAGCCGGCGGGCCCCACGCAGCACCTGCCGTACGGCGACGACCCGCGCACGACCCAGTACGTGGGGGTCGACGACCTGGTCACCCAGGCCAGTGACCAGCGCCACGAGCCCGACGCCTTCGCGCACCTGTTCCGGGACCAGCAGCAGACCGGCGTCCGCCCACCGATGGACCACCCTGGCGTGCCGGGTCCCAGCACCGCGCCGGGAACCGGGCAGGGTCCGGCGGGACAGCACGAGGGAGCGCACGCCCCGGAGGCTCAGTACGGCGGTGCCCAGGCGCCCGCCGAGCAGTACCAGGAGCCCACGCCGCGAGCCGCCACCGAGTCCGCTGCGACCCCCGCAGCCCCGGCCAAGGGCGGACGGGCCGGGGGTCTGCTGAAGTCGAGCGCCGTGATGGCGGCGGGCACGATGGTGTCCCGTCTCACCGGGTTCATCCGGTCGGCGATGATCGTCTCGGCGCTGGGCGTCGGCCTGCTCGGTGACACCTTCCAGGTCGCGTACCAACTGCCGACCATGATCTACATCCTGACCGTCGGCGGCGGCCTCAACTCGGTCTTCGTGCCGCAGCTCGTCCGCTCCATGAAGGAGGACGACGACGGGGGCGAGGCCTATGCCAACCGGCTGCTGACCCTGGTCATGGTGACCCTCGGTGCGCTCACCGTGCTCGCCATGTACGCCGCGCCGCTCCTGGTGCGCGCGCTGTCGAACCCCGTTGCCACGAATCCCGCGGCCAACGACACCGCGGTCACCTTCACCCGCTACTTCCTGCCCACGATCTTCTTCATGGGCGTCCATGTGGTGATGGGTCAGATCCTCAACGCGCGCGGCCGCTTCGGCGCGATGATGTGGACTCCGGTCCTGAACAACATCGTCATCATCGCGACGCTCGGCATGTTCCTCTGGGTGTACGGCAGCGCCGCCGACTCCAACATGACGGTCGACAACATTCCCCCGCAGGGCGAGCGGCTGCTCGGCATCGGTGTCCTGCTCGGACTCGTCGTCCAGGCGCTCGCGATGATCCCGTATCTGCGCGAGACCGGGTTCCGGCTGCGCCTGCGCTTCGACTGGAAGGGCCACGGCCTCGGCAAGGCCGCGATGCTCGCCAAGTGGACGATCCTGTTCGTCCTGGCCAACCAAGCGGGCGCGCTGGTCGTCACCCAGCTGGCCACCGCAGCGGTCTCGGACACGGGAATCGACGGTACCGGTTTCAGCGCCTACGCCAACGCCCAGCTGATCTGGGGCCTTCCGCAGGCCATCATCACCGTCTCCCTGATGGCCGCCCTGCTGCCGCGCATCTCCCGCTCGGCCGCCGAGGACGACGCGGGCGCCGTCCGCGACGACATCTCCCAGGGCCTGCGCACGACGGCCGTCGCGATCGTGCCGATCGCCTTCGGCTTCCTCGCGCTCGGCGTCCCGATGTGCACGCTGATGTTCGGCTCCTCGGGCACCACCTCGGCCACGAACATGGGCTTCATGCTGATGGCCTTCGGCCTCGGCCTGATCCCCTACTCCGTGCAGTACGTCGTCCTGCGCGCGTTCTACGCCTACGAGGACACCCGCACCCCCTTCTACAACACGGTCATCGTCGCCGCCGTCAACGCCGGGGCTGCGGGCCTGTGTTACGCCCTGCTCCCCGCCCGCTGGGCCGTCGTCGGCATGGCCGCCTCCTACGGCCTCGCCTACGTGATCGGCGTCGGTGTCGCCTGGCGCCGGCTGCGCAAGCGGCTCGGCGGCGACCTGGACGGGACCCGGGTGATGCGGACGTACGCGCGCCTGAGCATCGCCTCGGTGCCGGCGGCGCTGCTGAGCGGCGCGGCCTGCTACTACATCACTCAGGCGCTCGGCCAGGGCGTCGCCGGTTCCCTCGCCGCGCTGGTGGCCGGCGGAGCCGTCCTGCTGGGCATCTTCTACGTCGCCGCCCGCCGCATGCGCATCGAGGAGCTGAACTCGCTCGTGGGTATGGTCCGAGGGCGTCTGGGCCGCTGAATCGGGGGGTACGCGCACAACCATCGTCCGCCACCGCGTGTCGTGCATAGCGGCGGACTGTGGGCACAATTGGTTTCGGCGTCGGACGGCGCGCAACGGAGTTCGGCCGGCGCGCTATGGATGGGGAGGCAGGAACGACGGTGGCGGAACGGAGCACGGCTGCCGTCGACGTGGCAGACAACAGCGGCGACGAGCCGCTGACCGCCAAGGCGGATCAGGCGGACCAGTCCACGGCCGACGGGGTGGCCAAGAACCCGGAGCGGGACACGGAACACGACGTGGCACAGGGGAGTGGCGGGACCGAGGGTCCCGGAGAGAAGACCTCGCCGCCCGAACTGCACAGCGGTCACAAACTCGCCAGACGCTACCGCCTCGAGGACTGTGTCACCCGTCTGGACGGTTTCAGCAGTTGGCGTGCGGTGGACGAGAAGCTGCGCCGCGCCGTCGGCGTACATGTCCTGCCCGCGGACCATGCCCGGGCCCGTTCCGTGCTGGCCGCGGCCCGCGCCTCCGCGCTGCTCGGTGATCCACGCTTCGTCCAGGTCCTCGACGCCGTCGAGGAGAACGACCTCGTGTACGTCGTGCACGAGTGGCTGCCCGACGCCACGGAGCTCACCACGCTCCTGTCCTCGGGCCCGCTGGAGCCGCACGACGCCTACCAGATGGTCAGTCAGGTCTCCGCCGCCATGGCCGCCGCCCACCGCGAAGGCCTCGCCCATCTCCGGCTGAACCCCAACGCCGTCCTGCGCACGTCCTCCGGACAGTGGCGTATCCGCGGCCTGGCCGTGAACGCCGCCCTGCGCGGGATCAGTTCCGACACCCCGCAGCGCACCGACACCGAGGCGATCGGCGCCCTGCTGTACGCCACGCTCACCCAGCGCTGGCCGTACGAGAGCGACGCCTACGGTCTGTCGGGGCTGCCCAAGGACGTCGGCCTCATCCCCCCGGACCAGGTGCGCGCCGGCGTCCACCGCGGCCTGTCGGAGCTCGCCATGCGCGCGCTCGCCAACGACGGCGCGACCGCCTCCCGGCACGAGTCCCCCTGCACAACGCCGGAGGAGCTGGTGAAGGCGATCGGCGAGATGCCCCGCATCCGCCCGCCGGAGCCCGCGTTCACCGCCCCGCCGGACTACCAGCGCACGACATACCAGCAGGGCACGTACGGCCGCCCCGCACCGCACCCCGGCACCAACCAGCCGGTGTCGTCCCCGCCGCCCCCGCTGCAGAGCCGTACCGGCAAGGCCCTGAAGTGGGCGGTGTCCGCGCTGCTCATCGCCGCGCTGGGGCTGGGCAGCTGGCAGCTCGCGGACGCCCTGATGGAGCGCGGCACCCAGTCGGACGACCCGAACAAGTCCCAGACGACGGACGAGAACGACAAGAGCGCCGAGGAGAACAAGCCGACAGCCAAGTCGCTCACCATC